>JBOEHC010000100.1:0-27669 GCA_050633765.1 Gammaproteobacteria bacterium
TTGCTACAGATGTCGCGGCACGTGGCTTAGATATTAAAGCCTTAGATGCCGTAATTGTTTTCGAGGTCTCCCCCGATCCAGAAGTACATATACATCGTATTGGTCGCACAGGTCGTGCAGAAAGTGACGGCTTGGCACTGAGTTTATTTATGCCTTCAGAAATTCGTAAAGTTAATGCTATTGAAGACTATCAAAACAGTCCTATCAAAATAGAAAAGCCTTCAACACTTAAGAAGCGAGAAAACTTTAAACTTAACCCGCCTATGGTTACCTTGAATATCAATGGGGGACGCAAAGAAAAGGTTCGCGCAGGTGATATTTTAGGCGCACTGACCGCAAACACCACTTTGCCTGGAAAGCAAATTGGTAAAATTGATATTTTTGACCATTATTCTTATGTGGCTATTGAGCGACCTATTGCCAAGCAAGCTTTTAAAGTACTCTCTGAGGGTAAAATTAAAGGTCGTAAATTCAGAGTGCGGAAATTACGCTAAGAATGATTATTTCCAAAACTAATGTAATCTAGCCCAGCCAAACTTCTTTTTACATGAACCTAATTTAAACTGTGAATATAATATTCGCTATGCAAAGAATTCTCATCTATCCCTTGAAGTACACCATGCTGATATTAGCTATTGCTGTAATTCACTCTTGCGCAACCCAAACTGAAGAGAAAAAAGAGAATAATGTAGAACTTTGTACTACCTTAGCCTGCCGAAATCTTACTTGGACGGATAAATTTAAACATTGTGGAACTTTTATTCATGAATGTGGGAACTACACTGACGCTTCTATTAAAAATCAATATTCACTACAAGGTTTTGCATTTCAATATGACCCTGAGAACTCGGGCAGTTCAACCTATATAGCTGATCGAGATGCATTTCTAAACAAAGATAAATCAGATGTTACCCATCAACTCATAACACCCCCTTCAGGTATGTCGTCAAACGAATTTGTAGAACTAATACGCAGCAATGCAAAAACCTATAGAGCCAATGCTTACTGGCCATATGGTCCTAATTCCAATAGTGCAGCAGATTTTCCATTACACAAGAGCGGCGCAAAAACAGCAAAAATTGATGGAGCTTTAGGTTTACATCACTACCACAAAGATTCCGAGATAGATGAAATTAAAAACAATGCGGTAAAATTGTTCTATGAATTCGCTAGCAAAAAAACTAAAGACCTAATTAATCAAATCAAAAGCCAGACCTTGCAAAGCGGAAGCTTTAAAAATTTAAATATCGGCGATAAAAAAGAAATAGTCATTGATAGATTGCATGATCTACAAGCATTTTATATTTCTACTCAAAGCAACTCTGGAAACAACTCTGACGATGGAATGATAGATTTACGCAACAACACACCGAACTATAGAAACAGGCTGCTCTCATCCGATAGCTGGAATGTAACCTATGATGACAAGGGTAAAATATTTTGGTCTTTACAATTAGATTTTGACAACCAGCAACTTAGTGAAATTAACGTGAAATCTTCAGGTCTAGAGTTGCCCTAACTTGTTCTGTTAAATGCTTAGCATTCCTTCTACTCACTCTTCACCTAAAGATGTGCTGAGACTAAAAAAGGCTTTTTTCATTGCACTTAGCTTCACGATAATTTTATGGTTTATCGAAATTGTAAAACACTTTTCAGGGCTAGAATTTTATAAATTTGGATTGCACCCTCAAAACTTTTTTGGCTTAGTAGGAATCATTACTGCACCTCTCATTCACGCCTCTTTTGAGCACCTAATTTCCAATACCCCTGCATTACTCATCCTTGGCACCGCACTATTATATGGATACCCACGTTCATATTGGATTGTATTAGCTTCAGTTTGGATCCTAGCTGAACTTGGTGTGTGGTTTACTGCTAGACCGGTTTATCACTTTGGTGCTAGCGGCCTAACTTATGGATTCATGGCATTTATATTTATCGTTGGCATTTTACGCAGAGACCAGCTTGCTATAACACTTTCGTTACTGGTGTTCTTTTTATACGGAACAATGATATGGGGAATATTCCCGCACCAATCGGGCATATCATTCGAAACTCATCTTTGGGGTGGCGGCCTCGGTGCTATCTGCGCAGTATTACTCCGAAAATATGACCCCATTCCACCAACAAAGCGTTACTCTTGGGAAAACCAAGACGAAGAAGACCCTAATATTGGCGATGCTTGGAATAATATTGATAATGATTTAGAACACAATCAAGAAACTGAAAAATAATTTTTTCATTTTCAAGTAGAATGTAATGATGTCATCACAACGATTTATCAAACTACAAAAAAAGCTTAGGCGACAAGTTGGCAAAGCCATTACTGATTATCATATGATTGAAGATGGTGATCGCATTATGGTTTGCTTATCTGGCGGTAAAGATTCTTATACATTACTGGACATGTTATTAGGCCTGCAATTAGTCGCACCAGTAGATTTTGAATTAATAGCTGTAAATCTTGACCAAAAACAACCTGGTTTCCCTGAACATGTTTTACCGAATTATTTAGAAGATCTGAAGATTGATTATCGAATAGTAGAACAAGACACTTACAGCATTGTTAAAGAGAAGATAGCTCCTGGAAAAACTACTTGTTCCTTATGTTCACGCTTGCGCCGTGGGATTCTTTACAACACTGCAAAAGATTTAGGTGCCACGAAAATCGCATTAGGCCATCACATGGATGATGTAGTAGAAACCATGTTTATGAATATGTT
This sequence comes from Gammaproteobacteria bacterium, assembly GCA_050633765.1. Lineage (GTDB taxonomy): Bacteria > Pseudomonadota > Gammaproteobacteria > UBA4575 > UBA4575 > JABDMD01. The sequence goes on from JBOEHC010000100.1 coordinate 2,724, forward strand.
TCATGGTTCACGCCTTAAAACCATGCCACCAAAATTAGTCAGTGACGATAAACGCAATATCGTTATACGACCATTAGTTTATTGTCGAGAAAAAGACATTGCTAACTATTCTGAGCGAAAAGAATTTCCTATCATTCCATGTAACTTATGTGGATCTCAACCCAATCTCGAGCGTGCTCGCATTAAAAGCATGCTTACTGAATGGGACCAACAATCTCCTGACCGTGTAGGCAATATTTTTCGCTCCATGCAAAATATAACTAGCAGTCATTTATTAGACACCAGCTTATTTGACTTTAATAGTATGGCTACAGAGTCATCATCCCCAGAACATGACGAAAACATAATTTTTAGTGCAAACCCACATTGAATTTCTAATTGAGAAAATTTCTTAGCAAACATTCTTTTTTTAACCACCTGTTAGTTATTCTGCAATTCAGTGGCATCGCTTGTAGTTGTTATCCTGTAAATCTTAAAAACTCTGGCAGTCCGCTCTGGTTAATGGCTAGTGCACTAGGAGCAGCATTCGGTATCCAAACGCTCTGTCATAACAAAATTGGTAATTTCAGCGTCTATCCTGAAATTAAACAGCACGCCAAACTAATTACCACTGGCCCTTATCGTTTTATTCGACACCCAATGTATATAAGCTTGTTAATCATGATGATAGGGGTCGCGCTATATAATTATCACTGGATTAACGTGATTGGCGTTTCGATGGTTATGCTCACAGTTATAAATAAAGCTAATATAGAAGAAAAACTTTTACTTATGAGATTCGTGGCTTACGCAGAATATCAAAAAAAATCTCACCGATTTGTACCTTATCTATACTGATTACAGGCATTTACGCACTATGCCATGGCATAATATTTCTACTCAAAATGTGAGGAAGGAACACTATGCTAACAATACTAATAATACTGGCATTACTCGCAACCATAGCAGCGCTAGGCTTAGGCTTATTATCGATGGGTATTGGCGGTTCACTTGATAATGATTTTGGTGAACGATTTATGTGGATTCGCATAGGTCTCCAAGCAGCTACAGTTATCTTGATTCTCGGCGCACTATTTCTTAGCAAGACATAAAATCCCGCTTGGCGACTATTTTGGAGCCATAACAGTATATTTCTAATGGTTATTAGAGGAATCGTCCGGACTCCTCTATAATTCGCGGCCGTTTGTTTAAACACTCTCGAGCTATCCGCATGTTTTGCATAGCAACTAGCTCAACTTTTGCTCAAATATCAGATTAAAAGTTACTCTTTTGTAGTAGATAGATTTACGGGCAAAACAACTAATATATAAGTATAAAAATACACCTAGGTTTTTGAGTCGAGATGAGAATTTTTAATAAGCCCACCCCTAACAAATCAAATTCGGAGCAATCCGAGCAAGGTTTATACGATCCTGCTTATGAGCATGACTCTTGTGGCGTAGGATTCGTTGTCGATATAAAAGGTCGACAATCGCACAAAATTGTAGACAACGCAGTTACCATTCTTAAAAACCTAATTCATCGCGGTGCATGTGGTTGCGAAGAAAATACGGGTGATGGCGTTGGTATGCTTACCCAATTACCGCATAAATTTTTTCTTCGTGTCTGCAAAGAAATTGAAATCGAGCTACCTGAGTATGGCCAATATGGCGCAGGCATGGTGTTTTTACCCAATGATGCAACGCAGCAAAAACACTGTATAGATGAACTCCACAAAATTATTCAAGAAGAAGGTCAACAAATTTTAGGTTGGCGCGATGTTCCAATAGATTCATCTTCACTTGGCTCAATGGCCAAAGCTGGAGAACCTACCTTCAAGCAAATTTTTATTGCACGTAGCGTAGATATAAAAGATGAAGACTCTTTTGAACGCAAACTTTATGTTATTCGCAAACGTATTGAACATACTATTTATAATAATGTAGAACTTTCGGAACGAGAGCATTTTTATATTCCTTCGCTCTCGCATCGCACCTGCATATATAAAGGCATGCTTACAGGCTCTCAGTTTGAGCCTATGTTCCCAGATGTTTCCGAGCCTGATTTTGAATCGGCTATGGCTTTAGTACACCAACGTTTTTCAACCAACACCTTCCCCGCTTGGGAGCTCGCTCATCCGTTTCGTTATGTTGCGCATAACGGCGAAATAAATACTGCACGCGGCAATGCCAACTGGATGCGCGCACGTGAACCATTATGCAAATCAGATTTATTCGGTGACGATTTAGAAAAATTATTTCCTATTGTTTTAGAAGGTGGTAGTGACTCAGCTACGTTCGACAATGTAATGGAATTCTTGCACATGAGTGGGCGCCCACTCTCCCACGCCGTGCTAATGATGATCCCAGAAGCTTGGAGTGGACATGAAACTATGGATCCTGCTCGCAAAGCATTTTATGAATATCATGCATGCTTAATGGAGCCTTGGGATGGCCCAGCTTCCATTGCGTTTACCGATGGTAATGTAATGGGTGCCGTATTAGACCGTAACGGTTTACGTCCATCGCGTTATTACGTAACTAAAGATGACATGGTAGTCATGGCTTCTGAAGTAGGCGTGTTAGATATTCCTGAAGAGAATGTTTTGATTAAAGATCGTTTGCATCCCGGACGAATCTTTATGGTTGATACTAAGCAGGGTCGCATCATTGATGATGAAGAAATCAAAAAAGAATTTGCGCAACAACATCCTTATGAGCAATGGCTTAAAGATAATCTTGTTGCATTAGAAGATTTGCCTGCATCTAAACAATCCTATGCAGGCAATAAAGAAACCTTACTACAACGTCAACAAGCTTTTGGTTATACACACGAAGATTTACGTGTGTTGATGGCACCTATGGCAGCCAATGGTTTAGAACCAACAGGTTCGATGGGCACGGATACCGCACTGGCAGTGTTATCAAATCGTTCACGGTTACTTTACGATTACTTCAAACAATTGTTTGCACAAGTGACGAATCCTCCTTTAGACGGTATTCGTGAAGAACTTGTCACTCAAGTAGCCACGACGGTTGGACCTGAGAAAAACTTACTTGATGCTCAACCTGAAAGTTGTAGACAAATAAAAATATCTTCACCTATTCTAACTGATGATGAATTAGCACGAATTCGTGAAGTAGATGTTACGGGTTTGTCCTCTAAGACCGTATCTATTGTTTATCGCGTAGCAGATGCCGGCACGGGCTTAGATAAAGCCCTTAAAGATGTATGCAGTCAAGTAGATAATGCTATCGCGGAAGGTTATACCAATATCATTCTATCTGACCGTGGTATTACACAGGAATTCGCTGCAATTCCTGCACTACTCGCCACTGCAGGCGTACATCATCATTTAATTCGTACTGGCGCACGCACCAAGATTGGTTTAATACTTGAATCAGGCGAGCCACGTGAAGTACATCATATTGCAGTTTTAATTGGCTATGGCATAGGTGCAATTAATCCTTATCTTGCGCTTGAGTCACTAGGCGACATGATTGGCAAAGGTCATTTACCTGACATGCCTATTGAACAAGCCGTTAAAAATTACATTAAAGCCATTAACAAAGGTTTAACCAAGACCATGGCAAAGATGGGCATCTCTACTGTGCAATCTTACCGTGGCGCGCAAGTGTTTGAAGCCATCGGCCTTAATAAAGATTTTGTAGACCAGTATTTCACCTGGACAGCATCCCGCATTGGCGGCATTGGCTTAGAAGAAGTTGCGCGTGAGATGAGTATTCGTCACCACAATGCATTTCCTGACCGGCCTGCTAAACGTCCTGATTTGGATTGGGGTGGTGAATATCAATGGCGTCGTGATGGTGAATATCACCTATTTAATCCAGATACCGTTTTCAAATTACAGCACTCAACTCGCTCTGGGCAATACAGCATTTTTAAAGAATATACTGACAAGGTAAATGTTCAAAATGAACATCTGGCGACCTTGCGTGGTTTGTTTGATTTCAAATTTGCAAATACAGCCATACCTATAGAAGAAGTTGAACCGATAGAAAATATTATGAAGCGCTTTTCTACTGGCGCCATGTCATATGGCTCCATCAGTAAACAAGCGCATGAGACCTTAGCTATCGCCATGAACCGCATTGGTGGTAAATCCAATACTGGTGAAGGCGGTGAAGATCCTGACCGTTTCACACCCGATACAAATGGTGATTCAAGAAGAAGCTCTATTAAACAAGTGGCATCTGGGCGCTTCGGTGTAACCAGTGAATACTTAGTCAATGCTGATGATATTCAAATAAAAATGGCACAAGGCGCAAAGCCTGGGGAAGGTGGTCAGCTTCCTGGAACGAAAGTATATCCGTGGATTGCGAAAGTACGCGGCTCTACTCCTGGCGTTGGTTTAATTTCTCCACCACCTCATCATGATATTTATTCGATTGAAGACTTAGCTCAGCTTATTCACGATTTGAAAAACTCAAACCCTGAAGCACGCATACACGTAAAACTGGTTGCAGAAGTTGGTGTCGGCACGGTTGCGGCAGGTGTTGCAAAAGCACACTCTGATGTAGTCCTCGTTTCTGGCTACGATGGTGGAACAGGTGCATCACCGATGAGCTCTCTTAAGCATGCCGGTCTTCCTTGGGAATTAGGCTTAGCAGAAACTCAGCAAGTACTCATGATGAATGGCCTGCGTGATCGCATCGTCGTACAAACAGATGGGCAATTAAAAACCGGACGCGATGTAATCGTTGCAGCATTACTCGGTGCCGAGGAATTTGGATTCTCTACTGCACCATTAGTAGTAATGGGCTGCATTATGATGCGTGTGTGCCATCTTAATACTTGCCCAGTTGGTGTGGCCACTCAGAACCCTGAGCTAACAAAAAAGTTTGCAGGACAACCTGAGTTTGTTGAAAATTTCTTTAAGTTTATCGCTGAAGAAGTACGTGAATACATGGCGAAACTTGGCTTTAGAACCGTTGATGAAATGATCGGCCAAGTGAAACACTTAGATGTGAATCATGCCGTGGATCATTGGAAAGCGCATGGACTTGACTTCAGCAGCATATTGCATGAACCAAGTAATCCAATGAATACCAAGTCTTATTGCACTACACAACAAGACCATGGCCTTGATCAATCTTTAGATGTGACTCAATTAGTACCGCAATGTAAAGATGCTATTGATAGCAGCAAGCCAGTTGAAGTTTCGCTTGAAGTAAAAAACATTCACCGCTCAGTTGGCACCATTTTGGGATACCACATTACCAAACAACATGGTGCACCAGGTTTACCAGGAGACACTGTGCAAGCCCATTTCCATGGTTCTGCGGGTATGAGCTTTGGTGCATTTGTTCCTAAAGGCGTAACCATGACGTTAGAAGGTGATGCGAATGACTACTTAGGCAAAGGTTTGTCTGGCGGCAAGATTATTGTTTACCCTTCTAGTAAATCTACATTTGTAGCGGAAGAAAATATTATTGTTGGCAACGTATTGTTATACGGAGCTACATCCGGCGAAGCCTATATACGCGGCATGGCTGGCGAACGTTTTTGCGTGCGTAATAGTGGTGTGCATACCGTTGTTGAAGGTATTGGTGATCACGGTTGTGAATACATGACTGGGGGACGTGTCGTCGTCATCGGACCTACTGGCCGCAACTTTGCAGCCGGCATGTCAGGTGGGGAAGCTTATGTATTGACTGACAAAGAAGAATTTAAAATTTTATGCAACCTGGATATGGTTGATTTAGATGATTTAAATAGCGAAGACAAACAAGTGGTTAAAGATTTGCTTACTAATCATCATGAGTACACCAAAAGCAGTGTTGCCGAAAATATTTTAGATAACTGGAACGAATATCAAAATAAATTTATTAAAGTAATGCCAAAGGATTACAAACGTGTATTAAATGCCATGGAAAAAGCAAAAGCTGAAGGAACCTCAGTGGATGAGGCAGTAATGGAAGCCGCACACGGATAATAAAATAATATTATGGATTTTGAAATTATGACGGAACTTTCACATGGCTAAAGTAACAGGATTTATGGAATATACACGAGCGAAACAACCGTATCGCTCGGTTGAAGTTCGCCTAAAGGATTGGAAACAAGTTATGGCTCCGTGGGATATTAACCCACTGCAAGATCAAGCGGCTCGATGTATGGATTGTGGTATTCCATTTTGCCATCAAGGCTGCCCACTTGGTAATTTAATTCCCGATTGGAATGATTTGGTCTACCGTGATCAATGGCAAGATGCAATTCAACGATTACACGCTACCAATAACTTCCCAGAATTTACGGGCACACTTTGCCCTGCTCCATGCGAAGGATCATGTGTATTAGGCATTAATGATGACCCCGTCACCATCAAAGGTGTAGAGCTCACTATTATCGATAAAGCATTTGAGAATGGTTGGGTACAACCGCAAATTGCTAACAAGAAAACTGGTAAAAAAATTGCAATTGTAGGCTCTGGCCCTGCTGGTCTAGCTGCTGCACAACAACTTGCACGCGTAGGACACGACGTTACGGTATTTGAGCGTGCAGATCGAATAGGTGGATTGCTACGTTATGGTATTCCAGAATTTAAGATGGAAAAACGTGTGATTGATCGCCGTCTTGAGCAAATGCAAGCTGAAGATATACAGTTCAAAACCAATGCACATGTTGGCGATAATATTTCAGTTGAAGAGCTTCGAAATGATTTTGATGCATTAATATTAACCGGTGGAGCGTGCGCGGCACGTGATTTACCTGCTGATGGTCGTGAGTTAAAAGGTATTCATCAAGCGATGGAATTTTTACCGATGCAAAACAGACTCTGCGAAGGTGATTCAAAACCAGATAATTTTATTAGCGCAGAAGGCAAGCACGTCGTTATTATTGGTGGAGGTGATACCGGAGCAGATTGCCTAGGCACCTCTAACCGTCAAGGTGCAAAATCAGTACACCAACTAGAAATCATGCCTAAACCACCTGAAGCTCGTGAAGCTGATAATCCATGGCCAGAATGGCCGAGGGTTTTCCGAACTGCATCTGCCCATGAAGAAGGTGTAGAGCGTGTTTACTCTGTTTCTACTAAACGCTTTATAGATGATGGAAATGGCAATATTAAAGCACTGGAACTGGTAACAGTTGAAATGAAAAACGACAACGGCCGTATCAGCTTCGAAGAAGTTGCAGGCAGTGAACAAACCTTGCCCTGTGATCTAGCTTTATTGGCAATGGGCTTTGTTGGCCCTGAAAAACCTGGCATGTTAGAACAACTAAGTGTTGAGCTTGATGCACGAGGCAATGTAATGTGCGATGAAAACTGGATGACCAATGTAGAAGGTGTTTTCACAGCTGGCGATATGCAAAGAGGACAAAGCTTAATTGTTTGGGCCATAGCAGAAGGACGCTCAGCTGCACATGCAGTAGATAGTTATTTAATGGGCGAAAGCCAGCTACCTACTCCTGTTTCCCCTAGTAGTCGAGCACAATAGATTTTTCTACGAATTAATTAGTGGTTCAGCCTAAGCAGTAATTTTTCAGCAGATTACTTTTCTTTGTCATACTAAAATAATCTGCTCTCTACCTACCTCTTATTAGAGTCGGATCTAGAATAGATATTCAAATATAAAGATATCTAAATCTGCCTACTTCAGCCGCTGTTTTTGATAGCTCATCTGCTGCACTCTTGTTGAGATAATTAGTTCATTTAAATTTCCTCTGGTTATATAAAAATTTAATCTTAGGGGATTCTCCATGAATAAAACCATATTACTACTTACAATCCTTGCACTACTGATTGGAGGCTGCGCCAGCTCTACCAATATTACTCAACCACTTGAAGCACCAACTGTAGCTGAAGTTAAAACCTTCGGTGAAATTGAAATTAAGAACAACGACACTAAAGCACCAGAACATTTTATCAACGCTGTTGAATCATATATAAAGCAAGGTTTACAAGAACGTTCTATCTATGACCAAGAAAGCGGTAAAAAAATTAGCGTTTCAGTCAATAAATACAGAATGAGAAAAGGCATGACGCGCATGATGTTTGGTATTTTAGCTGGAAAAGACGGGATTGATTCAACAGTTAAAGTTTATTCTCCTGATGGCGGCAAAGTATTGGGATCTTCAGAAGTCAGCAGTTACAATGTTATGGCTGTTGGAAGTCAAGATGATATTGCACGCATGCATGGTGAAGAAATCGTTAAATTTTTATCTGGTGAAGCCAAGCAAAGCACTACTGAATAATCATCAGATTTAATTAGAAACCTAAGGGTCTAATTAATAGGCCCTTTTTTTATATATACGATACATTGAAAACCAAGTTCCATGCTATGCACAGGCAGTATAAGCATCAATTCTGAACAATATTAAATTTGCCGTTCGTCTGCTTTTTTAAACCATTTATTTCAGCGTTTCTTTACCTCGCACGCTATATAGTGAACTCTAGTACTGCTCAACTAGAGGAGAGAGCATGGCTCATTTTCAAGAACGAAGAGCTAGCGGTGACCGACGCTTACATGGCGAGGAAGATCGCAGAAAAAATTCTGATCGACGCTTAGTTTCTAACAACACCGATAACTCAAATATTATTGAACAAGCTAGATTTAATGCTTGGTTAGTCATGACTGATAAGGGCATCAAAAACTAATCAAATTATTTTTGACAAAAATCTACAGCCCCTAAGCTAAGCCCACCCATTTATCGGGTGCTGTGATCGCAACATGTTTTCATATTGCATGATGTCGCCATGAAGCAGACGACCACTAAATCAATATTCCCTTGGATCATCGTTATTGCGGTCTTTATGTCTGGCTTTTACTTATCTTCTCAACGTACGGAACTTAGCAATGACCCTATTTCTATACAAAATAATCTGGTTGAAAATCAATTGGACGATGAAGATTACTCAGTAAGACAAAAATTAATGCATGACTTTGAGGTTGCTTTTCTCAAGCAATATACGCCACAGATAGGCTGTGGAGTATTAGAAAATGAAACAAAGACTAGAACATGCATTGAGCATCGAGAACAGGCTAAAAACGATTTTAAGCAGCAATTTATAAAAAATCGCGGCCTGCCTAAAAATACTTTTGAAGAACTGAAACTAAGCTTTAGTGATTAAGCTTTATGTATTGCCTACTTCTTCGTAGCCATATTTTTACCGATTAGTATCATTCGAATAACTCGCTCAGCAGCGTTGGCAAGATCTTGTTTAGAATTTAATATCGCCTGCTCTAAACTCATATCTTTCGCTGCAGCACTTTCGATACCATCAATACCATGATCAAAAACTTGTCTGGCATCATCGGATAATGCACCGCCAATTGCTATAACCGGTACATTGTGTTGTTTAGCCGCTTTCGCAACGCCTGATGGCGTTTTACCAAAGGCTGTTTGAAAATCAACACGCCCCTCGCCTGTAAGAACTAGATCTGCACCTTTAATATATTTTGCAAGATTAGTCGCTTGCAACACAATATTAATTCCACTCTCAAGTTTCGCATCTGCAAATGCAACCAAACCTGCACCTAAGCCGCCTGCTGCACCTGCTCCTGGCATGCGACCTACATCTTTTTTAAGGTCACGTTTCATTAATTTACTTAGTTGCTTTAAATTCTCGTCCAACTGCAACACCATTTTAGGCGTAGCACCCTTTTGTGGACCAAATACATGTGACGCACCCTTTTTACCAAACAAAGGATTTTCAACATCACAAGCAACAATAATTTTTGTCTTTGCAATTCTCGGATCTATAGCATGTGCATCTATGCTGGCAACTTTAGCCAGCATACCACCTGAACCAAGTTCTTTAATTTCCTTATCATTGGCATTTAAAAATCGAACACCTAGCGCTTGCGCCATGCCCACCCCACCATCATTGGTAGCAGAACCACCGATACCAATGATAATTTTTTTCGCACCTTTATTAATCGCATCTAAAATTAATTGGCCTGTGCCATAAGAAGTTGTCTTGAGAGGATTCTTCTCTCTACCTTTTACAAGTGGCAAACCAGATGCTTCGGCCATCTCAATGACTGCAGTTTTATCTTTAGCTAGCCATCCATATTTTGCGCTGACTAGTTTTCCAGCAGGGCCTTTAACCCGCTTGGAAACAAGCTTGCCTTTTGCAGCGTCGACCAAGGATTGAACTGTTCCTTCACCTCCATCAGCCATAGGCACTTTAACGCATTTAGCTTTAGGCAATACACGTTTAATACCTTTTTCAAGGCACGTGGCTACTTGTAGTGAAGTGAGATTTCCCTTAAAAGAATCAGGTGCAATAACAATTTTTTTCATAGTAGATTATTTTTATAAGTTCAGTAGACATTATATAAGAGCTAGTGACTAATTCCATATCGTCAAGAGGTGATACAGCGATTACTGCGAAGCATAGGCCATACTGGTTTCAGCATGTAGTTTGGAAGAAAATTTTTCCTCATGTTGATATTTTTTGACAAACTGATCTATACGTGAAGCCTCATAAGCTTGCTGGTATGACAAATTAGTATCCATTCGATCAAATTCGTATAGGAGCTCCGCTGCTTTTGCTGGGAATATCGTTTCTATACGCAGGCCAATTTTATCTTGGTAATGTCGATCTATGTGCTCAACCAAAGTAGTGGTGCAATTATCTCGCAGAGTACGATAAAACTGTGGTTTTTGATGCAAGGTATTTGCTGATTGAGCTAAGTCTTTGAATAAAGAAGTTATAAAATCTGCATCAGCCTTAATAGGATAAAAATGAATTTTTGCGCCACGGTGCACCGCACGTAGCGTGAGCAAATCTCGCTCTGAACCAAAGATGTATATAAGTTCTAGTTGTCGCAATGCTCCAGCTATTAAACTATATTCTTCCTGCTTTTCTTTTCTCGTTTCAACTGAAACGATCACATTGTCTTGATTTTCAAAACCAAATGAAAGCATCGTATGCGCCATATATTTTGAATCATGAAATGGCACAACAATTAGAGAAAGATTTTTTAGTTGACTTAAGTTGTAGGAGCGTGTTTCCCAGTTCAAATCGCTATTATCAATTCCTTGCCAAATAAAATTACGAAATTTTTCGATCGTTGCAATATCCTCATCAAATTTTATAGTAGGCAGTATCGATACTTCGGTTAGCCAATCTCGATTATTGCTAGCTTGAATCGTTGATAACCAAGCCAACATCGCCACAAGCAGCAAGATAGGAATCGCACTGATGGAGGCTTTATTTCTAAATCTTAGCAATAACATAAAACCTGCTAAAAATATAAAAATGCTAAGCTTGCTAGAAACATCCAAAAAGTGATGCAACATTAGTACATTTATACCCCAGATAAAAATGAACAGTACTAATTTCCAAGCTTTCATGCCTATTTTCCTAAATTTATTTTTTAGAGTCTTACTAACAACCAGAATTTCCAAATCTAGTTATATATAAATGATAACAGACAGGTGTATTTATTCTAATTGAATAAATTGTGACAGTTATAATGATTTCATAGATACTTAACATCACTAATCACTAAAACTACTGAGAGGAATTCAATGTTGTTGACCAATTTAGAACAAGTCCCAGGTAAGAAGATTATGCAACACTATGGTTTAGTACAAGGCAATACGATTAGAGCCAAGCATGTTGGAAAAGATTTTCTTGCTGGCTTAAAAAATATTTTTGGCGGCGAACTTGGTGCATATACAGAATTGTTAGCAGAATCCAGACAAGAAGCTACCGATAGAATGATTCAACAAGCTCAATCTATGGGTGCTAACGCAATTGTGAATGTTCGTTATAGCACATCTTCTGTTGCACAGGGTGCAGCTGAACTCTATGCATATGGAACAGCAGTAAAAATTGATTTATAGAGGCACAGAATAATGGAAATTATTGTACTGTTGGTTTTATTAATATTTGGTTACTTTTTTGGACAACGCGCTGAAAAAAAACATTTCAAATCAATCATCGCAAGAGAGAAGACTTCACTACATGTTCCTGTCGTTACCATGAAAGCGCCACCCGCTATCCATCATCATGAATTAAATGCTCAGCTAGTTGCAGGCAATGCGGTCATATCTATTGATTTTTTCAAGAAATTTGTAGCGTCTCTGAAAATGTTATTTGGCGGAAGAGTCACTCAATATGAAGCTTTATTAGATCGAGCGCGAAGGGAAGCAATATTACGAATGAAAGAACAGGCGGCATTAAGCAATGCATTTGTAGTATTAAATGCCCGTGTAGAAACCGCTTCAATTAGTAAAAACAGTAAACGACGCAATAGTGTAGGAGCGGTAGAAGTACTTGCTTATGGCACTGCTATTTCACTTGGGCAATCAATTAGCAACAAAATAGAACAAAAAATTTAGTGAAATACACTCCCGCTCAACCACCCGAGGGAATAAATGTAACTGACGAACATCCGTTGAAATCTTTCTTTATATTAACTGCGGGAACCATAGGTGTAGTAGTTATTATTATAGTGATATTAGGATTAATTGCAGATCATTTAGTTAAATATATTCCGGTTGAATATGAACAAGATATATTCAGCAAAGAGGGAATGTATCTAATGCCTTTCGCCACTGATAACAGCGAACTGGGCATCCAAACTCAACAGTATGTTCAAAACCTAGTAGACGAATTACACACTGCAGCAGGTGAGAAATATGCAAAACATCAATTTCAAGTTGAAATAGCGGATATCTCTGATGCCAATGCTTTTGCAATTCCTGGTGGGCATATTATTATCACTAAAGGTTTGTTTTCATCCATCGAATCTGAAAATGGCTTAAGCATGATTCTGGCGCATGAAATGGCTCATCATTATGAGCGCCACCCGTTGAGAAGTTCCGGTAGAGGTTTAGTAGTATCTTTATTTCTACTGGCTATCCTTGGTGCTGATGGTTCAAATTTTTTACAATATTTTTTAGGTAATACTGCATCCATTACTAATCTTGCTTTTAGTCGTCAACAAGAAACAGACTCTGATATCTTTGCATATGAACTGTTAATAAAATATTACGGCCATGCATCCGGTGCTGCTGAATTTTTTCAATATATAAACACTGAAGAAAACAGTACAAACGAAATTACAAGCTTTTTAAATACTCACCCTTCTACTGAAGACAGAATTTCTACACTGGTAGAACTTGAGTACATATATTCAGGAAATAAAAAACCTCTTGCAGATTTTTTGTATTCTTACATAGAAATTGGCACAAACACTGAAATTCTTGATTAGCGATACTAAAAATTATAATTAAAATTGATTATTAAACTTATTAATAATTACACCTCTCTTTATTTACCATTAATCTGGTAAATTATTCTCTTCATTACTCGTTCCACTAGCGAACTAGACATTTCGCTTACACTAAAATGTGATTAATTTTACGAGAATATAAATATTTAACCTTAACTAGAAAAAGGGTTTTATATTAACCATGTCACAGCCTGTATGAATAATATGTGTTTTCATAAAATTTTATTTATTTGGCTAACTGTATTGCTATGTACTAGTTGCAGTACTATTCAACACTTTAAACAACAAGCTAAGTATTCTGATATCCAGGCTGATATTTCGCCATCCACTTTAAATAAAGTAAATGAGTTTACAAGCCGCACTCCGTTTCATAAAACCTATGAATTTGAATTTGCGACCACAAGTAACAAGTTCTATGCATTAACTTTTTATATAAGTGAAAGCAGTTTTTCCAAAAGCATGCTCAAGCATCGCAAAGTAAATGAATTACACCGCAATGCAGTTCGAATTGACCATAGTAGAAATATACTAACTGCTCTCAACAAGAATCTACCTAAATCAGAAAGCATCACTTGGCTTCACGTTGCTCATCAGCTTAGAAAGGATGATGCACGAGATGGCTATCAGGTAATGCAGGAGTTCATTCGACTTAAAATTAGAGACCTGTAAGCCCCAGCAATCCAGCCATATTGCCGAATATATCCATGGACTGGTTTGCAGACGGTCTCGATTACGGAACTTACCACCTCTTTATTACTCCAACTTAAATGAGATATTTAGGCATGCTGCTTTTATCCATAGTATTTATAGGGTTTATACCTCTAAATATTGTTAATGCGAAAAAAAATCGCTATGAATATGAAGATTGTCTGCTTGATCATTTAGATCATGCAAAACTTGATGTAGCAAGCCGATTTATTGCTGAAGCATGCGAGGAGAATTACGGCTCAGGCCTTAGTAAAAGCATTATGAGTGATGAGCGTAGATATAACGAATGCTTGTTAGAACACATGGTCGGAGTAGAAAGTGTAGATGCGGTAATTCGAATTCGTAGAGCATGCGAAAAGAAATTTCGCTAACTCTATTAATGGTAGATAAACGGTATTATTTTACTCATTAACGATTAACAAAGTTATTGCAATAAAGATTTTAAAGAGTATAGTTCGCGGCCGATGAAAAATTTAATACAAATTGTTTTCAAACAACCTTGCCACACGATGGTGATATATCTGCGTGCTATACATGCAACGTTTAGCATGATGCAGTATGTAAGTAAGAATATAGAAATGAACAGTAAACAGATGAAAATTATTAGCTAACAAACCTTCTAATACAAAAGGAAGGTGCAGTTCACCTTCCGGACAGAAATAAAAACCCCGGTAGTGTGAACTTCGGGGTTTTTTATTGCCCATAATTTATTAGCAAAGAATTTAAGAATGATTCATAGATTATTTTCTATGAATCATTCTTGATAGCCCAACTAGAGGGTCTAACAATATAACCATAAGGAGGTTAAAGATGAACGTAGATAAAGTGATACAAAACAATGAAAGCGTACGCTTTATGTTTTTCCTTTCAGGAAAACTATGGTATCGCACAGAAAGTGGTTTTAAATTTCCTGTACCTATCAAAGGTTCTGGTCAGTCGGTATTTCTAAGTGAAGATCGTGTAAACCGTTTCTACCCATATATCAAAGCACATGCCAAAAAGTTAGATGAGAAATTAGACAAAACTAAAGCTGCATAAATTTTTACTTATGCAGCTTTAATAAATTAAACATAGGTGATATATGAATATAGAAGAAATTGTAAATAGTAAAGCTAAATATCTTCGTTGTGAAAATGGCGTAGCGTATTACGCCTTAACTGTGCCTTATAGTGAAATGGTATACAGTTTTCCGATACCATTAAATACCATGCATGATGAAGCATTAGAAGCTGAAAGTTCTACTATTTATTTTATGAATTACATTAATTTAGCTATACAAGAAGGCACTTTAATTAAGGAGGCAGCCTAGTAAATTCTATCAATGTAAATAAGGAGAAAATATGACCCGTAAAATTAACTTGCCAAAGAATATGGCAATAAAAAACACCATGCGTAACCCTTTTCACAATCATCCTTTGTTGCGAAAAGGTGGCAGGCATATTAAAACCAATAAAGCACTACGCCAGAAAGAAAAGAATGCGCTAAAGAGAGAGTGGCTTCCCCAAAATATATTTTCGACAGTATGTTTTGGAGAAGCTTATCTCTTTATGCCCTATGTATAATTAAAGCAGAAAATTATTCTGACAAAAGTTTTTTACCTTAAGTGAAAAGAGTTATTTTTTTAGCAATAGTTAATTATTGCAAATAAATAATGTATACGTTAGCCTGTATTCTATTTCCTAAAGACATTGTTTTGTATGCGATTTAAATTTTCGATGTTTACATTACAAATATTAAAAATAAGGTAGTGGAGTACTCGAATGAATAAATTATTAATCATTTTGCTAGGTTTAGTGCTGCTAGCAATCCTTGGTTATTTTTGCATTTACAAACACAGCCCTAGTATTCAAAACGACATCGATACTCGCACTCATGCAACATTAGCCACTCACGGCGTAGAAAGTATCGGCATACATACCGATGGAAGAGATATTATTCTAACTGGTGCTGTAGCTAATGAAGAGATTAGCCAACAAGCTGAGCAATATGTTAGAAATGTTCGTGGAGTCAATACAGTTGATAATCAATTAACTATCACTGGCCCCGAGGTCGTCGATAAAACAACTCCAGAGTCAGCAAAAGAACTAATAGATGAGCCTGAACAAAAAGAAGTGGTACAAGAATCTTTAGCAAAGCCTAAACCAGAACTTGAACCAAGGCTTAAACAAGAACCATTACCTGAATATACCTGCCAACAAGACTTCGATGAATTGTTGAGCCACAAAAAAATTAGCTTTGCCACTAACAGCGCTGACATAGACACATCAAGCAACGCATTACTGCGAGATTTAATTGAAGTAACTAAGCAGTGCCCTGAGGCTAACATTGAGATTGCTGGACATACTGATTCCCGCGGCCGCGATGAATACAACCTGCAACTTAGTCAAGAACGCGCATCTTCTGTTATGAGTTTCTTAATTAATAATGGTGTTGAAGCAAGCAGATTATCAGCCGTAGGCTATGGTGAAAGCAATCCAATCGCCGATAATGAAACACCAGAAGGCTTAGCAAAAAATAGAAGAATAGAATTTAACATAGAGGGGCTTCAACGATGAGCTATTTAATTCAACAAATGTGGTTATGTTTACTCCTTGCAGCATTACTCGGCGCCTTGATTGGTTGGTGGCTAGGCAAGTCATCATGCCGAAGTAAATTGAATGATCTTGATGCAAGTTGGCAGCTCAAACTAGATAACAAAGAGCGTGACTACTCACGCAAACTCGAAGAAGTCAACATACCAGCTGCTGCAGGTACAGCAGCTTCTATGATCTCAATCGCTGAGCAATCCAGTTATGAAGTTGAAGAAGTCGAAGGTATTGGAAAAAGTTATGGCAAAAAGCTCCGTGACATAGGCATTTCTACTACCGAGCAGCTACTTAATAAATGCTGCAATATGAATGGTCGCATTGATGTTGCTGAACATATAGGCATTGAAGACTTTGTTGTACACAAGTGGGCTAGCATGTCTGATCTGATGCGTATAAATGGCATTGAAGGCCAATTCTCAGAACTAATGGTATATGCAGGGATTGATTCTGCACAAGACTTAGGCCAACAAAGCGCAGGCGCATTATATAGCAAATTATCTACTAGCAACCAAGCTCAAAATCGTGTGAAAACATTACCTGATGAATCTTCACTAGAATTGATGATTAATCAAGCAAAAACATTAAAAACCATAATGCAAGACTCTTAACGTATTAGTTCAGCATTATTTTAACTAAAGTTCTTTCAATAAATAATCTCAGGAACATGCTACGAGCTTTATAGCTCACCCCAACTTTTACGCCGACGCCAAGGTACTTTGGTGAGAACCAAACCTAATAGCAAGCTACCGATAGCCGTAATTGCCCCCGTAGCAAACCATTTCCGATCTTTATAAATTGATTTGAACTCACGATTTTCTTGTTTAATTATTTCTACCTGTGCTCGCTCTTCTTCTAGAATATTTTTCAGTTTTTGATTTTCTTGCTGCAATTCTAGAGGTCGTTTTGCAGCATTCTTAACTCGAGAAAGCTCGGTAGATAACACACTTGTACGTTCTTTAACTTGGGCATCAAAGTCTGCTTTCAATTTATCATATTCACTCTTCAAAGATAAATATTGCTCACGCCCTGCAGGCTCATCCATTAAATCGCCCTCCAACATCCAACCAACTTTTTCATTCTTAGTAGCAACCATCACATACCCTTCTTCACGGTTAGTTTTTAATACCCGCACAGGTGTGCCACTTTTTAAATTCGCAATAATCTCACTACTTAAACTCATGCTTCGATGCAATGTAACTTCGAGCTCATCTGTAACATAGCGCAAGTCCTCTGCGTGAGCATTCGAACAAAATATTGCTAACAGTAATAATGATATGAATGATTCTTTACAATAAAACATTTAGTAGAAAATTTAATCTGTTGAATTAACAAACAAGCTACGACTCATCGATAATTTCACTTACTGGTATCCTTTTTACTTGATAGCCATCCTTTTCCATTAACGCTAGCACACCTTGGTCGCCGTACAAATGCAAAGCCCCTATAGCAATAAAAGTTTTCTTCTCACGCATAGGTTTACGCATATAGTGCTCCATTACAACATTTCTATTTTTAACCACATGCTTTAAATAAGTCTCTCGATAACGTTCATTCTCAGGCTTATTAGGAATAAAACTTGTACTAATTTGATACATTTTTGTTAAATCTTCTTCTAAATAAGCTTCTAGCATCAAATTAATCGTATTACGCATTTCGTTATAACTATTGACTGTAAACTCAAGTAACTTTATTTGCACATCTTGAGGCATTGCGTAAAAAGTTACCAAAAATTCTTCGATACTTTCTACTTGATAAAGATCTTTCTTTTGTGCAGCAGCACGATCTAGCAATTCATAGTCTAATATTAAGTCTTCTGTATTTTCTGCCTTAACCGCAAAGCTTCGCATTGCCGCCCAAGGCTTGAGATGTAAAATTGTTTCTTTATCCAAGCCTAGATCTAACAATACCTCTTCTACACGTGAATACAGATCCTTTCCAACCAGCTTTTCTAAAGTTTGGCCTTTAGGCAAAGTCATATCACCCTTAATCATTTGGCCGCCATGATATGGATTCCAGTAATGGTCACTAGGGAATGACTCCATTGCAAAACTTGTCATTTCATCAAACTTACCAATGATGTTTTTACGTACCTCATTTACGCGCTTATCATTCATATGGATAGTGCCAAATATATAACCAATAAATTCCTTATCTTTTTCAATTTGCCACAATACTCCCTCTGTAAAACGGCCAGATTCTTTAATAGGCTTCTGAAGTTCTTTCTCCATTTTTAGCAGTTCTTCATCACTCAGCTCACCCACTTCTTCAACCACAGGCTTTTGCACTTTCTGAGAGGATGCGTTGCCCATTTGTATCCCAACTGAGTAAGTTAGGATCGTAACAAGCACAACAAAAATTGTCGTTTTCCATGAATGCATTAAATACATAGTTTATGACTCCAACTATATTGAAAAAATGACTAAAAAATTAGACCGGAACAGTTAGGATTAAATTCCCATCAATTATATGCATAAAAAAAGCTGCTATTGAGATCCCGATAGCAGCTCTTAGTTTCATTATATCAATTTCAATTTCCGATTCGTTAATATGCTTAACCTTCATCCCTCAACTATATTTTCTTAATGTCTTAGGCGTCTTTGGATAATCTACAGATATTGCTTCATGCGGGCATGCCTCAACACAAGCAAAACAACGAATACACTCATTCTCGTCAATGAACAGTGAGTTGTAGTATAAACCAGAGGTTTTCGCTGGCTGAACACGCTCAAAATTCGAAACTTTCCCATCACCGTTAGTAACAAAGTTTGTAGCCTCTACTAAACAATTTGGTGTTGGCTTTACCATTAAGCACTCGTCGCACAGCACACACTTAGTATTATCAACCACTGGTGCCGGAGATCGTGCATCTTCAAATTTATCAAAATAAATATCACTTTCAGCCAAACCCGCTTCTTGCAGTGCCTCTACACCTAAATCAATCATTACAGGTGGGCCACAAAAAAATGCCTTCATATTATCAACAGACACGACACCTTTGCTTAGATATTCGTTCTTGAAGTAATCAGTTACAAAACCACGCGGACCATCCCAATCACTATCTTCTGCCTCTTCTGATAACACAGGAATGAACTTAAAAGTATTACTCTTGTTCCACTTGCGTTCTATTTCTTGCATTTCTTCTTGCAAATATAGGTCGGCTTGCGTTCTTGCACCATAGAAAAAATAACAATCTCTTGCTAATTGCTCATTACAAGCGTGCTCAACTATTGCATTGATTGCACTCATGCCACTACCACCTGCAATACAGACCATGGTTTTATTGCTTGCATCTAAACCAAACTTACCGAGCGGCCCAGAGATTTTTACGTGCTCACCTTCTCGATTTTCTTGAGCAATCCAACTAGAGAGCTTACCGCCATGGACAAGTCGAATGAAAAATGAATATTCATTTTTATTTTCATTTTCTTGTGCAAGTGCGAATGAATAAGATCGGGGTTTTCTGCAACCCGGCACCGTANNAAAGACAATTTGCTTTGCGTCTTCATTACATCTAATTACAACTTTATAAGTATCGTAAGTTAAATTTTCTACGCTGCTAATAATTCCCTGATTTACCGTTACGCGTTTAGTTTGAATATCACGGTTTGGCTCTGGTAAGGTCCTAATATAGTTATCGAACGGATCGTGAAAGTTTTTTTGTGCCGTTGCCATTATTTTATGTGCTCCTCATATAATTCTTATTGGTCTTTTGTTCCCTATCAATTTCAGCAACTCAGCTAAAAAATACCCGGATGTCTTTTTTCTGCAAATGCGAGAATTTCTTCATCACTTGCTTTTACACCTTGGTTTTGTGGATCATCACGCCATTTTTGTACATAGCCTTTTTTACCACCCCACTCTTTAAGCAAGGCTTTTTTACGCATATCTTCACTGGCCTTTTCTATTTCACAAAGAACAGAGTAGAACGTTGGGCTGGTTCCAAAGTCCGTTAGCATTTCAGTATTCAAGGCATTAACATTTACACCTCCTGGCGTGTTACTACCTTTGAACTGTTTCTGTGTAGAACAAATACCATCAACGTGACCTTCAATAATCACTAGATACGCAAAGGTCTCACCTCGGTCATTATATAAACGACATAAGTCACCGTCTTCCAATCCGCGCTTTTTAGCTTCATTTGGATTAAGTTCAACAGTTGGCCTTGACATCATAGCCTGTAAGCGAGGCACTGATTGGAATGAATCCCCTATAAAGTAATGCGATGCACTACTTAATATCTGCAATGGATACTTTTTACGCTTAGGGTCTTCCTGTCCTTCAATTTCAGGCACATATGAAGGTAGTGGATCAATACCTTCTTCTTTAAGCGCTTCACACCAGATATCAATTTTTCCTGAAGGTGTCGGCCAACCATTTTTCATAAAGTTTCTGCTTTCAGTACTAGTATTAGCTCGAACAAAACCTTTATTTTCAAAATCTTCGTATTTAATGCCTTCCATCAACAAATTAGATTCGCCTTGGTCACACAATACATCGCGAATAATCTCTTCATCTGTTTGCGTGAAAGCATTATCACCTTCTTCAACGTAATCCATCTTTTTAGCTAACATACGGAACAATTCTGAGTTACGTACACTTTCGCCTAGTGGTTCAATCACAGGTTTATTCATAGTGAAATACCAGTTGCCATAAGTAGCTACCATATCCATGCGTTCTAATTGTGTATCTGCAGGGATAACAACATCGGCATAATTACAAGTGTCTGTCCAGAAGGTTTCATGTACCGCCACAAATAGGTCATCGCGCATAAAGCCGTTACGTACTGCATTAGTGTTTGGTGCGCAGTTGGCAGGATCTGAGTTATAGACAAATATACTTTTAATCGGTGGATCAAGTTGTTCACCATCTGCACCAATATTTTCCGATAGTGCACGACCTATCTGCACCATGTTGACGGCACGTTTACGCTTTCCTAAATCAGGGCGATGTAATGCATCACTCATGCATCGGAACCACATTTCATTCAAAGTTCCAAAACTTACTCCACCACATGCTTCACGCCATGCACCCGTTATACATGGAAGGACCAAAATTGATCGACACATTTGACCAGCATTCTGGTGACGATTTAATCCGTAGTTTGCGCGAATACATGTTTTCTTGGTTGATGCATATTCCAACGCTAACTTTTCGATATCCGCTGCAGGAACACCGGTAATTTGCTCTACTTTATCTAATGGATAATCAGGAAGTTTAGTTTCTATTAATGCTTCCCAACCATTGGTTTGCTCTTTCAAGAATTCAAGATCATGTTTGCCTGCATCAACGATCACTTTCATCATACCTAATGCTAGTGCACCATCAGTGCCTGGCTTAGGTTGAATATGCCAGTCCGCCATCATCGTGGTGCGTGTTACTCGTGGATCGATCACGATCAACTTCATGCCACGTTCTTTGGCTTCACGAATAAATGGAATCGCATGTACACCGGTGCTTACTAAATTTGCACCCCATAAAATCATTAAGTCTGCTTCTTGTGCGGCTTCATGCACAGACATATTCGAGTGCGCTAATCCGTAAGTATGTAGATCAGCCCACATGGCTGCGTAAATACATATCGACTGAACTAATCCAGCCGCTTGCATTTTGTTCCAGAAGCGATAGTCCATGGTCCAGTAACCCACCATCCCCATGGTTCCAGAATATGAGTACGGCTGAACCGCTGCACTTCCATATTCACTGATCACACTTTTAAAGTTATCAGTAATTGTTTCTAAGGCTTCGTCCCAACTGATGCGTTCGAATTTAGCACCAGGACCTTTTGGTCCAACACGCTTGTGAGGGTACAGAACACGATTTTCGTTATAAACCAAATCAAGATAATGATTCACCTTGTTACATAAATAACCGCGAGTAATCGGATGAGTGGGATCACCTTGCACACGCACCGCTTTACCTGTTGAATCATCTTTGGTTACCAACATTGAACATGAATCAGGACAATCATGCGGGCAAGTTACGTGGTGTACAGAATGCCCTTCAGGCGCTTTAATTTTATCGGTCTGCATGTTTTGAATCTCCTCCAAGACTACTCGAATTCGCTACTCTTAAATTACTGAGCCTTCAGGCACTAACGAGTAGATTGATGATGTGACATATAAGATGTGTCACTTCCTTATGAATTTAACATTACTACATGGCCCCATTGTCTACAATATGGGTCTACCTATATAACGCAGCAAATTATTGCACTTTTCTAGCACATTGATTTACCTATTACATTAAAATAATAAAGGTAATTACTGTCTGTAAAAAACGTATAAAAACCATACAAATATTTGCTGGATTATTTCGCTAAGAGGTTATCGTCAAGAAATCTTTATAGAAGAGAGAGTTGCTCTTCATCTGCTTGCGCTAACAAGGTTAATTTAGAGACAGAAACCCCCAATAATCGTACCCGCCTACCTTTTACCTCGGCTTTATCGAGTAACTCAGGCAGAGGTGCGTAAATATCCTCAAGTTTATTAATATCATTGGCAAGCGTTGCCGCTCGAGTAACTTGAACAAAATTATCAAACTTCACTTTTACCGTAATGGTTCGAGCGGTCATATTTTTGTCAGATAGATCTTGCCACACTTCTTCAGCAAGCTTTTTTAGTCTCAGTCGCATCTCTTCTATATCACCGACATCTTGGTTATAGGTTTTCTCCGAGCCAATAGATTTACGTTGCCGATGGCTAACTACTTTACGATCATCGATACCCCGTGAGGCGTGATAGTAATAATCACTTATCTTGCCAAATATCGGTTTAAGCTCCTCAAGACTCCAAGCCAGTAAGTCCTCGCCGGTATATATACCCAAATCTTGCATCTTAGTTTCGGTTGCAGGCCCTATTCCATGAAATTTTCCAATTGGTAGTTTCTTTACAAAATCAGGACCTTGTTTTTCCATAATCAATGTCAAACCGTCAGGCTTATTCATATCCGAAGCAATTTTGGCTAGAAACTTGTTATAGGAAATTCCTGCCGATGCAGTCAGTCTAGTCACCCCTTGAATCTCATTCTTGATCGCTTTTGCCAGCAAGGTGGGTGAACCAAAACTACGCTTGCTGTGCGTTACATCTAAATACGCTTCATCTAACGATAGCGGTTCTACTAAATCGGTGTAGCTAAACATAATGTCGCGAATTTGCTGCGAAATTTCTCGATATAATTCAAACCGAGGTCGCACAAATATAGCCTGTGGACATAAACGCAAAGCATGTGCACACGGCATGGCGGAATGAATACCAAACGTACGTGCTTCATAACTACAAGTCGCCACCACACCGCGTTTTTCGGGATCTCCACCTACAACCACAGGTTTATTACGGTAATGCGGGAAATCTCTTTGCTCCACCGCAGCATAAAAGGCATCCATGTCAATATGTAAGATGTCTTGCATGGTTAATTTTTATTTAGATTTTCTCAATACACATTTATCTGGGAAATATAACGATACTAGTTATCAATTAGCTATCAAACGACTATGATTATGAATTAGAATTTAGCAAAATTATTCTAATTGATTAAAACGAACTAGGTTCATCGCAAATCTAGTCGCAACCATAACGAGGTTATCACCATGGCAGCTTTGTCTGAAAAAATTCTTTGGCCAATTGTTGGCATTTTTATATTTGGCGTATTGGCTGGATTTTATATCGATGATCGACGCAGATTAATGCAAGAAAGCACTACTGAAACAACTGAGCAACAAGTGAGTTCAAATGAACATGCTGGCGAGACTGCTGATAATAAACAGGCAAGCAATGAGCACGCTGGCAAAGCAGCTAAAAAAAAGCCCTCTAGCACTAAAGCAAAAAAATCTACATCAAGCAACCAAGCGACTGGTGCAACTTCGATGGATATAAATGAATATCTTGCACAATCCACTAACGAGCGTAACGCTGAACTAGTAGCTAATGTTACTCATCACCAAGGCTTTCATGGCGGAATTGATGAATACCTAAGTGGTAGCAAATCAAAAAAGACCATGCAGGCAAAAGCAAGCAAGGGCACTACCCATAAAACCCAAGCTCATGGCTCTACGTCAATGAGCATAGATGAATATCAAGCGAAAACCAGCGACCATGCTTCACAGACTTCTGGTGACTCTTACCATGGTGGCATAGCTGGATATTTAGCAAAATATGGTAATGGCTCACAGACTAAACTAAATAAAAATAACTCTAAGCCATTCAACAAAAAAGAACACATAGGCTTTCATGGTTCATATGAAGACTATGCGAAAAAATACAACTAGANNTTTTTTAATTAAAAAGTTTCTTTCTAACCTTATGGATTATTGGTCCAGAATTTTTCAACCACACACCTTTCTGTACTTAAAGGTATCTTATTAAATCCTGCAATCAAATCTGAACCACCACCTTCACAACTACTTTTACACTGAGGCAACCATGCAAAGTTATCACATGTGCAGTGAGCAAGTGTTGG
>JBOEHC010000101.1:0-1768 GCA_050633765.1 Gammaproteobacteria bacterium
CCACCTCCTAATAGTATTAATATGCCCCAAGGTAAGTCTCTTAGATTTTTCCATTCAAGAATAAATGAGTTCTCGCTAGATTTTGTTGGTATGAGAAATAATAAAATTGCTGAAAAAATTGCAATACTGGAGTCAGTGAGTCCAGCAAGAGGTGTATATGTTTGATTGTTTATAGTGAAATTAATTCCTTGTAAATAAGTACGGCTTAACCAAAGTGAAATAGTAAATATAAATATCCAACAAACAGCTTTTTCTTCGTAATACATTTTTCCTAGTGAATGTTTTTGCTTAAGCAATGATTCGGAAGAATGTTGCAATGAAACTTTATCCACTTTATAAATAACTTTGCATAGTATCCACCATGCCATAGGAAGTAATATTAATGCAGTGGGTGTGCCCACTTTTGCCCATTGTAAAAAGCTTATGTCTTGCTGATAAGAGGTATCGATTGAGTCTTTTATAAAAGACGCAACAAATAAATTAGGTGCCGTTCCAATAACCGTTGCAATACCACCAATATTAGCGGCATAAGCAATACTTAGCATAATGCAGGTAGCAAAAGTATTATGATGTGCGTTCTTATTTGTTAATAAAGCAATAACACTTAATCCAATAGGCAGCATCATTGCTGTGGTTGCGGTATTAGAAATAAAGGCACTTAAAAAAGCAGTAGCCAGCATGAAGCCACCTACAATACGTGAAGGTGAATTGCCGATTCGAGTTAGGATGCCTAATGCAATACGTTTGTCTAAGTTCCAACGTTGAATAGCAATCGCAATAATAAAGCCACCTAAAAATAAAAAAATAATATGTGAAGCATAGGGAGCGGTTGCAGCTTTTATTGACGCCACATTAAATAATGGGAAAAGTGCAATGGGTAAAAGTGCGGTCACTGTTATGTGCGTGGCTTCTGTCAACCACCACACTGCCATCCATACTAAAAGGGCCAAAGTGGCTTTTGCGGTATGAGTTAAAATGGTGGCTTCACCATTACTGGCAATATATTGATCAGGTAGTAGCCAATATACGAGTAAAGCCATGGTTGGGCCTAAAATAAGCCATATAACCTTAGATTGCGGCACACTCATATCTCTTCAGTCTAATACTTTGATATTACTTAAATTCTGTTATTCGTTAAAATAGAGGCCCATATTTATTAGCTGCTTCATGGAAAAAAACCCTCAAATCCTAGATACCCTATCACGTCCTATTCGAGATCTTAGGATATCAGTTACCGATCGTTGCAATTTCCGCTGTACCTATTGTATGCCGAAAGAAGTATTCAACTCCGATTATGAGTTTCTACGCAGAGATGACTTACTCAGTTTTGAGGAAATCACGCGTATTTCAAAAGTCTTTGTGGCACATGGTGTTAAGAAAATCCGTTTAACCGGTGGTGAGCCATTATTGCGTAAAAACATCGCAATATTAATTGAACAACTTTCAAAAATTGATGGTATTGGAGATATCAGTCTCACTACTAATGGTGTCTTGTTAACTGAAAATATAGCGCAGCAACTTAAAGATGCGGGTTTAAAACGTATAACGATAAGTTTAGATGCATTAGATGATGAAACCTTTAAAGCTATTAGCGATGTTTCATTTAATGTAGATAAAGTGTTGGATGCCATTGATATTGCGGATTCTGTTGGACTTTCGCCCGTAAAAGTAAATATGGTAGTAAAAAAAGGCATTAACCAACATGCAATAGTTCCCATGGCAAAGCATTTTCATGGAAGTGAAAAGATATTACGTTTTATTGAATATA
>JBOEHC010000102.1:0-9081 GCA_050633765.1 Gammaproteobacteria bacterium
CCTGTATTTTGCCCTTCGGGCCATCGTCATTGCTGACGATGTTCAAAATCGTTCCAGACAATTTTGTCTTTGGACAAGCAAAGAAAAGTGACAAATTATCTGAAAAATATCATTTATCGAACTGAGCGTTCACTTTTGCCGAAATATAAAATAACCTAGTGACGTGTTTCACTTGGTCCTACAATCTCAATCTCACCTGAATCGGTTACCACACCTAACTGTGCTTGATCATCCCCATCTGCAGGTGCACCTAGGTCTAGTTCTGGGTGTTCTTGATCTAAATCGGTTAACTCAGCAAGACTAGGGAGTTCGTTAAGAGTTTTCAGATTAAAGTAATCGAGAAATTGTTTAGTGCTACCATAAAGCGCAGGGCGTCCTGGTACCTCTTTATGACCCACCACTTTAATCCACTCTCTTTCTAAAAGCGTTTTAATAATACTGCTGCTCACACTTACGCCACGCACTTCCTCAATTTCACCGCGAGTGATTGGTTGACGGTAAACAATTAAAGATAATGTCTCTAACAATGCGCGTGTATATCGTGGTGGCTTTTCTTGCCACAAACGCGCTACCCATGGCTGCACATCAGCAAGTGTTTGATAACGATATCCGCTTGCAACACGCTTTAACTCTACCCCACGCCCTTCACATTCTTCTTGTAACGTACTTAATACACTTTTAATTTGATCGCGTGTCGGTTTTTCTTCATCTAACTCAAACAGTTGCAGTAGACGATCTATATTCAGTGCGCTATCTGCTGCCATGAGTGCAGCTTCAATAATATTTTTCAATTGACCATCTTTCATAATATGTCTTCTATAGCTTTAAATAATTACTCTTAGTTAATCTCGTCATCTTCGTCCAAATCATTTTCAACAGGGCCTTTAACTGCTGGCTTAATATAAATAGGTGCAAATGGTTCAGATTGCACTAACTCAATCACATGGCCTTTAATTAATTCAAGCATAGCTAAGAAGGTTACAATTACGCCACTGCGGCCTTCTTCTACATCATAAAATTGATTGAACTCTACATAGTCTTCAACATTCAGCATGGTAAGAATTCGCGACATTCTTTCTCTCACAGATAATGGTTCGCGATCAATATGATGACTTGCAAACATTTTTGCGCGTTGCATTACGTCTTGAAACGCAGCGATTACATCTTTTAGATCTACTGTCGGCTGAGGTCGTTCATATTCATACTCAGCTTGAATAACCGAAACACCAAACGTATCTCGATGCATGCGCGGAATTTCATTAATGTCTTCGGCCACTTTTTTGAATCGTTCGTACTCTTGCAAGCGACGAATCAGTTCTGCACGAGGATCATCCTCTTCATCTTCTTCAATAGGTCGAGGTAACAATAATCGTGATTTAATTTCTGCCAACATAGCCGCCATTACAAGATATTCAGCCGCAAGCTCTAAACGCATTTCTTTCATCAGCTCAATATAATTCATGTATTGCTGAGTAATTTGAGATACAGGCAAGGACAAAATATCCAAGTTTTGACGCTTAATTAAATACAAAAGCAAATCTAGAGGGCCTTCAAATGCATCAAGAAAAATTTCTAGTGCATCTGGCGGGATATATAAATCTTCCGGAGGAACCGTCATCGGCTCACCTTTTACGACTGCAAAAGGTAACTCACCTTGAAGATTATCTTGTGATGTATTTTCGTTATCCGACATAAATTAACTTAAACCAACAGCTTCCCTGACATCATCTAGTGTATCACGTGCAACATCACGCGCCTCTTCACTACCTTCTTTTATAATGCTTTGTACAGTAGCTTCATCTTCTAAGTATTCATTCGCTCGCTCACGAATAGGTTGTAATTCTAACTCAACTGCATCAATTACGGGCTGTTTGCATTCAATACAACCAATGCCTGCGGTTGTGCATCCTTCCTTTGCCCAACTTCGAGTATCTTCTGAAGAATATATCTCATGGAATTGCCATACAGGACATTTTTCAGGATCCCCCGGGTCGGTTCGTTTCACGCGAGCAGGATCAGTAGGCATGGTGCGAATTTTTTTCTCGACAGATTTTGCATCTTCACGCAACGAGATCGTATTTTTATACGACTTGGACATTTTTTGCCCATCTATACCTGGCATCTTCGATGCCTTGGTTAATAAAGCCTGTGGTTCTGGCAAAATAATTTTCCCTTCGCCTTCTAAATAACCAAACAAACGCTCTTTATCACCAATCGATATGTTCTGTTGCGACTCTAACAATGCTTGTGCAACTTCCAATGCCTCAGGTTCACCTTGCTCTTGAAAGCGTTTGCGATGTTCGCGATAGAGCTTGGCATTCTTTTTGCCCATTTTGCTAATTGCAAGTTTTGCTTTTTCTTCAAAATCAGGCTCTTTGCCATAAATAAAGTTAAACCGACGCGCCACTTCACGCGTTAATTCAACGTGCGCTACTTGGTCTTCGCCTACTGGCACACTACCCGCTTTATAAGCCAAAATATCTGCGCTTTGTAGTAATGGATAGCCTAAAAATCCATAAGTGGCTAAATCTTTCTCTTTTAATTTTTCCTGTTGATCTTTATACGTTGGAACACGTTCCAACCAACCCAATGGCGTAATCATTGAAAGTAATAAGTGTAACTCTGCATGCTCCGGAACATGCGATTGAATAAACAACGTTGCAGCACTAGGACTTACTCCAGCAGATAACCAATCAATCACCATCTCGGTAGAACTTTCGGAAATAATCTGCGTATTGTCATACTCAGTTGTAAGCGCATGCCAATCGGCAACAAAGAAAAAACATTCATGTGTATGTTGTAACTCTAACCAGTTATTCAACACGCCATGCAAATGTCCAAGATGTAGTTTACCTGTTGGGCGCATACCCGAAAGCACGCGATTATTTTGCGAGGGATTTGTATTCATTTAGCTTTTAACAGGTAAAATCACTTCGAGATGGGGAATAAATTCAGCTGGCTGAATCCCTAAAACTGACATTATAAAAAATAGAACTAATAAAGAAGGTAAAAAAACGAATTTATTAAGAAATCCAAGCAATAGTAGCCCAAACATTATAAACAAACCATAAGGTTCGCATTTTGCTAATAACTTTGAGAACTTATTGGGCACGAGCCCTGATAGTACTCTACCGCCATCTAGCGGAGGGATAGGTATTAGATTTAAAAACATTAAAACTAAATTTATGAATATGCCTGCCATCCCCATATATACGAAAAATTTTGCATACTGTTCATTTTCATTTGCTGCACCAATAAATATGAATAATAAAATTGCCCAGAAAATTGTCATGATGGCATTTGCAAAGGGCCCAGCTGCAGCCACCCATATCATATCTTTCTTAGGATTTCTTAAGTGACTAAAGTTAACCGGCACTGGCTTTGCCCAACCAAATGCATATCCTGTTGTTAAGATTAAAATTGCAGGGACTAATATGGTTCCCATTGGATCGATGTGCTTAATGGGATTAAAACTGAGTCGTCCTAATGATTCTGCTGTGGTGTCACCAAATTTTTTAGCCACCCAACCATGCGCCACCTCATGCAATGTAATGGCAAATAAAACGGGTATCGCCCAAATTGTAATCGACTGAATAGTGTTCATTAAGTACAGCCATTATACGCAGCGTATGTGAGAAGTTGCATGATCGAAATGAGTATATTGACTAGCAATTAACCAATTATTCGCTTAACCAACTTGCATCACCCTTACCTTGCCGCAGTATCGATGGGCTTGAATCAACAAAATCAATAACTGTTGTCGCCTCTATGCCACAGTAACCACCATCGATAATTAAATCGACTTGATGCTCAAGCAGTTCTCTCATCTCTTGTGGGTCGGATAATGGTTCATCGCGATCAGGTAAAATAAGTGTGCTACTCATTAGTGGCTGCCCAAGCTCTTCACATAAATGCAAGGCAATGGGATGGTCAGGCACCCTAAGACCAATCGTCTTACGTTTAGGGGTTTGCAAACGACGTGGCACCTCATGCGTAGCCTTTAGTAAAAAAGTATAAGGACCAGGCGTACAGTTTTTCATTATCCTGTATGCACTATTTTCGACAATCGCATAAGTAGATAATTCTGAAAGATCTCTACATACCAAAGTAAAATGATGTTTGTCATCTACTTTACGTATTTTCCGAATCCTCTCCATTGCCTGCTTGTCACCAATATGGCAACCCAAGGCATAACAAGAATCAGTGGGGTAAGCGATCAGCCCACCTTGATCAATAATATCCACTGCACGGCGCAGCAATCGCTTTTGCGGGGTAATAGGATGGATTACGAAATATTGGCTCATTTGTATGAACGCATTATAATAGCTGCAAGGTTGCTACCAGCCTAGTGATTAGTGAGTTATTGCTTAGTTTTAGGCTGTTTTTCATCTATTTATTGCTATACTCCGCATCGAAATTGCAAGATTTTCAGCAAATCTAAATTTTTTCTTCAAATAAATTTTCAATTCATCAATTAGAATACTTACTATGCTATACGCTTTTATTAGTCAGGACGTTGATAATAGTCTTGAAAAACGCTTATCTGTACGTGAACAACATATCGCACGCCTAAATGCCTTGAAGGATGAAGGTCGACTAATTATTGCCGGACCACACCCTGCAATAGATAGCAATGACCCCGGAGATGCCGGTTTTACAGGCAGCTTAATTGTGGCTGAATTTGAATCATTGAATGCCGCACAATCATGGGCAGACGAAGACCCCTATATTGATGCAGGCGTTTATGAAAAAGTTACTGTTAAACCCTTCAAACTTGTCTTGCCATAAAGTTTTTATAATTTAACTTATTGGTTTAATTTTCTGATTAAATTTTGTTGTCCAATATTTTTATATTTAATTATTTACTCCCAACTATTAAGGAATTTTCATGTTTAAACAAACAATCTCAGCCGTTGTAGTCACTCTGTTTTGCTTTAGTCTTTTGCACGGTTGCAAAGGAGAAGAAGCACCGAAAAATAATGTTGCTACTGATGACAGTGGAGAATTTGCGCGTGTGAATGACGTATCTATTTCTAATAATGATTTTGAACAGTTTGCAAAAGCAAAGCGCGAATCTCAGCCTGAACAAACCTTTACAGACAAAGCTATTACCGATGAGATGATTGCAACAGAAATTTTACGACAAGAAGCTATTAGTGCAGGCATTCCTCAGCGCCCAGAAATCATGGAGCAGCTCAAACGTCAAGAAAGCAATGTTTTAATCAATGCATTAATGACTGAAAAATTTGCAGATTTAAAATTCACCGACGATGAACTAAAAGCAGAATATGACCGCTTATTAGGTCTGAACGATACAAGTGAATACAAAGCAAGACATATTTTATTGCAGACAGAAGATGATGCAAAAGCAGTGATTGCAGAATTAAATGCGGGCGGAGATTTCGAAGAACTTGCAAAAGCAAAATCACAAGGCCCCTCCGCAACCAGCGGTGGTGACTTAGGCTGGTTTAAAGCTGAAACCATGGTGCCCGCATTTGCCGATGCCGTTAAAGTTATGGACAAAGGAACCTATTCTGCCGAAGGTGTAAATACTCGTTTTGGTTGGCATGTAATTTTATTAGAAGACAAACGCTCAACCGAACAACCTGCTTTCGAAGACGTTAAACAAAATGTACAACAAAGCTTGACTCGTCAAAAAATTGAAAGCTATGTTGATGAGCTAGAAGCCAAAGCAACGATCACTCGCTCTGATGAAGTTGCAGAACCGACAACAACTGAATCAACAGACTAATAGTTTCTTTTCTCAGTAATTAAAAAAGGCAGCGTAAGCTGCCTTTTTTGTGTCTGCTGTAGAAAATACTAGCGCATGGACGATTTACTCTTACATAAACTAATCTCTAATCAGTTCCATAAACTCAGAGCGAGAACGTGAATCATCTCGGAATGCCCCCAACATAGAACTGGTCACCGTTTTACTATTTTGTTTTTGCACACCTCGCATCACCATACAGAAGTGACTGGCCTCAAGCACCACTGCAACACCGTGTGCATCTAACACTTCAATCAAGCCACTGGCAATTTGTGTAGTGAGTCTTTCTTGTACTTGCAAGCGCCTTGCAAACACATCGATAACACGTGCAATTTTACTTAAACCAATTACTTTATTTTTTGGCAAATACCCAACATGCGCACGTCCAAAAAATGGAAGCATGTGATGTTCGCATAGTGAATAAAATTCTACATCTTTAACAATCACCATTTCTTCGCACTGCTCTTCAAACAACGCATTCTTCACTACATCTTGCACACCAAGTTGGTATCCACCAGTAAGAAAATGCATGGCTTTGGAAACACGTTTAGGGGTATCTAACAAACCTTCACGATCAGGGTCTTCACCTAGCAAATGCAACATTTTGCGGACATGTCCTTCTAGCTCGGTATCTCGGTTGTCTTCATTTGCAACAATAGTATCTTCAAAATACCTACCACCTGCTAAAACCTCGATAGTTTTCTTATTCATGCTCATACTTAGCGTGTTCCCTAAAGATCGAATAATGATTAGTTATTTTATGAACCCTCATAATAGCAGTTTATTGATTATGAGTTAAAACATACCTATAGAATCAAATAGAAAATATATTTAAGCAAAATCAACTATCTATATTGACCGCTAACACTGGAAGGCAGAGAATAACGCAGGTTTGCTGAAACAGCAGTTACTAACATCTACAATAACAACCACTCATCGCGAGAGACACTACGATGGACAATGCAATTCCTACCGACTCCGTTCTTCGTCGACACTATGAATCAGCTCATAACGAGACAAAGCAGAGCCAATCATCACAAAATGGTGGTGGATTTATGTGTTGGATAAAACGATTGTTTGGCGGATAACAACTTTAAGCATTTAATCCTTGCGCATATTGCAGCAAGGTATAGGTAAAACGACCATCGCCCGTCACATACGTGTCTGGCATTGATCCTGAGATGTTTGCTTGAATTCTTACACCATTTTTCATTGGTGTAATCGAATGGATTTCTGAATATTTAGTCTGCATAACATCATTGTTATTTTTATAATAAAGACTTTGATTTGTCACAATCAGTGTTCCTGATTCTTCAATCTTAACCGCTAACTCTTTGTAGCGTTTTTTAATCAAAACGCTATTCATCACCGAATTGAACACCGTCCATTGCTTATCTTGCGAGTATCTCTGTTGCTCTGACTTTGTTGTATCTTTAAATTCCCAAACAATGGACTCGTGCTGATTAAATTCAATATCTTCATGAGTGCTTGTAAAACATTTTTCAACAATCTGCTTATTTTGAATAAGATGAAGATGTTCAATATTTGATAAACGAATCAGTAAATAGTCATCAACGTCTTGGTTAGTAATATCTAACTCGTCCGCAATACTAAGTAAGGCATTCGTTACGACAAGATTGAGCGAGGGGTTTTTAACCACCAGTTCTGCCTGCTTCTGCCAGGCCTTAACCACTAGTTCTTTAAAATGGGACTGTGAAAAGCGATCTGTAGGTTTACAGGAATGTATATCTACAACGATAGCTGATAGGTTTTCTGCAGACTCTATGTGTTCAGAAAATATTTCGTGCAAACATTTTCGCGTATTTTGATAAACAGAAAGACAGGACTTATGCAGTTCGTGAAACGGACCAGCAGACTTACTGCAAACTACGCACTTACCCACAGCAACATACTAAACAAGCTTATTCGTCTTCAAGTTCGTCATAGAGACTATTATCAGTTGATAGCTGCCCATCATTAACGAGAAACTCTCGATTATCCAAATACGCATCACGTATAAATACATATCGGTCTCTACTTAATTCTTTGGCTTTTTCTTCTGTAACCATTAATTCAGCACGTCTGTTAACTAAATTTAGAGCAAATAAGCTATTACGTTCTGAAACTTTAATGTCTGCCCAATTTGGCGGATAAATAAAAGAATCCACTACTTTACCTGGGCCATCTCGAAGATTACTTGGACCAAAGAATGGCAACATTACATATGGACCGGTCCCCATACCCCAATAACCCAAGGTTTGGCCAAAATCTTCATTATGTTTTTCCAAACCCATGCGACTAGCAACATCCATAAAACCTAGCAAGCCGATGGTTGAGTTGATGACAATTCTGCCAACATCAGAAGCCGCATCAAGAAACTTGAACTGCAAGGTATTGTTAAACGCAACGCCAACATCACCTAGATTAGAAAAGAAATTATGCACACCCTTTTCGGCAACATCTGGTGTAATGGCTCGATATCCTGTAGCTGCGGGTACTAATATCGCTCGATCTAGCGCATCATTAAAACTATAGACCTTACGGTTGAAGCCCTGCCACGGATCACTGGCATCTGCCGTGTAGTCAGGCGAAGTAGCGCAACCACCACTCAGCAATGCGAATAAAATCAGAAACGTAAGATATTTAGCCATAATGATTTATAAAAATAATAATAATAGTTGATGTTTTAAATTGATTTAGCTGCGATGTCTAGAAGATTTTGCTGCAATACGCATGCGTAGTGCATTTAATTTAATAAAACCCTCTGCATCTTGTTGATTATAGGCGCCTTCATCATCTTCGAATGTAGCGATATTAGCATCAAACAAACTATGGCTTTCAGACTTGCGTCCCACAACACTGACATTACCTTTATACAGTTTTAACCGCACAGCACCGCTAACATTCGCTTGAGTTGCATCAATCAACTCTTGCATAGCCAGTCGCTCAGGACTCCACCAATAGCCATTGTAAATTAACTTTGCGTAACGCGGCATCAGCTCATCTTTAAGATGTGCAAGCTCGCGATCCATGGTGAGTGACTCCATGGCACGATGCGCCTTAAGCAAAATAGTACCACCCGGGGTTTCATAACAACCTCGCGACTTCATGCCTACATAACGATTTTCAACAATATCTTGTCGCCCCACTCCATGCTTGCATGCAATATCATTTAAAAAGGTAAGTAGTTGAGCCGGCGTTTGTCTTTCTCTATCAATACTTATTGCATCCCCTTTTTCAAAATCTATTTCTAGATAAGCAGGTTTATCTGGTGCATTTTCAGGCGAACAACTTAATTTCCACATATCTTC
>JBOEHC010000103.1:0-5998 GCA_050633765.1 Gammaproteobacteria bacterium
TGATTGGAGTGATTATAAATTACTTTAAAAAAAGCGATGTCAAAGGGTCTATATTAGAAAGCCATTTCCGCTGGCAAATACGCACATTTTGGTGGGGGTTGATTTGGTCTACGCTTGCTGCAGCGCTTATTTTTACAATCATTGGCATGCCCATTGGCTATCCCTTGTTATGTATTTCAGTAATGTGGTGGATCTATCGCTTTGTGAGAGGCTGGCTCGCGTTGAATAAAGATAAACCAATGTATGTGTCATAGCTTGCATACCGTTTATCAGTACGGGAGGAAAATTAATTAATAAATACAAATAGTTAGCAAATTAATAAGAATCTATCTATATTGGAATATTATAAAACTCTAATATTAAGGTAGTATTGTCCTCATTAAAGATTTAAACCATTTTATGAGGATAAAGTTATGGATAACTTTTTTAGCAAAGTAAACAAAACAGATATTAATACTACATATCACAACCCATATAAGTATTTATCAACTGAAAAGTATGTTTGCAAACAATCAACAAGAATAGGCGATTTCTCTACTACACTATGGATGGAAACAGCCGGTCTTGTTATTTCTATGTCACTAGTTTTACTGCTACCTACAATTTTCTAAAAATTTAAGGAAGAAACTACGTACAAGGAAAGTTTCTAAAGCCGGCTGTAATGGAAACATTGCAACCGGCTTTTTTTATGCCTATAGATTGTTAGCGTTAATCTATTCAGGAACTTGTTGGTAGCTTGCCGTTCAAAGAACTATAAATAACCAAAGCAATTGTCAAAGTGATAATTACATTAACCGTATTAAGTTATTAGTATGAGATACTATCGTTCGCTAATTTTATTACTGGTACTAATTTTCTCTTCTGTGGTTCATGCAGATACTGTTTTATTACTACATGGTTATTTAGGTTCAAGTTATGAATGGCATCGCTCTGGAATAGTTACTCAGTTAGACTCTGCAGGTTGGCATAATGCTGGTGTATTGGTTATTCATGGAGAGCGCGTATTAACAGCTAACAAGTATGAAGATCGTCACACGCGACGTGTATACAGTTTGGAACTTGCCAGTGAGCAATCCATAGATAAGCAAGCCGAACAACTTGATCAATATATAGAGTATGTTCGCTATCGGCATCCTCAAGAACAAATTATATTAACCGGGCATTCAGCTGGCGGCGTAGTTGCGCGCTTATACATGGTGAAAAACCCTAGCGATGATCTAAGTGCATTGGTTACCATTGCAAGCCCGCATTTGGGAACAAAGAATGCAGAATATGCGCAAACAATTTCTGAGAATTTGTTGGTCTGGGTGGATGGGGTTCCTGGAGTAGAAAAATTATATCGATCGCAAGGTTTGTATTTTGATTTAATACCTGGACGCTCAGATAATTTAATTGCTTGGTTAAATTACCAAGAACACCCACAAGCGCGATACTATTCTATCGTTAGAAAAGAGTCTGATGATGCAATACAGGACTTTGTTGTCCCTAGCTGGAGTCAGGATATGAACGAAGTTTATGCATTACGTGGTCGCAGCACTACCTATAAGCTTAAAAGTATGCATAGTTTAAGCGCAAAAGATGGCGCACTTTTAAATTCAATACTTATCGATCTTTACACTATATAAATATGTAGTCGCGATGGTGAGGATTTTTTATTTAGTGCTTTGCTTAACAGGTTTTGTTTTTTTTCAAGCTTGCACATCCTCATCGAATTCAAAAGAAATCGATATAAAAAACAAATTATCTACAGAGCTAGAATTTAAATTTAGATTTCTAAATGCTATTAATAATGCTAGAGCTCAAGCAAGAAATTGTGGGAAAAACTATTTTCCAGCAGCATCTGCTTTAAGATTAGATAATCGTTTGAATAAAGCTGCCTACGAGCATTCTCAAGATATGTTTAAATATCAATTTTTAGAACACGTTAGTTCTAATGGCGATACTTTGGTTGAGCGAATGCGTGATGCCAATTATTCATGGCGTGCTATAGCAGAAAACATTGCGCATAATCAAAAGAACATAGACCAGGTAATCAAAGACTGGTTAAGTAGCCCGGGGCACTGTAGCAATATGATGTCAGCCCTCTATACTCATACTGGCGTTGCTCAAGTGAATAGATACTGGACACAGGTTTACGCTACACCAAAATAAAATTTTGTAATTGGATAGATATGAAAATTGAAGGGCCATTAAAATATAAAATTATCAGCTATGATGATTCAAGCGACCGAGAGGTCCATGTAGATTTTAATGAAGAGTTTCAACAATTGACCTTAGAGGAACAGGGTAGTCAATTTGCTCACCATGTGACCTCACTAAAATCTCAAGCGGCTGTATTAGATGAAAACTCACAAGAAAAAAAAGGACTGTTGTTTGTGCTTCAGTTTTTAGAAGAACTAGTACCGCGTGTTCAGGTCGGAGATATTCCTCTTGATGAAACCATCATTGTGAAGGTGATAGAGGAATCACCTTTAAATCAATTAATTTCGGGTTTAAAAATTAATTAAAACATTACGTTTGCTGGGATAAATCCCAACAAACGCAGATAAAACAATTAATCGCGTGCTCGGCCCATTGCGTCTTTAGCAATATCATTGGCATAGAATTCACGAATTTGTGCCACCGGTTCGATGCGGTTTGCTCCAGAACCCGTTAAGCATTGATCTTTTTTGTCTACTGCCCACATTACGTATGCAGTGAAACCTACAAAGTCTTCAGGAAATTGATCTTTGTGTGGGATGCCGGTGTGCTCAACGCGATCACCTTTTAATTCTTTTTTAATACGCGCCAACTCTTTCATAAGATCATTTACATCTTCCCCATTCCATTGGCCAACCACTTCGCCTTTTCTGCTTGTTATATCGTTAGACATGAGTTTTCCTTATCGTTATGAATTTAAGTAATTAAATTCTGGGCTATGCGACGACCCATTTCAAGCACCTAATAGTATTACTCGTTGTGCATAATGGTATAAAAATCGCCTAAAGAACTAGTCTGTTCTGCCGATAGTTATGAAATGCTTTGGCTTAATTGTCTTGTAGAGAGCTGTAACCTTAAAGAATTATCTACGACTGGCGTATGAGAAATAACCGAAATTATTACCAGATTCTCCATGTGCAACAGGATGCCCCTGTGGAAGTAATTCGTTCCAGTTATCGAACCATGATGCAGCGCTTGAAAATGCATCCAGACCTTGGTGGGGACCATGAAGAAGCCGCCATTGTAAATCAAGCCTATTCAGTATTAACGAATGCTGAGAAAAGGGCTGAGTATGATGCTGGTCTTGAAGAAGAAACTAAAAGCGATTCGACAGAAGCAGTAGATAAGTCCAAGTCATCAACAAGTAGCCCGATATATAATCAGCATGTTGATACTGCGAAGTCTTGTTCATTTTGTAAGGCGGAGCATAATTTTGGAAAAGCCATAGAAGCTGACTGTGTTTGTAGTGAATGTGGTAGCACTTTGTTTCCTGCCGTAAAGCAAATGTTTGAGAATGATGATAATCGAATTATTCAGCGCATTGATAAACAGTGGCCGGTTACATTTTTTACACAATGGCCGGATGCGGTACCCTATGTTGGGCAAACACACGATGTATCGTTAAACGGCATACAAATGGTTACGTCGGTTTTTTTGCAGGAAGGGCAAATCGTAAAGATGAAAAGCCAAATGTTAGATGCAGTGGCAAGAGTTATGAATAGTCGAGAAGATTACAATCAAGGTACCAAACTGTGGCGTGTTGGTTTGCAATTTATTACTTTGCGCTTTTATAGTGCTCAAGGTACTTTTTTAAAGTTAGAGTTATAAGCGACTAGAATACCGAAGAGCTTAATTCATTAACAGCAGTTAGCATTTCCGCATCATCGGTGAGTGCTTGAGAAATACTACTTGAGCATGCAGTAACTGGGTTCACACCGGTTTCGATAAGTTTCCCTGCATGAACCAGTAAGCGAGTACTTGCACCTTCATCTAAGCCACTACCTTTTAAATTGCGAGTCATCTGCGCAAATTTTACTAACAGTTTAGCCGTAGTCGCATCTACGCCTGTTTCTTTTTCAACAATCTTTTGTTCGGCACTTGCATCCGGATAATCAAATTCTAGTGCGACAAATCGTTGCCGAGTACTTTGTTTTAGGTCCTTAAGTACACTTTGATAACCAGGGTTATATGAAATGGCCATGCAAAATTCTTTTGGTGCCTCTAACAATTCGCCAAGTTTTTCCATGGGTAAAACACGGCGATCATCGCAAAGTGGGTGAATGACTACGGTGGTGTCTTTGCGCGCCTCAACAATTTCGTCAAGATAACAAATACTGCCTGCTCGAACGGAGCGTGCTAACGGGCCATCAACCCATACGGTTTCGCCGCCCGTGACTAAGTATCTTCCTACCAGGTCTGAAGCTGTCAGATCGTCGTGACATGAAACGGTTATCAAGGGCCGTTTTGTTTTCCAGCCCATGTATTCCATGAATCGAGTTTTGCCGCAGCCGGTGGGGCCTTTTAGTAATACTGGTAGTTGATTTGCATAAGCGGCTTCAAATACAGCAATTTCATCACCTACAGGTTCGTAATAAGGCTCAGATTCTACGAAATAGTCTTCAGCTTTAAAGGATTTGGCGCCCATAGAGTTCTATTGAATTAAAAGAAAATTGACCCTAATGCTTATAGTACTTTTGCGCAAGCACGGTAGCGCAATACAAATACCATATAGAAACTAATTAAATAGTAAGCGAGCCTTACTAAGGTAGTTCAAGTTTCACTGCTATAGAGTGGGCTAATATACAAATAGCTTGCGTTATTAATCAAATTCTCGATTTAGATTAATAGCTTGCTTAATACTCCTATAAAGC
This sequence comes from Gammaproteobacteria bacterium, assembly GCA_050633765.1. GTDB lineage: Bacteria > Pseudomonadota > Gammaproteobacteria > UBA4575 > UBA4575 > JABDMD01. The sequence continues at coordinate 4,851 of JBOEHC010000103.1, forward strand.
ATCTTGAAACAGATATAACTTTATTTATATTGAATTGTTAAGGAATAGCTATCAGACTTGCGTCCCCAAAATAATAACTTTAGCGGAATTCCTAAATAATGTTTTCAATCAATCCCTTCGCAGAACTATCGGCAGTAATTTCGCCAACCATCATCCAAGGGTACATTGTACTTATGTTCATCATGGTTGTTGGTGGCACTATCCTAGATATGATGCATAAAAAGAGTGCTAAGTACTTTTTTGAAAATGCAGAAAAAGCAAAAAAGAATGCTAAGCGCACATTAGGTGGCGGAGAGAAAGCATCTATGGCCGTTGCGACAGTAGCTAATGAGGTTTTAACCTCAGGCGAATTTAAGAGCACACGTCGACGCATATCGCATCTATTAACGATGTACGGTTTTATTGTTTTTGTTGCAACGACGGTGTGGTTGATATTTGGTTACAGCACTCAAAACGAAGTTGCACCGACATGGTTGACGACTTTGTGGCACATCGGCGCAATCATGCTTTGCCTTGGTGGTTACTGGTTCTGGTTTTTCATCCGTGTAGACGTCGCTTCTGAGGGAGTGAAGTGGTACAACTTTAATGGTCGCGGTGACTTATTTATTCTCGGGCTGATTGGTATGGGCACTTTTGCACTGCTATGGTCCGGAACGTTAGCGGCTGGTGGTGTACTCAATCAGATTTTCCTAGCGTTATTCATTGTTGCTAGCACAATTTTGTTCTGCTCGGTTTTTTGGTCTAAATTTGCTCACATGTTTTTCAAACCCGCAGCGGCGTACCAAAAGCGTTGCATCAAGGCAGACGGTTCATATGAAAATCTACCCGAACTAGGTGATCTTTCGGATCCAGACTTACAAGCAAAATTTCCGGATATTCCTGAATATATGGGCAGCAACCCACCTAACATGGGGCTTGGAATCAAGAGCGAAGCTCCGCGCCATTTTTAGTTTTACCATTATAAATTTTTTAAAGTTACGAATTTTTAAAGAGAAAAATATTATGCCTACTTTTGTATATATGACTCGCTGCGATGGCTGTGGACATTGCGTTGATATTTGTCCTTCAGACATCATGCACATCGACACGACGACACGTCGTGCCTACAACATAGAGCCAAATATGTGCTGGGAGTGCTACTCCTGCGT
>JBOEHC010000104.1:0-4741 GCA_050633765.1 Gammaproteobacteria bacterium
TTTATTTGAAATAAGTAACGAATCATTACATTCTAGCAACGTTTCTTTGACGCAAATAGTCCACAAAGATGCCGCTGATCCACATTTTTGCTTAGAGATAACTATTATGGATTTTGTATATAAATTTGTTGAATAGCTAAATATGCACCCAGCGTGACTAAAACATCAACTTAACAACTTCCTCGCATTCCTAAACATCCTCATCCAGGGCCCATTTTCTTGCCATTCAGTTGGACACCAAGAATATTGTACGGCTCGAAACAAGCGTTCGGGATGTGGCATCATGATTGTAATACGCCCGTCTTCATTGCAGAATCCTGTCGCCCCACCTTTTGATCCGTTTGGATTATATGCATATATTTCAGTATCTTGAAGATTATTATTAATGTAATTCATGCTTATCAAGCCATGCTTTTTCAGTTGCTGCAAAGAATCTTCGGTTGCGTCTATCCGGCCCTCACCATGAGCAACTGCAATGGGTAGTGTTGAACCCTGCATACTCTCAAGCAACAATGATTTAGATGAGTTAATTTTTACCATCACCAACCTAGCTTCAAATTGTTCCGATTTGTTTTGCACAAAATGTGGCCAATGCTCTGCACCAGGAATGATATCTTTTAGCTGTGACATCATTTGGCAACCATTGCACACACCCAATGCAAAGATATTGGGGTTAGCAAAAAATTTTGTGAACTGGTCTTTTAAATAGCTATTAAAGAGGATCGATTTGGCCCAACCGCCACCCGCACCCAATACATCACCATAAGAAAAACCACCACATGCTACTAAACCCTGAAAATCTTCAAGCTTCTGTCTTTGTTTAATGAGATCAGTCATATGCACATCCCTTGCATCAAACCCTGCCTTATCGAACGCTGCAGCCATTTCCACATGGCCATTTACACCTTGCTCACGCAAAATAGCAATTTTAGGTTGTACACCGCTACTTATATATGGCGCACCAATATCTTCATTAATATCAAAAGTGAGTTCGGCACTTAGGCCAGGATTACTCTCGTCAATCGTGTTTCTTAATTCTTCATCGGCGCATTCAGCGTTATCGCGTAACGATTGAATAGCATGACTCGTGCTTGACCAAACCCTTAACAGTTCTGACCATTTGTTTTCATAAATGACTTTACTTTTATGCGAAATACTAATGGTGTTTGTATCATTCGGTTTACCTAGAACATGTGTAGCAAAAGCCAAACTATGCTTACCTAGTATACTTTTAACTTTATTAAGCTCATTGCTGTCGATTTGAATTACCACGCCAATTTCTTCTGAAAACAAGCTTGCTATAATGTCATCACCTAAACCATCTAAGTCGATATCAATTCCAATATGACTGGCAAAGCTCATCTCGCTGACACACGCTAGCAAGCCACCATCTGAACGGTCATGATAGGCATGAAGTAAATTTTCAGCTTTCAATTCTGTTATGGCTGCAAACAAATCTTTAATTAATGCTGGTTGATCAAGATCAGCAGGCACATCGCCCAATTGCGAATACACTTGAGCTAATGCAGAACCACCTAGTCTGTTTTGCTTTGCACCTAAGTCTACAAATAGTAAACAAGAATTATCTAATTCTAAATTAAGCTCAGGAGTTAAGGTCTTACGAACATCTTCCACCGTAGAGAATGCAGAAATAATTAACGACAAAGGTGCAGTTACTGACTTATTTTCACCACCTTCTTGCCAGTGGCTTTTCATCGACAATGAATCTTTACCAACAGGAATCACAATATTTAATTCTGGGCACAACTCTTCGCCAACTGCTTTTACCGTTGAAAATAAGTTTGCATCTTCGCCGTCATGGCCAGCAGGCGCCATCCAGTTTGCTGATAAACGAATATCAGAAAGTTGTTTAACATCCGATGCAAGTATATTAGTAATTGCTTCGCAAATTGCCATGCGCCCTGAAGCAGGTCCTGATAATAATGCTACCGGTGTCCGCTCACCCATCGACATAGCTTCACCGTGATAACCTTTATAGTCACTACACGTTACCGCCACATCGGCAACCGGAATTTGCCAAGGACCTACGAATTGATCACGTGTAACCATGCCAGTAACGGTTCGATCACCAATGGTTATTAAAAAACTTTTTGAAGCTACCGATGGTAATTGCAACACTCTATCAATCGCTTCACTTAGCACTATATCGCTAGAGTTGATATCTTGCGTTACGTTAAATTTTGATTTTACGTCACGCGTCATTTTAGGTGTCTTGCCAAGCAAAACATCCATTGGAATATTGATTGGATTATTTTTAAAGCTGCTATCCGCTAACACCAGCTGTTGTTCTTTCGTACTATTGCCTAATACAGCGTAAGGGCAACGTTCACGCTCACATATTTGTTCAAATACTTCCAATTTGTCTTTATTTACTGCAACGACATATCGTTCTTGCGCTTCATTACACCAAATTTCTTTCGGCGACATTCCTGATTCAGCATTGGGAATATTTCTTAATTCAAATTCACCACCTAAATTCGCATCATGAATGAGTTCAGGAATGGCATTCGATAACCCTCCTGCTCCTACATCATGAATAGAAATAATTGGGCTCTCTTCTCCGCGTACTACGCACTGTTCAATAACTTCCTGGCACCTGCGTTGCATTTCTGCGTTGCCACGTTGAACGGATGCAAAATCCAAATCTTCAGAACTTGTGCCACTCGCCATAGAAGAAGCTGCACCACCACCAAGGCCAATTAACATTGCCGGACCACCTAATACAACTATAGGTGTACCACTGGGAAACTTTTCTTTTAATACGTGCTCTGATCTAACATTACCTAAGCCACCAGCAATCATAATGGGTTTGTGATACCCACGAACATCACTGTAATCTTGTTGCTCAGAAGCATCTAGTTCTAGCGTTCTAAAATAGCCAAGAAGATTGGGCCGGCCAAACTCATTATTAAATGAAGCTGCCCCAATCGGTCCTTCAGTCATAATTTCTAGAGCATTAACAATTCGATCAGGTTTGCCATATTCAAATTCCCATGGCTGTAATTTTCCTGGTAAATGTAAATTTGAAACTGAAAATCCACACAGACCTGCTTTGGGTCGGCTACCACGACCTACTGCACCTTCATCACGAATTTCTCCACCCGAACCAGTCGCCGCACCTGGGAAAGGACTAATGGCAGTAGGATGGTTATGAGTTTCAACTTTCATTAACACATGCACATCTTCCTCATGATATGCATATTGACGTGTATTCGGATCAACATGGAAGCGTGTGGCGTTGCGCCCTTGCATTACCGCTGCATTGTCACTGTATGCAGATAGAACATCTTCTGGTGAATGCTCGTAAGTGTTCTTAATCATGCCAAACAAACTTTTATTTTTTGTTTGCCCATCAACAACCCAACTAGCATTGAATATTTTATGTCGACAATGTTCGGAGTTAGCCTGTGCAAACATCATTAACTCAACATCGGTAGGGTTACGGCCCAGCCCTGCATATTTTTCAATTAAATAATCAATTTCATCATCTGCTAGTGCCAAACCCATTTCTTGGTTAGCACGTAGTAATGCTTCTTTTGCATTGTCATTTAAAGAAACTTCGATTAACTCACGTTTAGTTTCATCATTAAACAAAGCGCTAGCGGTTTCCAATTCAAAACAAACCGATTCCGTCATCCGGTCATGTAAAAGGTTTGTTATTTGATCTATCTCACTTTGATCAAGAGCTTTGTTTAATGAGAATTCATAAAGCGTTCCGCGCTCAATACGAGCAACACCATCTAAACCGCAGTTATGCGCAATATCCGTTGCTTTAGAAGACCAAGGTGAAATGGTTCCAAACCGCGGGGTAACAAATATCTGTAAATCTGTTTTAGCGATAGGTGTGCTTACAGAAGAGTATGAAAGTAATGCCTGAAGTTTTTCATTTTCTTGGCTGTCTAAGTCACAGGTGGTTTGAATGAGGTGTACAAACTTTGTAGAAAAGCACTCTATTTTTGCAGTTATATTTTCAAGTTGGCGCTGGAGAGTATCAGTTCTAAATTGAGATAACGCATGACCTCCGTTGATGATCAACATGTAAATGCAGTGCCTTTAATAGTTTGGCGAATGAGTATAAGAAAGGCGTGAATCATATCGAAAACAAGCGGTCTAATCATTAAGATAATTGCGCTATCTGGATACAGCCCAAGTGGTTGTTTATATAGTATAATTACACTGTTTTATGTCTCTTATGGGGGCGACTTGGTTTCGACGTGGATTGCGAAACTTGAGGTGCATGCCGAGGATGTTAGCTAGCCTCGTATAAAAATGCTGCAAACTTATAGTTGCAAACGATGACAACTACGCTCTAGCTGCTTAAAAACCAGTCTATTGCCGTCCGACCAGTTCAGCTTACGGTTCTGGACCCGGGCGTAACCTTAGTAAGCTCGTGGTGAAGTCTGTCTAGAGCGGATCCATTAAAACTAATCTGGGCTCCCCTCTATATGCCCTGTCGGTCGGGAGTATAGGGGCTAAGTTAAAGAGCGACTAAGCATGTAGTACCAACGGCAGAGGATTTGCGGACGCGGGTTCGATTCCCGCCGCCTCCACCAAATTTCCTCGCTCCGCTCGTCACTTGGCGGAGTCGTTGGGACTCGGACGTCGCTCCCGAGGCCGTTGGCCTCGGTCGCTGGTAGCGACTCCCTAGATCTTTGCCTTGCTCATCATTCAAGACTCGGACGTCGCTCTCGAGGCCGTTGGCCTCGGTCGCTGGTAGCGA
>JBOEHC010000105.1:0-15199 GCA_050633765.1 Gammaproteobacteria bacterium
GGTAAAAGAAAATGTCCAAAGAGAAGTTTGAGCGTAATAAGCCGCATGTAAATGTGGGCACAATTGGTCACGTAGACCACGGCAAGACCACCTTAACGGCGGCGTTAACCAAAGTGATGGCCGAAGCCCAAGGTGGCGAGTTCAAAGACTATGGCGATATTGATAATGCGCCAGAAGAACGCGAGCGCGGCATCACCATTGCCACGGCTCACGTAGAGTATGAAAGCACCAATCGCCACTATGCTCACGTAGACTGTCCCGGACACGCCGATTACGTAAAGAACATGATCACGGGTGCGGCACAAATGGACGGTGCCATCCTGGTATGTAGTGCCGCGGACGGCCCCATGCCCCAAACGCGTGAACACATCCTATTGGCTCGCCAAGTAGGCGTACCCTACATCCTCGTGTACATGAACAAAGCCGACCAAGTCGATGACGCCGAACTACTCGAACTAGTAGAAATGGAAATACGCGATTTACTGTCCACCTACGAATTCCCAGGCGACGACACTCCTATCGTTATCGGATCAGCCTTAAAAGCCCTCGAAGGCGACACCTCCGATATCGGCGTACCGTCTATCGTCAAACTAGTAGAAGAAATGGATGCCTTCATTCCCGAACCCGAGCGTGCGATCGAAGGCGACTTCATCATGCCCGTGGAAGACGTATTCTCCATCTCAGGACGCGGCACCGTGGTGACCGGTCGTATAGAGCGCGGCGTCGTCAATGTAGGCGACGAAATTGAAATCGTCGGCATCAAAGACACCGAAAAGACCACCTGTACCGGCGTAGAAATGTTCCGCAAACTACTGGATCGCGGCGAAGCCGGCGACAACGTAGGCGTACTGCTACGTGGCACCAAGCGCGAAGAAGTCGAACGCGGCCAAGTGCTATGTAAGCCAGGCAGCATCAACCCACACACCAAATTCGAAGCCGAAGTCTACATCTTGAGCAAAGAAGAAGGTGGACGTCATACCCCATTCTTCAACGGCTACCGTCCCCAGTTCTACTTTAGAACTACCGATGTGACCGGTGCTTGTGAACTACCGGAAGGCACNNCCGTCACCATGATTGCCCCGATTGCGATGGATGAAGGCTTACGCTTTGCGATTCGCGAAGGCGGACGCACCGTAGGTGCAGGTGTGGTCGCTAAGGTGATTGAGTAATAACTACTGAGTAAGTTAGATAAAAATCGTTACGTTAGAGTATTTATTAAAAAAGAAGAGTAAAGAATATGCCAGCAGGACAAACTATACGTATACGCTTAAAAGCGTTTGATCACCGTTTGATTGATCGCTCAGCGAGTGAGATCGTGGAAACAGCCAAGCGAACTGGTGCAAGGGTGAAAGGCCCTATCCCATTACCAACGAAAATGGAGCGCTTTACGATTCTTGTTTCTCCACATGTGGATAAGAATGCTCGAGATCAGTACGAAATTCGCACACACAAGCGCATCATGGACATTGTTGAGCCTACCGATAAAACGGTCGACGCACTGATGAAGCTAGATTTAGCGGCTGGTGTAGACGTTCAAATCAAGCTGAATTAAGTCGCCTACTGTAGCGAACGAGAATAGACGGTAATAACGTCAAAAAAAGTAGCAATTTATTGAAAAAATATAGCTTATTGAGTAGAGAAAATGGTTTTCTAACACGCTGATTTTTGTGATAATGCACGGCTTACTACGGCCCGGCTATGAGGTAACTCATGCCGGGCCTTGGTTATCCAGGAATAGGGAAATCACAATATCAACCATGTATCTAGGTCATGTGTTTTGTGCACGGCTCTAGAGAATGTGTTTTGACTTAGATTAACAGGCAAGTAATACAAAATTATGTCATTAGGTTTAGTAGGTAAAAAAATAGGCATGACTCGCATCTTTACAGAAGCGGGTGCATCAGTGCCTGTAACGGTTGTGCATGCGCCCGCCAATCGCATCACTCAAGTGCGAACTACTGAAGCAGATGGCTATCACGCAGTACAGGTTACTTACGGTGATAAAAAACCTTCGCGTATCAATAAACCTGCTTCGGGTCAGTTTGCAAAAACAGGTGTTGCAGCTGGAAGAGGGCTACGTGAATTCAGGTTGGAACAAGAGGTACCAGATGCGTTAAAAGTGGGTACAGAAATAAACGCAGCATTATTTTCGGTTGGTCAAAAAGTTTCTGTAGCAGGAACTAGTAAAGGTAAAGGTTTTGCGGGTCCAGTTAAACGTCATAACTTCCATATGCAAGATGCGACACACGGCAACTCAATTTCGCATCGTGCTCACGGTTCTACCGGTCAGTGTCAAGATCCAGGCCGCGTTTTTAAAGGTAAAAAAATGGCGGGCCAGATGGGTAACGTACGTGTGACCACAAAAAATTTAGAAGTTGTTCAGATAGATGCAGATAAAGATTTGTTGTTAATTAAAGGTTCTGTTCCTGGTGCGCCAGGTGGAGATGTAATTGTTAAGCCTGTGAATGCCAGTGAGATCAATCTGCCGTTAGATGAAGAGCCCGTTAACGAAAACTCAGCTGCAGAAGAAAACACAGAGTCTTAATAAATCATCATGAAACTATCTCTTGCTAATTCTAAAACTACAGTAGATGTGTCAGACGACATTTTTGCGTGTGAGTACAACGAAGACTTAGTACACCAAGCGGTTACAGCTTATCTTGCTGGTGGTCGTCAAGGTACTAAGGCAAATAAAAGTCGCAGTGATGTAAGAGGTGGTGGTGCTAAGCCTTGGCGACAAAAAGGTACAGGTCGTGCACGTGCAGGTACATCTAATAGTCCTATATGGCGTTCAGGTGGTGTGACGTTTGCGGCAAGACCTAGAAATTATAAACAAAAAATCAATAAGAAGATGGTGCGTGCTGCTTATGCATCCATGTTTTCTGAATTGGTGCGCCAAGAGCGTATTCATGTTGTTGAAGACTTTGCGGTATCAGAGCCAAAAACTAAACAAGCCTTAGAATTGTTAGGCAAGCTTTCGGTTTCTTCTGCGTTAGTTATCACTGAAGAGGCTGATAAGAATTTGTATTTGTCTGTTCGCAATTTGCCGCATATAGATGTAACAGAAGTTGGCGGTTTAGATCCAGTTAGTTTGGTTAAGTATGAGAATGTGATTATCACCAAAGATGCCTTGGGCGCTATTGAGGAGTGGTTGCAATGAATCAAGAACGCTTATTAACCATTTTGCTTGGCCCTCATATCTCGGAAAAAACTGCAATCGGTGCAGATAAAAATAATCAACACGTATTTAAAGTAATTCGTGGTGCAAAAAAACAAGAAATTAAAAAAGCTGTAGAAAAATTATTTGATGTGAAAGTTGCTGCAGTTAATACAATTAATATAAAAGGTAAAAACAAACGTTTTGGTCAGCGTGCTGGCAAGCGTTCGGATTGGAAAAAAGCAATTGTGACACTAGAAGCAGGTCACGATATTGATTTTGGTGGATTCGAGTAAATAAAGATTTAACGTTATGGCATTACAAAAAGCAAAACCAACATCCCCGGGGCGAAGATTTGTCGTTAAGGTAACTACCCCTGGTTTATATCAAGGTGGTCCTTATAAGCCGTTATTAGATGAGAAGCGCAAAAGTGGTGGCAGGAATAATGCTGGACGAATTACTACAAGACATCATGGTGGTGGACATAAGCAACGTTACCGCATTATTGATTTCAAGCGTAATAAAGATGAGATCATTGCCAAAGTTGAAAGATTAGAATATGACCCTAATCGTAGCGCGAATATTGCATTGCTAAAGTATTCAGATGGTGAGCGTCGNNTACATCATTGCGCCTAAAGGGTTAGAGGTAAATAACGAAGTAGTGTCAGGCAATCAAGTGCCTATTAAAGTAGGTAACACGTCACCAATTCGTAACATACCTGTGGGAACAATTGTACACAATATTGAGCTAAAGCCTGGTAAAGGCGCGCAAATTGGCAGAAGTGCAGGTGCTGGAATACAAATTGTTGCGCGTGAAGGTAACTATGCAACCTTGCGTTTACGTTCAGGTGAAATGCGTAAGGTTTTATCAGAATGTCGAGCGACGATCGGTGAAGTCGGCAATGCTGAGCACAATTTGCGTAAATTAGGTAAGGCTGGTGCAAAACGTTGGCGTGGTGTTCGTCCAACAGTTCGTGGTGTTGCAATGAACCCAGTTGATCATCCTCACGGTGGTGGTGAAGGAAGAACATCGGGTGGTAGACATCCTGTTTCACCATGGGCGATGCCTACTAAAGGTTATAAGACTAGAAAAAATCACCGCACTGATCGATTAATTGTGCGTCGCCGAAATAAAAAGTAAGTGTAAAAAATAAGTATAAAAATTAGAAATTTTAGAATTAATTAAATATTTAAGAGAAAGATAAATGCCAAGATCGTTACGTAAAGGACCTTATATAGATCATCACTTGATGAAGAAGGTTGAAGTAGCCGCAGCAAATAATGATCGTAAACCAATTAAAACCTGGTCACGTCGTTCTTTGGTTGTGCCCGATATGGTGGGTTTGACAATTGGGGTTCATAACGGTCGTGTGCATGTACCGGTTTTAATTAGTGAAAATATGGTCGGTCATAAGCTAGGTGAGTTTGCAGTTACGCGAACATTTAAAGGCCACTCTGGAGATCGTAAGGCGTAATCGTAATGGAAGTATCAGCTAAATTAACCTTTATAAGAATTGCCCCTCAAAAAGCTCGTCTAGTGGCGGATCAAATTCGAGGTCAAAAAGTTGATCGCGCTTTGGAGATCTTAAAGTTCAGCCAAAAGAAGGGAGCCGTTTTAGTTAAGAAGGTGCTCGAATCTGCAATTGCTAATGCAGAACATAATGAAGGGGCAGATATTGATGAGCTAAAGATTTCAAAAATATGTGTAGATGAGGGTCCTACTCATAAGCGTTTTAGGGCACGAGCTAAAGGTCGAGCGGCAAAAATATTGAAGCGTACAAGTCACATTACAGTTGAAGTAAGTGACAGTTAAATTAAACATATCGAGAATTTATATGCGTAAATCCACTACATTATTAAATCTAAACGAAGGTAAGTGCTAGATCATGGGTCAAAAAGTACATCCAACTGGAATGCGTTTAGGAATATCCACCGAATGGACATCAAGGTGGTATGCAGAAGGTAAAGACTATGCAGATTTTTTGCAAAGTGATTTGGAAATTCGCGAATATTTAAAGAAGAAATTATCACAGGCGTCAGTAAGTAGAATTCAAATTGATCGTCCTGCTAAAGCAGCCTTTATTACAATTCATACGGCTCGTCCAGGAATTGTTATTGGTAAAAAAGGTGAAGATATTGAAGCGCTTCGACAAGAAGTGGCACGCAGAACTGGTTTAAGTGTAAATAACGTAAAGATTAATATTGAAGAAATACGTAAACCGGAAATTGATGCGCAGTTAGTGGCAGAAAGTATCGCGCAACAACTTGAGCGTCGAATTATGTTTAGGCGTGCGATGAAAAGAGCGGTTAGTAATGCAATGCGCTTAGGTGCACTGGGTGTAAAAGTAAATGTTGGTGGACGTTTAAATGGTGCTGAAATTGCACGTAGTGAATGGTATCGCGAAGGTCGTGTACCGCTTCATACACTCCGAGCCAATATAGATTATGGATTTGCGGAAGCTTTAACCACCTATGGAATTATTGGAATTAAGACCTGGATTTACAAAGGTGACGTATTTGATCTTAACGAAAAAGAAAGTGAAGACACTGCTGAAAAGAGTAAGCCTGCAGCAAAAAAACCAAAACAAAAAACCAATTAATATTTATTAGCCATGTTACAACCTAAACGCACAAAATTTCGCAAACAGTTTAAAGGCCGCAACCGTGGTCTAGCGCTTAATGGCAATAAGGTTAGTTTTGGTGAGTATGGCCTAAAAGCGGTTACTAGGGGTCGTGTAACTGCACGCCAAATTGAGGCTGCACGTCGAGCGATGACGCGCCATGTAAAGCGCGGCGGAAAAATTTGGATTCGAATCTTTCCAGATGTGCCTGTAACTAAGAAGCCATTAGAAGTTAGACAAGGTAAAGGTAAGGGTAACGTGGAATATTGGGTAGCGAAGATCCAGCCCGGGAAAATGTTATATGAAATGGAAGGTGTGGATGAGACGATTGCGCGAGAAGCTTTTAAATTAGCTGCCGCAAAATTACCTATTCAAACTGCCTTTGTTTCCAGAACCGTGATGTAACTGGGTAATGTGATAATGAAAGTTGAAGAGTTAAGAAGTAAATCAGTAAAAGAACTAGGTTCTGAGCTTCTAGAATTACGCAAAGAGCAATTTAACTTGCGCATGCAAAGAAGTGTAGGGCAAGCAACACGAGTACACCAGTTTAAGGTGAATAAAAAAAATATCGCTCGCGTTAAAACCATTATGAATGAGAAATTAACTCAAAAATAATTACCAATATAAAATTAAAGAAACTTACATATGCAAATGCTTAATTTAAATATCTTATCTATGAGAGTGTCGAATGTCTGAAGATAAAAAGATACGAACACTGCAGGGCAAGGTGGTTAGTGACAAGATGGATAAATCCATTACGGTTCTTTTAGAGCGTCAAGTGAAGCATCCGTTATATAAAAAATATATTCGGCGTTCTACAAAATTGCATGTGCATGATGAAAAAAATGAATGCTCTATTGGTGACATGGTAGCAATACGTGAATGTCGGCCTATGTCTAAAACTAAATCATGGGCTTTGGTTGAGATCATAGAACATGGTGCTGAAACCTAAGGTTTAATAAGGGCTAGTTATGATACAGATGCAAACACAGCTGGAAGCAGCAGACAATAGTGGCGCACGCAAGCTACAGTGCATCAAGGTGCTTGGTGGATCACACCGGCGTTACGCAAGAATTGGCGATGTCATTAAAGTAAGTATTAAGGATGCCATACCACGCGGGAAGGTTAAGAAAGGCGAAGTCTATAACGCCGTAGTAGTGAGAACTGCAAAAGGAGTGAGACGAACAGATGGGTCGTTGATCCGCTTTGATTCAAATGCTGCAGTATTGTTGAATGCTCAATTGCAACCAATTGGTACACGTATATTTGGACCTGTCACACGTGAGTTAAGAACAGAAAAATTTATGAAAATTATTTCATTGGCTCCAGAGGTTCTATAACAAGAGCTTCTATAAGAAATATTAGTTTAAAGATAATTTAAGTAGAACAAAATAGAAGTATATAACATGCACAAGATACGTAGAGGTGATGATGTAATTGTTATCGCAGGCAAAGATAAAGGCCGGCGTGGTACGGTATTAAAAGTACTAAATGATAAACGTGTAGTTGTTGAAAGTATCAATATTGCTAAGAAACATCAAAAGCCTAATCCTAATGCAGGAGTTTCTGGAGGAATAGTTGAGCGTGAAATGCCTCTCGATATTTCTAATGTAATGGTTTTCAACCCATCTGCAAATAAAGGCGACCGTATTGGCTATAAGACACTTAAAGACAATAAAAAAGTACGCTTTTTCAAATCAAATGGCGAAGTAGTTGACGTATAGAGATTAATAACATGGCTCGTTTACAAGAATTTTACAATGAAACTGTTCGTGACCAACTAATGGAAAAGTTTAGTTTCAAGAACGTTATGCAAGTGCCTCATATTGAGAAAATTACGCTTAATACAGGTGTGGGTGAAGCGGTGCGTGATAAAAAACTAATTGAAAAAGTTGTTTCTGATATGGAGCAAATTGCAGGTCAAAAAGTTGTTGTAACTAAAGCAAAAAAATCTATTGCCGGTTTTAGTATACGAGATGATTATCCAATCGGAGTAAAAGTCACGCTGCGCAAAAAACGCATGTATGAATTTTTAGATCGTCTAATTAGTATCGCGATCCCTCGTATCCGTGACTTTAGAGGTATGAGTGCTAAAGCATTTGATGGTCGTGGCAACTACAGTCTTGGAATAACTGAACAAATTATTTTCCCTGAGATTGATTACGATAAAATTGATGCGCTACGTGGAATGGATATTGCCATCACTACTAGTGCTAGAACAGACGAAGAGTGTAAGGCCTTATTAGAAGCCTTTAGTTTTCCTTTTAGAAAGTAACTGAATAGAGAATATAAGAGATAAATTTATGGCTAAGCTTTCAATGGTGGCGCGCGATATAAAGCGCGAAAAAGAAGTGCAACGCTGTGCGAAAAAACGTGCAGATCTAAAGGCAATAATAAAAAGTGCAACGACAAGTTATGAAGAAAAAGAAGCGGCTGTATTGCAGTTACAAAAAATGCCAAGAAATGCTAGCCCAGTTCGTATGCGTAACCGTTGTAAATTAACTGGGCGACCAAAAGGTTATTATCGCAAGTTTGGGCTTGGCCGAAACAAATTGCGAGAAGCTGCTATGCGTGGTGATGTGCCAGGTTTGGTTAAGGCTAGCTGGTAAAGTTTAATTAAACGTTAAGTACTATTAACTATTAAAAAGAATTAGATTAAGGAAATATTATGAGTATGAGCGATCCCATTTCCGATATGTTAACGCGTATCCGTAATGGACAGGGTGCTAATAAGGTAACCGTTAATATTCCTTCGTCCAATGTTAAGCAAGCAATTGCAAAAGTTCTTAAAGAAGAAGGTTTTATTGAAGACTTTTCGATAAGTAAAGAAGGCGTGAAAACAACTATTGTTGTAACGCTTAAATATTATATGGGCGAACCTGTTATTACTAAATTAGAGCGTGTAAGTCGACCTGGTCTGCGCACATATAAGAGTGTTGATGAGTTGCCACGAATAATCGGTGGAATGGGTGTTGCAATAATTTCTACATCAAATGGTGTGATGAGTGATCGAGCAGCGCGGACAGCAGGGCATGGTGGCGAAGTGCTATGCACAGTTGAGTAACCATTTAAACAAATATCCAATTTAAATAATTAAAGAAACAAACAAATGTCACGTATTGCTAAACAACCAGTAGTCATCCCATCAGGAGTGGATGTAAAACTTAATGGCCAACACTTGGCGGTTAAAGGTTCAAAGGGCGAGATGACTATGGATATTCATGATGATGTTTGTGTGGAGCACAAAGATAACGAAATAAATATCCAGATTGATAAGACTAAAAATATTGCTATGGCTGGGACAATGCGATCTTTGATCAATAACTTGGTTGTTGGTGTAAACGCTGGTTTTGAAAAAAAGTTACAGCTAGTGGGTGTTGGTTATCGCGCACAGGCAAAAGGTAAGACATTAAATTTAAATTTAGGTTTTTCACACCCTATTGATTATCCAGTTCCTGAGGGCATCAAGATAGAGACGCCAAGTCAGACAGAAGTTGTGATTACAGGTACGGATAAACAGAAAATCGGTCAAGTAGCTGCAGAAATTAGAGCATTCAGACCACCAGAGCCATACAAAGGTAAAGGTGTTAAATATGCAGACGAGCGTATTGTCCGTAAAGAAGCTAAAAAGAAATAAGTAAGTAGAAATAAAAAAGTTAAGAGAAGTAGTAAATTGCTATGAAGATGAATAAAACAAAATCTCGTTTACGTAGAGCATTAAGAACTCGCAGTAAAATTGCTGAGTTGAAAGTTCATCGTTTATCTATTCATCGTACTTCGCAGCACATTTATGCTCAGGTGATTGCGCCAACTGGTGACCATACTATGGTAGCGGCATCCTCTGTAGAACCAGAAGTGCGTAAAGCAATTAAATATAGCGGCAATGTAGATGCAGCTAAGGCGGTTGGTGAAAAGATTGCGCAACGGGCAAAAGAAAAAGGAATTGAGGCAGTGGCCTTTGATCGTTCAGGGTTTAGATATCACGGGCGTGTAAAAGCACTTGCTGATGCAGCGCGTGAAGCGGGTCTTAAATTCTAAGTAGAAAATTAATTTTTAATTTAAATACAAAATAAAAGAGCAACTAGGTCTAAGAGAATATGGCTGCAAACGAACCAGCAAGAATATCTGACGGTCTCGAAGAGAGATTAGTTTCCGTTAACCGTGTAGCCAAGGTGGTTAAAGGTGGTCGGCAATTCGGTTTTACTGCGTTGACAGTAGTAGGAGATGGTAACGGCAAAGTGGGAGTTGGTTACGGTAAAGCTCGTGAAGTCCCATTAGCTATTCAAAAAGCAATGGAAAAAGCGCGTAAAGATATGAAACAAGTGCCGATTAAAGATGGAACCTTGTATTACCCTATTGTTGGCATTCATGGCGCGGCAAAAGTATTTATGAAACCTGCATCAGTTGGTACAGGAATTATCGCAGGTGGAGCGATGCGTGCTGTATTTGAAGTGGTAGGTGTTAAGAATGTTTTATCTAAATGTATTGGTTCTAGAAACCCAATTAATGTAGTTAAAGCAACTATCGAAGCCTTAAATAATATGCAGTCTCCCGATTACATCGCAGCAAAGCGTGGTAAGACAGTAGAAGAAGTTTTGTCATAAGCCTACTAAAGTAGTTAATAAAGTTATAAATATGAGTAAGCAGTTAAAAGTAACACTTGTTAAGAGTTTGAATGGTCGTTTGGCTGCTCATAAAGCATGCGCGCGCGGTCTTGGTATTCGTCGTATACATAATCCAGTGAGTGTTATTGATACTCCAGAAAACCGCGGCATGATAAACAAAATTAGTTACATGCTTAAAGTGGAAGAAGCTTAAATCCAAGATAAGAATTAAAGAAGTATAGAATTATGAATTTAAATACATTAAGGCCAGCAGATGGCAGTCGACCTAATCGCAAACGTGTTGGTCGCGGCATTGGTTCGGGTTCTGGTAAGACATGTAGTCGCGGACATAAAGGTCAACACTCTCGCTCAGGTGGCTACCATAAAGTTGGTTTTGAAGGCGGACAAATGCCATTGCAAAGACGTCTTCCTAAAGTTGGTTTTCGCTCTCGCAAGGCCTGTTTAACTGCTGAAGTGCGTTTGCATGAATTAGAGTTAGTAAGCGAAGAAGTGGTAGATATTGAAGCACTTAAAGACGCAAAGTTAATTCCAGATGTTACTAAAAAAGTAAAAGTAATATTGTCTGGGAAAATAGAGAAGTCTGTGAAGACTAAAGGCTTAACTTTTACTGCTGGTGCAAGAAAAGCAGTTGAAGCAGCTGGTGGAGTTATCGAAGCATAATGTCTCGAGCACCTGCCAATGTGGGTTCACTTGCTGGTTTAGGGCAAGTTTCTGAACTACGCAAACGTTTGTTTTTTGTGTTGTTTGCAATGATTGTGTATCGCATTGGTACTTTTATTCCTGTGCCTGGTATTGATCCTTCTGCTATGGCGAGGTTTTTTGAACAACAGAGCAGTACCATTCTAGGTATGTTCAATATGTTTTCGGGCGGTGCACTGGAGCGATTAAGTTTATTTGCTTTGGGTATTATGCCGTACATTTCTGCATCGATTATTATGCAGTTAATGAGTGCAGTGGTTCCGTCGCTGAAAGAATTAAAGAAAGAAGGTGAGGCAGGGCGTCGTAAAATTACGCAATATACCCGTTATGGAACTGTCTTTCTTGCTACTTTCCAGGCAATCGGTGTTTCCGTTGCACTACAAAACCAACAAGTTGCATTGTCTCCAGGCATTGGATTTATGTTTACCGCAACGATTACATTGGTAACGGGCACAATGTTTTTAATGTGGTTAGGTGAGCAGATTACAGAGCGAGGCATTGGTAACGGAATATCAATTATCATTTTTGCAGGAATTGTTGCGGGGTTGCCTGCGGCGATTGGAGGGACTTTAGAGCAAGTAAATGTAGGTGCTTTTAGTTCAGGTTTTGCCATGTTCTTATTTCTTATGGCAATTTTGGTAACGGCTTTCGTTATTTTTGTAGAGCGTGCGCAACGACGAATTACCGTAAATTATGCACGTAGGCAGCAGGGTAGAAAAATGATGGCTGCGCAATCTACACATTTGCCTTTAAAACTTAATATGTCAGGTGTTATTCCGCCTATCTTTGCTTCTAGTATAATTTTATTCCCATCTACATTATTGCAATGGTCTAGCAGTCCGACTGGTAATTTTTCGTGGTTACAAAATATTGCTACTGCTATTTCGCCGGGACAGCCTCTGTATGTAATGTTATATGCACTTGCTATTGTATTTTTCTGTTTTTTTTATACGGCAATTGTATTCGATTCGCGTGAAACAGCTGATAACTTGAAGCGCTCTGGGGCATTTATACCTGGAATTCGTCCAGGTGAGCAAACGGCACGCTATATTGATAATGTATTAACACGGCTAACAGCTGTGGGGGCTGTGTACATTACCTTGGTATGTTTATTGCCAGAATTCCTAATTTTAAAATATGAAGTGCCGTTTTATTTTGGTGGCACCTCGTTGTTAATTATTGTTGTCGTAGTGATGGATTTTATGGCGCAAGTACAAGCGCATCTTATGTCCCATCAATACGAAGGGTTAATGAAGAAAGCTAATCTTAAAGGATCTGGTCGATCTGGTTCGACTAGGTAGCTTGATTAAGCTAGTGAGGCAATTATGAAAGTACGAGCATCAGTTAAAAAAATGTGTCGAAATTGTAAGGTTATTCGACGTAATGGAGTAGTGAGGGTGATATGTAAAGACCCTCGTCATAAACAGCGTCAAGGATAATAGGGTTAAAGAGTAAAGAATATGAATTTTGTTAGTTTCACTGGTAGAATCCGCGCACCCAAGCAATGTGAAAAGCTAGGGGTCGCATTAAATCTATCATTCATTCAAGGGCTTAGATAAATGGCACGTATTGCTGGCATTAATGTACCGGTGCATAAGCACACCGTGATTGCATTAACCTCGATTTATGGAATTGGTCGTACCTCTTCACGCAAGATTTGTGACGCAGCAGGAATTGCAGCGGATGCAAAGATTAAAGACCTCAGTGAAGATGAGGTCGGAAAATTACGAACTGAAGTAGCAAAATACCGAGTTGAAGGTGATTTGCGTCGTGAAATTACCGTGAATATTAAAAGATTGATGGATTTAGGTACTTATCGCGGAATTCGTCATAGACGTGGATTGCCATTACGGGGACAACGCACTCAAACAAATGCGCGTACACGTAAAGGGCCACGTAGACCTATTAAACGATAGATAAAATTTCAAAACAAAGATAGAAGACTAAACTAGATTAAATATGGCAAATATATATGGCTAAGGCACCTACAAGAACTCGTAAAAAAGTAAAACGCGTTGTAACAGATGGCGTTGCGCATGTGCATGCGTCTTTTAACAATACCATCGTCACTATTACCGATCGCCAAGGAAATGCACTTTCATGGGCGACATCTGGTGGATCAGGTTTTCGTGGGTCACGTAAGAGCACGCCTTTTGCAGCACAGGTTGCTGCTGATCGAGCAGGTCAAGCTGCACTCGAGTATGGTCTTAAGAATTTAGAAGTACGAATTAAAGGGCCTGGGCCAGGCCGTGAATCAGCTGTGCGTGCATTGCATGCTGTGGGTTATAAGATCACTAATATCAACGACATAACACCCATTCCTCATAATGGTTGTCGTCCACCAAAACGCCGTCGTGTTTAAGGATTAATGTTATGGCACGTTACTTAGGACCAAAATGTAAATTAAGTCGCCGAGAAGGCACAGACCTGTTTTTAAAAGGTCGTGCTCGCCCATTGGATTCAAAGTGCAAACTTGATAAGCAGCCGGGACAACACGGAGATAAGCGTGGGCGTCCTTCCAACTACGGTATGCAGTTGCGAGAGAAGCAGAAGTTACGTCGCATCTACGGTGTATTAGAGAAGCAGTTTAGAAATTATTATAAAAAAGCCTCTGGTATTAAAGGTTCTACAGGTGAGAATCTGCTGGCATTATTAGAATGTAGACTAGACAACGTCTTATATCGTATGGGCTTTGGAGTCACGCGGGCAGAGTGCCGTCAATTAATCAGCCATAAAGCCATCGAAGTGAATGGTGTAGTGGTTAGCATTCCTTCGTATCAAGTATCAGCCAGTGATGTGGTGACTGTACGAGAAAAAGCTAAAAAACAGTTACGCATACAAGATGCGTTGAATACTGCAGACCAAATTGGTTTACCAGAATGGGTCGAGGTAAATATAAAAGAAATGAAGGGTACATTTAAGTCTGTACCTGAACGTGGTGACTTACCACCAGATATCAATGAGTCGCTCGTAGTCGAGTTGTATTCTAAGTAATAGCAAATAGCGTTAAAGAGGTTTCATCGATGGTAGCAGCAAATGAATTACTTAAGCCTAGAGTTGTGGATGTCCAAGTAACGGATGAGTGTCACGCTAAAGTTGTGCTCGAACCACTAGAGCGCGGATTTGGGCATACTCTTGGCAATGCACTACGAAGAATTTTACTGTCTTCCATTCAAGGTTGTGCAGTTGTTGAAGCACAAATTGATGGTGTATTGCATGAATACACTGCAATTGAAGGTGTGCAGGAAGATGTTGTGGATGTATTGCTTAATCTAAAAGGCGTTGCCGCGATTATGCATAACAAAAATGAAGCCATGCTAACCTTAAATAAATCTGGCCCAGGTGTAGTGACTGCAGGCGATATTGAAACGGATCATGATGTTGAGATTATCAACAAAGATCATGTTATCGCACATTTGACTGATGAAGGCTCATTAAGCATGACACTTAAAATTGCTAAAGGGCGTGGTTATCAACCCGCTACGCAACGCAGAAATGAAGATGAGCGTGCCATTGGATCATTATTAATTGATGCAAGTTTCAGTCCAGTGCGCAGAGTCGCATATGCAGTGGATACCGCTCGTGTAGAGCAACGTACAAACCTAGACAAATTAATTGTCGATCTAGAAACAAATGGTACGGTTGATCCGGAAGAGACTATTCGTAAAGCAGCTGGAATATTGCAGCAACAGCTATCAGTATTTGTAGACTTGCAAGGAGATGAAGAAGTTGAACAAGAGAAGAGTGAAACTGAAATTGATCCTATTTTAGTACGTCCAGTAGATGATCTTGAGCTTACTGTACGTTCTGCAAACTGTTTGAAAGCAGAAAACATTTATTACATTGGCGACTTAATTCAACGCACGGAAGTTGAATTGTTAAAGACGCCAAACTTAGGTAAGAAGTCTTTAACAGAAATTAAAGACGTACTGGGTACTCATGGGTTATCTCTGGGCATGCGTCTTGAAAATTGGCCACCAGCAAATTTGCGTGAAGAACGTAAAGTTATTATTTAATAGGTAAAGTATTGTGAGACATCGTAAATCAGGTCGACAACTCAATCGCAATAGTACTCATCGCAAAGCGATGTTTAGCAA
>JBOEHC010000106.1:0-22292 GCA_050633765.1 Gammaproteobacteria bacterium
ACATGCGTCATAGAAATTTGTTACGTTAGATTTAGTTTTTCAAGTACACCTAACACATGCAGAAAAATAAGTACTACACCGATTGGTGTAATGTATCTTGCTAAGAAGCGCCATAATTTATAAGCACCTTCGTGTTTTATTTTTAATTCTTCACGTCTCGATTTTTCTGTCATTAACCAAGCAGCAAATATACATATCAATATACCGCCCAAAGGCAACATGATATTTGAAGTCAGATAATCGAGTAAGTCGAAAAAAGATTTACCTTGCAGGAAAGTTCCATCAAATACTTCTATTTTGCTCCAAGAGTTAAATGAGAAAACCGTACCTAAGCCAATTAACCATGCGACTAAACCACAAATTACAGAAGATGTAATACGAGAAATAGAAAATTTCTCAATCAACCAGGCTACAGCTGGCTCAATTAAAGATATAGAGGATGTCCATGCAGCAAAAACTAATAAAACAAAAAATATTGTGCCAAATAGTACGCCACCTGTCATTTGCCCAAATGCTAGCGGCAAAGTATTGAATACCAACCCCGGGCCTTGCCCTACTTCTAGACCATTCGCAAATACTATTGGGAAAATGGCCAAACCAGCCAATACAGCAATGACTGTATCTGCAATCGCAACTTGGAAACTGGTTGTCGCAATGGACGCATCATCTGGCAGGTATGAGCCATACATCATAATGGCACCCATTCCTAAACTTAAACTAAAAAATGCTTGGCCCATGGCTTTAAGTACAATTTCAGGACTAAGTTTGGAAAAGTCAGGAGAAAATAAAAACTTCAAACTTTCCAAAAAATCACCTTGAACCATGCCATAAGCAACCATAACAATTATCAAAACAAACAACGCAGGCATTAAAATACGTACCGCCTTCTCTAGACCATGCGTGACACCTCTAATGACAACCACCATAGTCAGAAATATAAATATACTGTGCAAAAGCAAAAGTCGTTGTGGATTTTTGATTAAATCATTAAACACTTCGCCTGCTTGTTTGCCGTTAATACCTGTAAACGTACCCGTTGCGGTTTCTACAACATAAGCTAATGCCCAGCCCGCAATGACACTATAGTAAGAAAGAATTAAAAAGCCCGCCAAGACTCCCATCAAACCTAGCAAGCGCCAAGCTTTGCTACGTTGCTCTTCTTGAGCAAGTGAAGTCATAGTATTTACAGGACTACTACGGCCACGACGACCCAATAACACTTCAGACATCATTACCGGGATTCCAAACAATGCGATACATAGCAAATAAAGAAGCACAAACGCGCCGCCGCCATTTTCTCCCGCCATATAAGGAAATTTCCAGATATTCCCTAACCCTACAGCAGACCCCGCCGCAGCTAACACGAATGCAAAGCGCGAAGACCAATATCCATGCATTGAAGTTCTTACTGTTGCCATAACTTTCCTATTTCATTTATAAATTTTGCAAACATCATCACAAGTGCTTCAAATATATAAATTTGCCATCGAATGCTCATGTTAAATACACCATAATAGTCACATGGCAAAGTCTAAGCATAAATCAGATAATACTATCGCAGTTAATAAAAAAGCCCGGCATGACTATTTTATTGAAGAAAATATTGAAACTGGACTGGTATTAGAAGGCTGGGAGGTAAAGAGTCTACGGTCAAAAAGTATACAACTAAAAGAAAGCTATGTGCTGGTGAAGAATATGGAAGCCTGGTTACTGGGTGCGCATATCAGCCCACTACCATCCGTTTCAACCCATAAAGTAGCTGACCCCATTCGCACCAGGAAATTACTACTACATAAAAAAGAACTTGCGAGATTGATAGGCGCGGTAGACCGAAAAGGCTACACATTGGTACCGTTATCCATGTATTGGAAAAAAGGTAAGGCAAAATTAGAGATTGGCCTAGCCAAAGGAAAGCAAAAACAAGATAAACGCGCCTCTATCAAAGAAAGAGATTGGCAACGCGATAAGCAGCGTCTTTTAAAACACGGTAGATAATTTAATCTAGCACCAAGGACGCACTAGACTAAATTACTACCTAAAAATCAAATATTAAATTTATCTATTAATTAGTTTTTAACACCGCAATTAAAGACACCTGACTTAGATGCTTTTTTCGTTGCTTCGAGACACTCTGCATAAGAGTCATATTCACCCACCACAGTAGAAGCCTTAGAACCAGATTTCGCATAATCTTCTCCAACCCATTTACCCCCTGCAGTACCACTCTTATCACCACAAGCAGCAAGCAATAGCGTTACGGCAAATAAAAAACATACTAAAACTTTCTGTAACATGAAAAATCTCCACATAGTTAATTCTTAGGTTAAATCTTGGGTTAATCTTAGAGGCTGTCTTGAAAAGTGCATTTAATAAAAATGCATTAATTAAGGGTTGGCAAAATGTAACGAAATTTGAGCAGGTCGGCAACTATTAAACGAAGATTTTACATTGGTTTTATTCAGATTTGCCTTTAAGCCAGACACAGCCTGCCTCGCTTTCTTGCTGAATTTTGTTTAAAAAAGCATCATGAGCTTGCATCTCTTCATCATTGGCATAAATTACTTTCAGTGCTTCTCGCTCACTGTCTAATCCAGCACTGGCCTTATTTCCTTTACCCTTCGCAGTTGAATTTGCTGCTAAACTAAGTGTAGTTTGCCCACCGGTTAGGGCCAAGTACACATCGGCGAGTATCTGGGCATCAAGCAATGCACCGTGTAACTCGCGATGAGAATTATCAATTTCATAACGCTTACATAGAGCATCGAGGTTATTTTTTTGTCCGGGATGCATTTTACGCGCCATCGCTAGCGAATCGATTACTTTACAACAGGCATTAATATCCTCAATTTTATGTCCGACTGATCGAAGCTCTGCATTGATAAACCCAACATCAAAACTAGCATTATGAATAATCAGTTCTGCGCCGGTAATAAACTCAATAAAATCATCTGCAATATTTGCAAATTTAGGTTTATCTGCAAGAAACTCTAACGATATTCCGTGCACTTCTTGTGCGCCGGCATCTATCTCTCGCTCAGGGTTTAGAAATTGGTGGTATTGCTGATCGGTGGTGCGCCGGTGCAACACTTCAACACAACCAATTTCAATAATTCGATGTCCTTGCGAAATCTCTAAACCGGTCGTTTCTGTATCGAGTACTACTTGTCGCATATAAAAATAAGTCTAATTTAATACAAACTACAATAGCAGATTATCAATCGCATCATTAGCCAATTGATCAACTAGTTCATTTTCTTCATGGCCACTATGCCCCTTCACCCACTCCCAGGTCACAGTGTGTTGTTCAACTAATTTGTCTAATTGTTTCCATAAGTCTTCATTCTTAACTGGTTTTTTTGCTGCAGTTTTCCAACCATTACGTTTCCAATTTGCCAACCACTGCTGAATGCCATCCATAACGTAACGTGAATCGGTCGTAACATGGACTGTGCATGACTTAGTCAATTTCTCAAATGCAGAAATCACAGCCTGTAATTCCATGCGATTATTTGTTGTTTCTTCGGCCGCGCCATTTAATTTGGTTTCTTTATCACCATAACGAAGAATAGCACCCCAACCACCTGGACCAGGGTTACCTCTACATGCTCCATCTGTGAAAATTTCAACGCGATTTTCTGACATATTTACCTTGTCGAGTAGTAGGCTCAGTTACTTTCACAGGGATTATGCTGCGATGTGGACGCCAAGGTTTAGGTAATGGCGTAAGAGTAAGTTCACGTTTCTTGGCTATAAAAATTTGCAAACCACCAAATCGACTCAAACCAAATTTCTCAGCTTTACGCAAGACCTGCATGCGTTGTTGAAAACGCAAATTTTGAATAGGTGGTTGCAAACCAACATGCGCTACTGTAATAACCTTAAAACCTAGTAACGAAAACCAATCCTTTAATCTTCTTTGTGTAAAAAAATGAGCTGCCCAAGGTGCACGCTGACTGCGCAAAAAGATTAACTTACTCAAACCCATCATACTGAAAGGATTAAACCCAATAATTACTAAATGCCCCTCTGAGATTAGTACACGATGAATTTCACGTAAAACTTGATGTGGCTTTGGAGAAATATCTAAAGTATGAGGTAAAACAGTTAAATCTAATGTGTTTTCGGGAAACGGTAACGCTAAAGGGTTTGCTGCTACATTACCTTTTTCAGTATCCAAGGTCATGTATATTTTTTGCCCAATTTTACTACTAGCAATGATATCTATTTCATCCGCCAAACCACCAATTTGTAATGCGTGATAACCAAATAAACTGGGCAATAATTCTTCAAGTTTAATTAATAGGTCTTTGTATAAAATTTGTCCTGCAGGCGTTGCATACCATTCCTGTAATTGTTGTGTATCTTTAACAGAATTAAAAAGTGCGGACTCTTTCATAAATTAATATTACCTTAAAACAGTCGCTTGTAACGCAATCTTTTTATAATAGATCAAACTATGATTATAAGCTGTAAAAAATCATACTAATTTTGTTGTTGAACTATTCAAGTGGGCTCTTTATGCTTCGCGAGCATGAGGGAGTGGGCACTTAACAAAAACAATTTACTAGCATTCATCTTGGCATATTGGCTAATAGGCTGTACACATACTCCAACTAATACTGAGCAGGTAGGCAATTCAAATTCAGATCGCGTACTCACCGAGCTCTCGGCGCTAACGCCAGACTTCATCAATCCGCTTCTCAATATACCCAATAGTTTATCAACAAATGACAGCGAACTCATTTGGCAGCGTATTGAAAAAAAATTAACGTTAACTAAACTTTATGATCATCCACGCGTTATTCAACAAAAGGAAAAGTTTACAAACAACAGTAATTATTTAGCCGTTACCACAAAACGCTCAGAACCCTTTATTCACTTTGTTTTAAGTGAAATAGAAAACCGACAGATGCCAGCAGAATTAGCAATTTTGCCGATTGTGGAAAGTGGTTATCACCCAAGAGCACGCTCACGCGCCAATGCTGTAGGCCTATGGCAAATCATGCCATTTACCGCCAAAGATTTAGGTTTAAAGCGTGCAGTAGGTTATGACGGTCGTCATGATGTTTACGCCTCCACCTCTGCAGCATTAGATTATCTTGAACAAATGCATAGCATCTTTGATGGTGACTGGTTGCTTGCACTAGCCGCATATAACGCTGGGCCACAACGCGTAAAACGCGCCTTAAAGAAATACAATGCTAAAAAGTCTACTATCAATGACACAAATATTTATTGGGATTTACATTTACCGCGCGAAACACGCGAGTATGTTCCAAAAATTTTAGCACTATGTTCGCTCATTAAAGATCAAAAAGTTAATAACACATTATTACATCCAATCAAAGATGTTCCGTATTTAGAAACGATTGAACTTAGTAAACGTATCTCACCTGCAAAATTAATTAAAACTGCATCAGCGAATGAAACTGAAATTAAATTACTCAACCCTGCAATTAGAAACTTAAACACACCCATTCCTGCTGGTTACCATTTAATGGTACCTAAACGAGATGCAGAATTTTTAGCACTTGCTATTAATAACATGCCTGAAGCTCCTCAACCCACTTGGACAAAACATAGAATTAATCGTGGTGAATCCTTAGGTGGAATTGCAAGGCGTTATGGCACAAATATTACAGCCATTCGTGAAGCAAATAATATGCATGGCAATAAAATTATTGCAGGAAGGTCTCTAATCATTCCTCTTCATGCTTCATATCGCAAACAAATGATTGCCCAAGCAACTATCAAACCCAAAATGGCTATCGTTGAATCAAATATCTCTACACAACAATCAACTAGAAACGCATCAAGTGAGACAATTGACGAACCCTATGTGTATGTTGTCGCAATGGGTGACAGCTTTTGGAAAATTGCCCATCGCAATAACACAACGGTAAAAAGACTGTTTGAAATTAATGGGCGCAGCGCAGACCAACCCCTCCTGCCTGGCGAAACGATATTAGTAGACTAGGCTATACACCTAATACCCTAAATTCTCAGACGATACTGGCTCAATTGTTACCTTCAAAGTCGGCGGATTTCTGCATAATTCACTGATTTTAATGGCTTACGTCCCTAAAATACGATAACTCGTCGCACTCCCTGGCGTCACATATAGTCGCCCTAGCAGTGCCTGTAGTATGCTTCAAAGCCTTGAAAATCAATACAGATGCCATGGAAATCAAAACCTTAGGCTCAGATAAATTGACCCACATAATAGACCCGGAACAGTCATCATAAACAAGATAGCAAACAATCAAGAAACAAATGGATGCATGTACCAACTTAGCACCAGACTTGATTAAGCATCATGCTAGCCATGCTTAAAGAAAATAAAACAAATACTAAGTGGTTTATGCTGAGCCTATTAATTTCGGCATTAACGGTTGCATTACTTTGGATTACGCAACCCCCAATATTGATCACTCAAATTACAGTCATCACTTTAATTTCATTGGTTTCACTTACATGGGCATTTATGGGATCGCCTAACCCTAACAGTACAGATATTCCAAATACAGATGCCGCAAGTCGATTTGAAATACGCAATAACAATCGCAGTATAGGACTTAAACTCCAAGGCTTAGGACAATTAAATTTAGCACTTGAAAAATTTAAACAATGTTCACCAAACCATGACACCGCAAATTTATTATATAACTTAGCCATCGACTTTCAGATTAAAGGCGAACCTAATAATGCAAAAAGCGCACTTGAATTTATCTCTAGCTTTGAACCAAATTTTAAAGACGTACATCAACGTATCGCAGCATTCGATGGCAACCCAATAACTGCTGACAAGAATACGGATCAACAAGAACAAAACAGTGCTAACTTAAAAGAGGTAAGCCCAGAATCAGAATTACTAGAACCAGAGTTACCAGAATTCGAGTTACCAGAACCAGAATTACTAGAACCAAGTGTTGCAATTCCTATTGACGATCAGCCATCTACAGTTATAGAAAAAGCAGTTGCCTTTGACAAAACCATAAACGTAGATCAAAAAACGAAACCTGAAGAAGATACAGAACTCGATGATGAATTGAGCGAATACCCAACACTTTATGGCAGCCGTTACAAAGTGATAAGCATTTTAGGCCAAGGCACCACCGGGGCGGTCTTTAGAGGCAAAGATATTGTAACTGATCAAATAATCGCCATTAAAGTGCTTAACTTATCTTCAGAACTTGAACCCAATCAGTTAGATGAATACAAATTCCGTTTCCATCGAGAAATCGAGACGGCGGGCAATCTCAACCACCCCAATATTGTAAAAATACTTGATAGTGGTGAGACAGATGGTTATGCCTATATTGCTATGGAGTATGTGGCTGGCATTAATTTGCGTAGTTATGCGCGCGCAGATAGCTTATTGCACCCTAAAACAGTACTGAAAATCATTGCCCAATGCGCAGACGCTCTATCCTATTCTCACAAACAAGACCTTATCCACCGAGACATAAAACCTGCAAATATCATCTATAACCAAACCGATGATTACGTTAAGCTTACAGACTTTGGAATTGCGAGAATCCCTGACTCAACCAGGACACGTGCTGGATCTATTTTAGGTACACCTTTATATATGTCTCCAGAACAGCTAGCAGGCGAAAGTTTAGATGCACGGTCTGACCTATATTCATTGGGTGTTACGCTATACCATTTGTTAACGGGCTCACCTCCGTTTCGACCAAAAACCATGGCTGAACTAATGCGCTCGATCACACACGAACAACACAAAGACATTACTGAAATTAATCCTGGCACACCTTCATGCATAGCCTGGACGGTAAACAAAGCGCTAGAAAAAGAACCAGACAAACGTTTCCAATCTGCAGCAAGCTTAGCCAACAAACTCCGCGAATGCGAAATGATGCTAGATAGTTAATATGAACCTTAAAGGCATTTTAGAAATCGCAGGCCGTTCTAACACAGGACTGGTACGCACCAACAACGAAGACAAAATTGGTGAAGATCAAGAAATTGGCTTAGTTGTTCTAGCGGACGGCATGGGCGGATATAAAAGTGGAGAAGTTGCCAGTGAAATAGCCGTCAACACCATTCTTGAGGAGTTACGCACCGCTATTCCTGATTTGGCACCTGGCGAAATTGACGAGCAAACCGGATATACAAAAGAGAGTTTAGCCGCCAGAAATTCGGTTGTTAAAGCCAACGAAGCTATTTTTTCCATGAGCAGTAATGAAGCGCAATATCGGGGCATGGGAACGACATTAGTAATGGGTATTTTTTATGACAATCAAATCACTATTGCTCATGTAGGCGATTCAAGAATGTATCGTTTTCGAGATGGTAACTTGCAACAAATCACTGTCGACCATACTCTGTTGCAAGAGCTTGTTGATCGTGGTTTTTACACACAAGAAGAAGCCAACACTTCATTAAATAAAAACTTAGTTACGCGTGCTTTGGGTATTGAGGGCAGCATTGCTGTAGACATCAAAGAAGACCTAGCCATGCCAGATGACATTTACCTTCTGTGCTCCGATGGTCTGACAGATATGGTCGATGATCAGGTAATTCATGAAACCGTAACAGCATTTAGAGACAATCTTGACAAGCTAGCAGACAAACTTGTTGCTATAGCAAACGATAACGGTGGCCGCGACAATGTCTCGGTTCTATTGGCACAACCAAATAAAGAATTCCCGGGCAAGAAAAACTGGAAATCAAAATTCGGTAAATTATTGTCTAAGTAAAATATGAGCACACCAAAACTAATAATAAGCCTTGACGAAAAAATAGTTGATGAGATTCCTATAGAAAAGGAGATCGTCACTATTGGCAGACGCACAGATAATGACCTTTGTTTAGATAACTTATCTATTAGCGGTTACCACTCACAAATCAGTTCCGTACTAGATGATTGCTTTCTAGAAGACCTAGATAGCACTAACGGCACCTTTGTAAATTCTAAAATTGTTAAAAAACATGCTCTAAAAGATGGCGATATTATTGATATCGGCAACCACAGAATTAAATATGTAAATCACTTAGCTTCGAATTCGGCTAACAGTGAATTTGAAAAAACACTGATCATGACGGCAACTTCAGAAAGAAAGAGCGCCCTCAAAGAAGAACAAAATATTAAAGATCTAGAAGACCAGATTAATTCTCTTGAAGAGGAAATGTGCGCGCCTGAAGACAGCAAAGACGATAAGACCGAAACACCTGAAGCACCAGAAAGCACTAATGACGACGACAATGTTGACGCTTCAATTGACAATGCAGTTTCCAGTAACACATTCGAACAGGCCATTGCATCAGACCCTACTGATAGTTCAGCATCTAATGAGTTAGAAGATATTCAAATAAATTCGCAACCTGTTGCATCAAGCATTGGTCGCATTCAAATTCTCAATGGCAAAAATAGCGGTAAAGAAATAACTCTCGATAAATCTTTAACTACCTTAGGCAAACCTGATATTGCGGTAGTAGGTATTACAAAACGCAATACTGGTTACTTCATCATGCATATTGATGGAAACAAAAACACTCCATCTAAGCTTAATGGCGAAGTAATTGGCGCTAAGGCAGAACCTATTGAAGATCACGACATCATTGATGTAGCAGGCATTAAATTAGAATTCTTTGTTGAGTAACAAATTTTTGACTTTGATATTAAGCAGATTATTGCTCAGCCAAATCCTTTAACGCCTTATTCATCGAATGCAGCATTGGTGGAACACCTTCTTCCATCTTCCTACAAAAGATTGGCGCAAGTAATCCTCTAAACGTTTCTTTATGAACTAAACGTGTGCCCGAAGTTGTCTCTTCGAGCTCAAAAATCTTATCGTTAGTAAAAATAAATCCAGCAATCATGTGCGCGCGCCACTGAAATAATCTAGGTTTTTCAAGCTGAGTAATAATTGGATTGTATGTTGGACCACCCTTACCCTCTGCTTTGCCAATCATAGTCATTCTTAGTTCAGATCCTACCGAAGCGTTTCCACTTGATTGATTAATAATAGGACTCCAATCCTGCCATTTATTAATATCCGTAATAATGGCCCAAACTTTATCTGGCGAAGCCGATATTTCAATCTCAGTAACAACCTCCTGAACTTTCCCACCTTCTACCACTAAATATGAAACGCCAGCAATTGCTAATACTATAAGTATTAAAACTATTTTTTTCATCTCAGCTGGTTATCTTTTAAAGATAGATCGCGATAATATTATGCTTGTTAGCAAACCTAGTGCGGCAAACGCAGACAGAAACATAAAAAAGTGTTGGTGCCCTAACAAACCTGGCGAGTTATCCATTAACAATCCCGCTACGAATAATACAAATACATCTGGCGCAAAACCAATAACAGAAACTAAACCAACTGCACTCCCGGTAATTACTACCGGCACCTTAGTTTCTTCAAATATAGCGAAATATAATCCACGCAATCCAAATATTGCGATACAGGTTACAATAATATTTCCAACAAAGATCCATGCCATATTAAGAATAGGCGTTGCTAATGCAAAGTATAGGTCAGCAAAAAGTAATATCAGAAAACAAACTGAAAGCATCTTAAGCACGTGAATTCGATCCGCAAGAAGCCCAGCAATAATTGCAGCAACTGGACGAATCCATGAGCCCATTGTTACCAGTTTTGCAGCCTCAATTTCGTCATATCCATATACATCCACTGCAAATAAAGTGTAGTTATCAAATCCCTTGTACCCAACATATGCACATAAAACAATAATTGCTTGAAGCCAGACGCTAGGCAGTGAAAAAACTTTTTTAATATTGACAGGTAAAGAGCTAAAGCTTTTATCTGAATAGGCATTACCTTGAGGCTTAGAAAATGAATTAAAGACAAACCAAATATAAAAGCCTGTTAATACGGTTACCGCTGTATAGCCATAAATGACTGTACGAAATACTTTTGTTTTTTCCACTAATGTTGCGGTTTCATAACCCAAGGGGAAAGAGAATTGAAAAACCATTATGGCCACCGACGCTAAGACCACAGCAACCAATCCTCGCCCTCCTTCCAGTACACCAAATGCCAGACCTTGCTCTTGGCTGCCTCCCCATTCTCGAGTAGTTCGTATTAACGCGCCCCAAAAAAGCATAATAGTGGTAAAACCAAAAAAGCCAAATAAAAAAACAGATTCAGAATAACTTGGTAACGTCGCCATGTATAAACCACCTAATGCAGTCAACCATAAAGACAACGCAATCAACTTATGAGCAGGATAACGATCAGCTAGCAAGCCACCAGGAAAGTAGGCCAACATCGCTATAATTCCATACACACCTTGCGCAGCACCTAATTGTGTAGCGGTAAGATCAAACATCTCCAGCATAATTGGCCTAAAAAAACGTGCTATATGAAATGGCAGCGCAAAGATTACCTCGCCTGCCAAAATAAGGCCTAAAATTAAATAAATTCTTTTATAGTTTTTCAATTTAGCGAGTACATGGATGTACGAGAATAAGTAGCATCATGGATGATGCAACCTATTAAATCTTTTTTTACCCATGAAGGACTTCATATTCGCTTGGTCGTTCCCGACATCCTGTCTCACGCAACACTTGTGATTCTACACATCGTCCTATGCTGCTCTTATAGGTGGAACCAGTTTAGGTACCGCGGCGAGTAATTTTTTTGTGTAGTCGTGTTGAGGGTTCGTGAGCACTTGCTCTACTTCACCTTCTTCTACAATTTTACCTTGATACATCACAGCCACACGGTCTGCAAAGTACGCCACTACAGACATATTATGTGTAATGAATAAATAACTAATTCCCAATCGTGCTTGCAGGTCATTTAAAAGATCTAAAATCTGCGCTTGCACAGACACATCTAGCGCACTGGTGGGTTCATCACAAATAATTATTTTAGGATTTACCGCTAATGCTCTTGCGATACAGATTCGCTGACGCTGCCCGCCCGAGAATTCATGCGGGTATCTTAAATGCGCATCTTTAGAAAGCCCTACCTGTTCTAACAGTTCAAGCACGCGTTGTTTACGAGCTGTAGAATCCGCAAGGACATTTAGCGCCTTCATACCTTCTTCAATAATATCGCCAATCAACATGCGTGGATTCATTGAAGAATATGGGTCTTGAAATACAATTTGTAGATTAGTGCGTTGTTCAAGCAACTGCTGTTTATCGATATTATGAATAGGCAAACCCAAATACGTGACCTCACCTGAAGTGGGTTGCACGAGTCGTAAAATTCCTTTTCCAACGGTTGTTTTACCGCTGCCGGACTCACCAACCAACGCTACCGTTTTTCCGGGAGGTATTTCAAGCGACACACCATCCACAGCCTTTACATGGCCTACGGTACGTTTAAATATGCCTTTTTTAATCGGGAAATGTACTTTTAAATCGGAAACTTTTAGCGAGTCTTTTTCACTTACCTCTTGCTCTGCAACGTTTTCTTTAATCGTTCCATTATTTGCAAGCAGTGGTTTGCCACGCTTTTCCATTGCCGGTAATGCTGCGAACAATTCCCAACTATAATCATGTTGTGGATTTGAGAAAAATATTTCATTACTAGATTGCTCAACAATCTTGCCTTGCTTCATTACTGCTACATGATCTGCTACTTGTTTCACTACACCTAAATCATGAGTGATAAACAAAATAGCCATCTTAAATTTTTGCTGTAATTCATTTATGAGTTCTAACACTCGAGCTTGAATCGTCACATCTAGTGCAGTAGTTGGCTCATCAGCAATTAGTAATTTTGGTTCGCAAGCTAATGCAATGGCAATCATCACACGTTGCTTCATACCGCCCGAAAGTTCATGCGCATAAGTATCAATTGTGTGCACAGGATCTTTAATATTTACCGCATCTAGTAAATCTAAAGCACGTTGCCTTGCTTGTGCTTTGCTCATATTTTGGTGGCGTATCAACACCTCAGCTATTTGCTTACCCACCTGAACCACAGGATTAAGAGATGTCATCGGCTCTTGAAAAATCATCGAGATGCCACTGCCACGAATATCGCGCATCTCACGCTCTGGCAAGGTTAATAAATCTTGCTGATCAAAATACACCGAACCAGACGTCACACGAGCCGCTTCAGGTAGCAAACGAATGGTAGACAACGCAGTAATTGATTTACCACTACCTGACTCACCTACTAACGCAAACGTTTCACCTTCATTCACCTCGAAACTTACTCCATCCACGGCAGCAACTTTACGACTGCCTGTTTCAAATACAGTAGTTAAATTTTCTACTCTCAACAACGGTGAAGGATTCGGTTTTATATCAGAGTTCGACATGGCTTATTATTTGCAACTAATTTTTGGCTACTCTGGGATCTAAAGCATCACGCACTACATCAGCAAATAAATTTGCAAAAAGCACTAAGGTAAACATAAAGAAAAGCGATGCAGCTAACGACCACCACACTACTGGCTCGCGCGCCATTTCAAGTCGCGCACTATTAATCATATTGCCCCAACTATTCATGGTCGGATCGACACCAATATTTATATATGACAACACTGCTTCCGCTAACACTAATCCACTAAAGTCCAACACTATAGTAATCAACACTATATGCATCATGTTAGGTAATATGTGTTTAAAAATTGTTGACATAGAACCTACACCAAAAGCAGAAGCTGCCTGAACAAAATCTACTTCACGTAACTTAAGTGTTTCAGCGCGCAACAAACGACACAAACCGGTCCAACTGGTAAGCCCTAAAATCAAACATAAAAACAACAAACGAAGATCTGCGCGCTGAGTAAGACTTGCAAATTCTTCTGCATGCTTACCCATATATACATTGAGCATTAATACTGCAGCGGCAATTAATAATACTCCAGGAATTGAATTTAAAGTGGTGTATAAATATTGGATAACATCATCTATCCAACCACGAAAATATCCAGCCATAATGCCCAATATAATTGCAAAAGGCAGCATTAGAAGTGTTGTAAGCGTTCCAATCACCACGCCCGTACGAATACTCTTTAAAGCTTGGTACAAAACATCTTCACCAACCTTATCCGTACCTAACACATGATATTTACTTGCCCATTCCGCACCAATTAACAACACGAGCAATAAAATTAACAAGGTAATAAAAATCGTTCGCCAAGGAGCTTCAGATTCACCGCGAGCAATCGTTTTCACGGTAGCCCGATAAGGTTGCTTGCCACGGACAGTTAATAACAAACATAAAAATATAATCAGTACTAGCCATGCAATAAATGCTTTTACTGCACC
Organism: Gammaproteobacteria bacterium; assembly: GCA_050633765.1. GTDB lineage: Bacteria > Pseudomonadota > Gammaproteobacteria > UBA4575 > UBA4575 > JABDMD01. Next base: position 14,231 of record JBOEHC010000106.1, read on the forward strand.
TGTAAAAGCAAGCTTAACGATATCTGCATTCTTTTCGGATACAGGATCGTCTAAGTGCTTTCCTCCCCACTTTAACCGCGGATACTCACGAATTTTTGTACCATCTTCTAGCTGAACGGTCTCTTTAGCAAACAAGTGCGCAGCAAAGGGAGCAGAATATGTTTTCTCTGTGCTATTGCGTATTCCAAAAACCATTCTGTCAAACACACTATGTATTTCACCGCCATGTTGTACTTCTCCTTCGTTGGATGAGTTTTTAATTTTTGGATGGAAATGCATAGAATCTAGAATGGCTATACTGATATATACCAACAACACCATCATCGAGATTACACCCGCTTTACTACGCACCACTTGTCCCCAAGGTTTCCGTAGATGAGGTTTTCGCATGGCATAAATAAAAAATGCCACAATCACAAATACCAATCCAAATATTAGGATATCGGTGATGAGAAAAACCGGCTTACCAAACATAATAATTAGTTAAGCCTCACTCTAGGATCCACGACCGTGTAGGAAATATCCGTGAGCAGCAATCCAATGATATACAACACGGCACCCAAGAAAACCATTGAGCGTACAATGGAAAAATCTTGTCTATTAATGGCATCAATGGTGTAACTTCCCAAACCCGGAATACCAAAAAACGACTCGGTTATTAAACTGCCCATAAATAACAATGGCAAAATCACTACCACACCAGTAAGAATAGGAATCATGGCATTTCGTAAAACGTGCTTAAACAGCACCATTTGTTCAGAAATACCTTTTGCACGTGCAGTACGCACATAATCTTTATTAATTTCTTCCAAGAAAATGGTTCGATACCAACGCGTACTCGAACCAATACCCCCAATAATTCCAATCAATACAGGCAGCACTAAAAATTTAATACCAAAAACACCGTCTTCAAATCCAGATATGGGCACCACACGTAAAATTTTACCCATCACAAATTGGCCGCCAATTATATAAAACAAACTAGAAATTGACATTAATGCCACACAAATAACAACCGCCCAGTAATCGATGTATGTGCCACGGAAAAATGCAATTAACAAAGCCAATGTGATCGTTACCAGCAAGCCAATAATTAATTGCGGCACAGCAATGGCTAAACTTGGCCACATGCGTTGACTGATATCAAAACTAATATCACGGCCACTGTCTGAACGCCCAAAATCAAATACAAATAAACGTACCGACTTGGTATAAAAAATAGTTTCAGTAAACTTTTTAGCGCCTTGTTTCTCAGCATTATAAAAAAGTGGATGATGATAACCTCGCTCAGATTTCCAATCTTCAATCTGCTCTTCTGTCACATGTTTCTGGCCTAAAAACATACGCGCCATATCATCTGGCGAGTTCACGACAAAAAACAATACAAATGTAAGAATATTTACGCCAATAAGAATAGGAATGGCATACAAAATGCGGCGAATAATATAAGCGATCATTTCAATGCGCTCCGTTCACGCTTTCTAAACGCAAGCACAGCCGGGATTAGCGAAATCAATAAAAATATACCCAGGAAAATTAATGGCCAATAGTTTGGTTTATTCCAAGCAGCTCTCTGAGCTTGCCTTTCTTCAGCATCTACACGCTTGTACTTTAATAAATTATTTGCCATTAGGTTTGGTTTTACATTTTTATACCAATCATGGAATAAAGAAAACGCTTTAGGATGAAACCCCCACAACCATGGTGAATCTTCTTGTGCAATGCGCGTCATTTCTTTAATAATAGCTAACCGCTCTGGACCATTTTTAATATTTTTCATTTTCTCAAATAATTGGTCAAACTCAGGATTTGAATAATTTGCCGCATTCTCACCATGATGTTTAACTTTTGCATTTGGTCCATACAAAAGGAAAAAGAAATTTTCCGGATCTGGATAATCTGCATTCCAACCCCATTGAAATATTTGACTGGTGCCATTACGCATTTTTTCTTGAAAACGATTGTAATCGGTTGCACGAATAACCAACTGTATTCCGAGCTTTTGATATTGTTTTCGCATCCAATTCAATTGTGCCTTAGCATCAGGGCCCGCTGATGGTGTATCAAAATTTAATACCAGTGGTTTATTCGTTTTTGGGTCAATTCCATTTTCATACCCTGCTTGCTTCATTAGCTGCTTTGCAACGTCTACATCTTTTCTTTTCGGCTCGCTAAACTTCCAGTCATACACAAATGGATTAACACCTGCCTCACCTTCAATATTGCCAAATATACCGGGTGGAATGGGACTTTGAGCTGCCACACCACGGCCATTAGCAAAGATAGAAATATATTCTTCGTAATCCACAGCTATAGAAATAGCACGGCGCAACAATCGAGCTCGTTCAGAGTCACCACCTACAACTGGGTCAATCATATTAAAACCCATATATAAAATAGAGGTAGTAACGGCTGTTTCTAACTGAATGCCTTTAGCCTTCATCAAATCAGTAAGCTGAACATCTCCTGCTGAACCAAACTGAATGGCTTGATCAAAGCTATCCGAAGACACTCCTGATGCATCATAGTAACCTTGTAAAAATTTACTCCAATACGGAATATTTTCTTTTTCCAAACTGTAAACCGCCTTATCTACTAGCGGCAGTTTTTTACCTGCATCTTCTAGCAAACCATTGGCTCTATCTTCTGGGTCTCCTTCCGATGGATAACGTTCATCATGAAAGTTTGGGTTTTTCTCCATCACCATACGCAGGTTTGGATTATTTTCCGTTAACATAAATGGACCCGTGCCTACCGGATACCAATTCAAGGAAATATTTCGTTCCTCCATACCATCTTGCGCATAAAATTGTTCAGCTTCCCATGGCATAGGAGCAAAAAATGGCATCGCCATCCAATACACCAATTGCGGATACTTACCTTTAATTCGAATTCGGTAGGTGTAGCGATCAACAATCGATACACCGGCTAATTTAATATCACGCAAATCTACCCACTCTTCATCAGGGTTAGGAAACTCTTCCCTTACTTGTTTACGAAACTCATCAAAACCAACAATGTATTCACGCATTACGCCGGCAATTGGCGAATGCAAATAAGGGCTCGCAATTCTTTTTATTTGATACACATAATCTTCAGCTGTGAGTTCACGTGCACCGGTTAACTCAAAATCACTTAAGGTATGAATACCCTCTAAATCTTCTTCGGATAAATTTAAATTTATCCTCTCACCTTGATCATCCATTGCAAAGGCTGGGTGCGGTTGAAAAATAATGCCGGAATTTATTTTGATCGTATATTCTGAATACTTAATGTTAGCGACTGCATCTTCATCCACCAGCACTTCGTTTTCACCAAAATAACGAACTTCGGGAAGCTGACTCGCGGTGAGCGGAATTAATGTATAGGGTCGTAACAAATAATGATATTGCAACGGTGGCTCATAAATTTGTGCAATGAATTGGTATTCATTGGAACTGTATGAACTAACCGGATCTAATCGTTTAGGTCGCTCACTGAACGAAGAATAAATAACATTATTCTGACCTGCTTTACTTTCGCTAGGATAAGGATTATTCCATGCGCCATCACTACAGGCGCTTAGCAAAAACGCGGTAAAGACAAAAATTAGAATTGCGGAACGACTGTTCACGTGATGAGTTTATGATAATCTAACTAAGAAAGATTATTCTTCCCTTAAACATAAATTGAGTGGCAGTATTATAGACTGTTTCGCCTTAAATGTAGTTCAGTCTTAAGCAATCTTCCAGTATAACTTTTAACCTCTAGGCACAATTTTAAGCCAGAATATAACGGATCTAATCATGGGATTTTTAGCAGGAAAACGCGCATTAATCGTCGGTATAGCCAGTAATCGCTCCATCGCCTGGGGCATTGCCGAAGCAATGAAACGAGAAGGTGCAGAACTCGCCTTTACCTATCAAAACGAAAAACTCAAAGGCCGCGTTGAAAAATTTGCTGCCCAATGCGGCGCAGATATCACACTCCCCTGTGATCTTGGCAATGATGGCGAAATAACCAATTTATTTACCGAACTCGGTAAACAGTGGGACAGCCTAGACATCCTTGTGCACTCAGCCGCCTTTGCCCCTAAAGAAGAGTTAGCCGGTGATTTTGTTGATATGACTACGCGCGAGGGCTCAAAAATTGCTCACGACATTAGCAGTTACAGCCTAACCGCACTGGCCAAAGCCGCCAGACCTCTTATGAAAGACACCAACGGCGCCATTGTGTCACTTACCTATATGGGCTCAGTTCGCGCCATGCCAAATTACAACGTAATGGGCCTAGCCAAAGCGAGCTTAGAAGCTAACATTCGTTATATGGCCTATGCCTTAGGCCCCGATGGAATTCGAGTAAATGGCATCTCTGCCGGTCCCATTAGAACCCTAGCCGCAGCTGGAATTGGTGATTTCAGAAAAATGCTTGATCACGTAGAAAACAATGCGCCATTACGTAAAAACGTAACCATTGAAGAAGTGGGAAACACCGCAGCATTTTTATGCTCCGATTTAGCCAGTGGCATTACCGGAGAAATAACCTACGTCGACGCAGGATTTAATATTGTAGGAATGTCAGGATATAGCTAAATATTTCGCACTTAGCAGTTCGAAATCACAAAAAACTTTTTAAACGATTCCTGAATTGTCCAGGTGGTTTTGGTTCCTTTATCAAAAGAAGCAATATCACCTGCTTGCAACGTCACATCTCCTCCATCGGAAAATTCTATTAAGAGTTTTCCTTGTAAAACATGAATAACTTCATCACCAGGAAATTCATACTCAAACATTAGTGGTTCACACTGCCACAAGCCTGAATAGGTGGGCTCCCCGCTGGAATTTGCCTGACCTAACCAATGTACTTCGCCTGCCTGTTTATTCCCAACCATAAAAGGTTCATATGAATCGGTTGATGTGTTCGACTTTAGATATTCAACTGCATTAGCCATAGCTCCACCTTTGCAAAAAAAATGCCGTTGCGAGTAATTTTAAGATCACTAAGAGTACAATACTGCAACCCCACTTAGAAGAGATATCACATGTCTGAAACTAACCGAATCTCCACACCATGGCACGTATGGGTTATCGGAGTCATTGCATTATTGTGGAACGCGATGGGCGCGTTCGACTATTTCATGTCGCAAACCAAAAACGAAGCCTACATGGCCATGTTCACACCTGAACAACTGGATTTTTTTTACAGCTTTCCTTCGTGGTCCGTTGCGTTATGGGCCTTTGCTGTTTGGGGAGGTGTACTGGGTTGCATATTGCTATTGCTAAGAAATAAATTAGCCGTTTGTGTATTTTTAATTTCGTTAATCTGCATGGTCATTAATACTATATATATTTATGGCTTTACTATCGGCATGCAAGTAATGGGTGATCCTTTTTCATTAGCATTTAGCGCTGCGATATTTTTAGTTGCTGTATTTTTATACTTATATTCGAAACACATGCAAGTGAAAAATATTGTTACCTAATAACTCAAGGTCTCATTCAAATATCATCCTAAAAATACACAGCCTGGCTTGTTAAAGTTAGCGTAGGAGCACTCTAACTTCGCTTGGTAGTGCATGGAGTGGAACAACACAAACGAATTATCGTTTGTACCTTTTAGTCCTAGCCCATTTAATATCTATTTTATTAAAATAAGCTTCGCTTGGACCAAATTTTTTTACACACTTCATTTAGTTAACAGCAATTTATTATTACTTGTTATTTGTAAAATATAATTTTTACCCGCATGTCTAAGTGTAATTTTTTTCTTTCCGTTCAATATGTAATTTACATGTATCGCATCATCTGAATATTGCGAATCTTCTCTTTTAAGCTTAATCGTCTTATACATTTTAAAATCTGGTCATTTAGTGAATTGCATGCACACGCTTAAGAACTTGGCGTCCTTGAAACTCTAAATAAACACAAAATACACCCATATGATCATTCACCGTCCCAATCCGCGCGTCACCACTTCTTATCGCACACAACATTGATAGCTCAGGCTCACAAAAAGCACGTGCAACCACGTCTATATTATTTAATACGGACTCTTTAATCCTTTCATATTCATGTGGCTTAAAATTAACTAAAGCCCTATTAATTAATGGGCTATGTACTAATGAATCAGACTCTGATTGCATCGAAATATCTCCTAATTAGTCAGCTCTTGTTAATCTTAATGAGAATCATTATCATTTGCAAGTAGAAAATAGACTGAATTAGGAGTTTTATATGACATTTTTCATCAATGCCTGGCTAGAACGTGACTGCCCTTTGATTGAACTAAGAGAAACTGGAACAAATAGAATGGTTTACCAGGCAGAAGGAGATGCCTTATATGACTTACTCGACAAGGGAGAGCTCTCAGTGAATGACCTTAATGGAGCAGCAGAAACAAATAAGATTATTAGATATTTACTACTACAAAGCATAGCAGAAGATATTCAAATTATGCTCAACAATCACACCGCGGATGTTAATGTAATCAAATTTCCACGAGAATATAATCGCACAAACAGTAAATATATTACAAAGAAACCACGCAACAATGTTATCAATTTATTCTCGTTACTAAGAAAAAAGGTTTTAAATAATTTCAATAACGCAATTTATTAAAGAATGAAATCAATGCGAATATCATTTAAGCCTTTTACATAACAATATTTAGTCGCATCACTCATATGCGTGTTCATAAGCTATTATTAATTAAATTTAAGCCGCTTTAATATTCGCCTTTCCTTGCAATATGTAACTTACCGCTTGGTCTGCTGATAAAACAGGGCAAACTATTCTATTAATTCGATTCATTGTTGGAATATCATCGGCTTGGTCCTGACAAGAGCATGCATCGCCAATTACAATTGGCATATAACCTTCATCTCTAGCGGCACGCGCATTCCCTTCAATGCACCAATCTAAATGTATTCCGCACAGCACAATGGTTTTTATTCCTGCTCGTTCTAACATTAGTTTTAAAGGCGTTCCCACAAAAGAACTTTGATGTGCATATTCAAAAAATTCCGCATCTTCTGTTTGAACCAATTCTTTTAACTCGCCTACTAGTTCACCATCCCATTTTTTATATTCAGCGGTTCTTTGTTTTGAATTGAACGCATCACTCCAACCGCCATATTGTGCTTGATCAAGTTCAGTCATAGGATAATCTTCACGAAATACATCGTAACCAATCCAAAAGAAATTCATATTTGCTTCCCGACAAGCATTGGCCACTTTAATAGTGTTTTCTAACGTGCCACGTTCCCATTGTTTCTCGTTTCCCTGAGCACCTTCAGGCTTATACAAACTATTACACTGGCTAATTGAAACAAAAGTGGCTGGTTGAGCTAATAGATTGACTAGATCTAAATTTTTCCACTGTTCTGGTAATTCAGGAACACTTGAAGACATGCCATTCTCCTTATAATTATTATGACCAACGCTAAAATAGTAGCGTAAGATCACTACTTAGAATAATTAATAAATTAGCAGTAGCAGATTAACTAGTTCTATTAAAGAAAAATATAGCACTAGTCTCTTTGTCTATTGAGTCTGTTTGGAGATTAACTTTGACATGTCACGCCAACACGAGGTTTTTATTTATCTTACTACGTTAAGTGTTACTACTTCTCTGTATTATTTTTGCAAAATGTATTCGCTTAACAAAAGGCGCACAATTCGGCAGTAAGTTGGTAGATATTTCAGCATCCGTTAGTCTCTCTCTGGCTGCATATTGATTAACAAGAGAAATATACATTTCACAGATTGCAATTTCATTCTCATATTGTTTTTCTGCTCTTGATAAGTCAGCAACCTGCTCAAAATATTTTGGTGCCGGCATAATGCCAGAATCTTCTGAATTCTGTATTTCTTCCCGACAACACTCTAAAACTTTATTTAGCTCATCAATGTTTTTAGGATAAAGAACAGGTATTTTATTGATCGCTTTAAGATGATACCTATTTGAGTAGCGTCGAAATGCTTTTGCGCTAAGTTTATCGCCGGTTTTAGCAATAGACTGAATGATGGTATCTAGCTTACTCATAGCTCTTTCATGTAAACAAATGAATCGAATTAATAGAATA
>JBOEHC010000107.1:0-1352 GCA_050633765.1 Gammaproteobacteria bacterium
GGAGGAGTACAAATGAAGAAAAGACTAATAACGTTAGTGGTAGCATTAGGATCAATGCTAGCCGTAAGTACAGCGGTACAAGCGGAAGAGACCATGTACGTACCCATACCAAGCTACCGTGTAGGACCATATGCGGCAGGTGGAACGGGTTACTTTGGTGGTATCCTAGACTACTACAACCTACTTAATGAGCGAGACGGCGGTGTAAACGGCGTAAAGCTTATCTGGTCAGAGTGTGAAACTGAGTATTCAGTTGAGCGTGGAGTAGAGTGCTACAAGCGATTGAAAGATCGTGAAGGTGGCGCGGTATTCTTTGACCCACTATCAGTAGGAATCTCTACTGCATTGATTGAAACCGGTCGTAAAGACAAGATGCCAATCATCGCGGTAAACCACGGAAAGACTGCCGGCCAACGTGGCGACATCTTCCCTTACTACTTTATGCCCGGTATCAACACCTATGACGAGCACTCTATTATGGTGCACTTCATTGGCGACGTACTAGAAGGCGGACGTGACAACCTAAAAGGCAAGAAGATTGCCATGTTGTACCACGGCTCACCATACGGTCGTGAAGCGATCGACTTCATGGACAGCATGTGTGAAAAGCACGGTTGTACTCACCACCCTCTAGAAGTACCTCATCCAGGTAACGAGCAACAATCACAATGGTTGAACATTCGTAAGTTAAAGCCTGACTATGTATTGCTACGAGGCTGGGGGGTTATGAACCCAGTTGCGATGCAGACAGCGGTACGTACTGGCTACCCAGTAAGCCGATTAATCGGCAACATCTGGTCTAACTCAGACGAAGACGTAATCCCAGCAGGTAAAGCGGCAGATGGCTACCAAGCGATCACCACTCACCCAGCAGGTACCGACTTTGCAGTAGTACAAGAAATCATCAAGACCGTATACGGCGGCGGTAACGGCGACTTACAAGACAAGTCACGTTTAGGCTCAGTATATTGGAACCTTGGCGTACTCGCCGGTGTAGTACACACCGAAGCGCTACGCATTGCCCAAGCACGCTTTGGCAACCGCGCGTTGACCTCATCAGAAGCACGTTGGGGCTTTGAGAACCTACAATTGGATGCTGCACGCATTGAAGAGTTAGGTGCGACCGGTCTTGTGCCAGAACTTGCATTAACCTGTCTTGACCACGTAGGCGGTCACTTAGCTAAATTCCAGCAATGGGATTCAGGTAAGCGTCAGTGGAACATCGTATCGGATTGGATTGAGGGCGACGTACCGCTATCTCAAGCGATCATTGATGCCGGAGCTGAGCAGTATGCAGCCGACAACAAGATTGCAGCACGTCCGTGTTCAGCAGACAGCAATGATGATGATTT
>JBOEHC010000108.1:0-9187 GCA_050633765.1 Gammaproteobacteria bacterium
AAATGCTAAGTTAAAACAATAATCCCGAAATAACTCTGGTTGTGCTGGATTCGATAGAGTAGATTATTTTTTAGCTTGCAAAAGTATCGTATCAATCTGACTTGATTTTAAGCGCTTACGTAAAGATTCTAAGGCCTCGCGATCATTAGATGGTCCAATTTGAACTCGGTGCCATTTGGTTTTGTTTACATCCACAGATTGGATATTCGCTTGCACGCCAATTAATGCCAAACGCGCTTTTAAACTGTCGGCTTCATTGAATTGTTGAAATGAACCTGCTTGTAGCAAGTAGCCACCCTTATAGTCACTTTGTTGCTTGCTCGTTGATGCAGTTGTAGAGGGTTTTTGTTTAAGTGGTCGGGTTTCTTCCTGAGGAATTACTATTTCAAGTTCAGGTAACAGGGTATAAAAATCAAATTTTCGTTTTGTGACAGGCTCAGTGGTGATTGCAGGCTCCGTTGGTGTTGCAACTTGTTCATTATCATAGCGGCCATTTGAGCGTGTAAACATGGCTATTCCTAGGCCAATCAAAATTCCAAGTGTTAACCATATCCAGGCTGGAATAATACTGGATGATTTAGCTGTGCTGCGTTTCTTTCTTCTTGCCATGTATATCTCAATATCTTCCTAAATAACCTTCTGTTTACATCTTTTCTGGCGCACTTACATCAAGCAGCGTTAAACCATTGTGTATGACAATTTTGCATGCATAGATTAACTTAAGTCTAGCATTTCGTAACGCATGGTCATCAACTAAAACTTGATTTTCCTTTTCATTATAAAAACTATGAAATGCATTCGCTACATCACGCAAATAATTTACCAATATATGTGGCGATAATTTATCTGCAGCAGAGGATATATGCTCAGAATATTGGTTCAATATTTTTAATATGTTTTTTTCATGCTCATTAGATAGTTGCTCAGTGTCGGCATCAGCAATTTCTTGATCCTGCATACCAATAGCAGATTGATCAAAAATACTGCATATTCTGGCATGTGCATATTGCACATAGTAAACCGGGTTGTCTTTTGATTGCGAAGTGGCTAAGTCCAGATCAAAGTCTAAATGTTGTTCATGTTTGCGCATGACGTAAAAAAATCGTGCTGCATCTTTGCCAACTTGTTTGCGTAGTTCACGTAAAGTAACAAACTCGCCAGAACGTGTAGACATGGCAAGTTTTTCGCCACCTTTGTATAGATTTGCAAATTGTACTAGTGGAATTTGCAAACATTTTGGATCTTTTCCTAACGCTTCAACAGCAGCTTTAATGCGCGTGATGTAACCGTGATGATCTGCACCCCAGATATTAATTAATCGATCAAAACCACGCTGATATTTGTTGAGATGATAAGCAATGTCAGAGGCAAAGTAAGTATGCGTACCATTGGCGCGTACCAAGACTCTATCTTTCTCATCTCCAAAGTCAGTGCTGCGAAACCAAAGCGCATTCTCTTTAGTATAACTGTGGCCATTTTCATCTAATGTTTTCAGTGCATCTTGGACGCTATTTTTCGTTACTAAGGATTTTTCAGAGAACCAGTTGTCGTAATGAACACCAAATAGCTCTAAATCATCTTTAATGTCATTGGTAATAGTATCCAAAGCACAGTTAGTGAAAACTTCGTAACCATCTTCATGTAACAATGTTTTAGCTTTGTTAATGATGGCATCAATATATATTTCTTTATCACCGCCTTGTGGCTCATCTGCAGGGAGGTCTGTCATCCATTCTTTAGTAGTGTGTAGAAACTGTTCACCGTGTTCACGATGTAAAGTGGCTGCGATATCCCAAACATAGTCGCCTTGGTAGCCATTGCTTGGGAAATCAAAATTTTCATCGCAAAGTTCTAGATAACGCAGCCATACAGATGAAGTAAGAATATCAATTTGCCGCCCTGCATCATTTACATAGTATTCACGTTGCACTTCATAGCCTACTGCTGCTAGTAAGTTTGCAATAGTAGCGCCATAGGCAGCTCCTCTTCCATGTCCTACGTGTAGTGGACCAGTTGGGTTTGCTGATACAAATTCGATTTGGACCTTCTTGCCAGCATAAGTGTTAGCAAGGCCATAGTCGTTTTGTTGCTCCAATATGGTATTCAGTACTTCGCCATGCAAATTTTCTTGTATATAAAAATTAAGAAATCCTGGGCCAGCAATTTCAGTTTTTGCAACGATAGGATCTTCAGGTAATTTAGTTAAAAGCATCTCAGCTAACTGGCGTGGCGGCATCTTTGCATGCTTGGCTAACTGCAATGCAATGTTACAGGCAAAGTCTCCATGAGTTTTATCTTTACTTCTAGTTACTTGCACGTCTACATTTAAATCTGCTGGAAGATCTCCTGCTAATTGGAGATTAGATATTGCTGTGCTGATGAGTGTTGCTAGTTGTGTTTGCATGTAGGCAAGTTTCGGTTCTTTAAAGGCGATGCATTGTACTGAATTTCAGGAATATTTCTTAGTTCATTTCTAACTAATACCTAGTTTATTATTAATTAGTTTCGAGAGGGTCGACCTCTATATCCCATCTAACACGTTTAGCGAGTGGACGTTGGGTAATGATCTGCGCCCAGCCTTTTAGATTATTTTGAATGGATTTTCTATGCTGAGTGAAAATGATCAATTGGCATTGGTACATACCGGCTTTACGCTCCATCAATGCTGGGATTGGCCCATATATAGTCATACCTTGGATTTTGTCCTTTTGAATTATATTTTTAACATCTTGCAAAAAATTTTGTGTCATCGGCATACTGTTTGCACGAGCACGGATCATCAGCATAAACGTATAAGGAGGTAGTGCACATTCTTTGCGTATTTTTAATGCTTCTTTGCTGAATGCCGCATAACCTTGAGATAATAAACAATTTAATAAAGGGTGTTCGGGCAAGTAGGTTTGCAACAACACTTTACCTTTTTTAGTACTGCGGCCAGCTCTGCCTGAAACTTGAACCAGTAATTGCGCAAGTCGTTCGGTCGCACGAAAATCTGTACTGAATAGTCCATGATCTACGTTCAATATGCCGACTAATGTTACATTAGGAAAGTCATGCCCTTTAGATAACATCTGAGTGCCAATAATAATTTGATATTTACCAGCGCGAATGTCATCCAACTTTTCTTTTAATGCATCTTTTTTGCGCGTGCTATCACGATCAATGCGAGTGATAGAAGTATTTGGGAAAATTTCTGTTAGCGTATTTTCTATTCTTTGTGTGCCTTCGCCTAACCATAAGAATTTGTCTGAATTACAAGTAGGACAATATTCAGGAACTCTTTCTTCTTTAAGACAATGGTGGCATTTTAAAATATTTCTGTTTTTATAAAAGGTCATGCGCGCATCACAACGTGAACATTCTGCGACCCAGGCACACTCTTGGCAGAGGATAGTCGGCGCATAACCGCGCCGGTTTAGAAACAGTAAAATTTGATTATCGCTATCTAGCTCAGCTTGTATGGCTTGTATAAGTTCATTAGATAAACCATCAGATGACTTTTTGGAGCGCATATCAATTAACTTAACATCTGGGAAGCTAGAATCTTTGGCACGTTTTGACAGTACCAGCTTTTGGTAACGTTCATTATTAACATTGTGTTGTGTTTCAAAAGATGGTGTAGCCGTTCCCAATAGAATTGGTATTTTTAATTGCTTAGCTCGATACACTGCAATATCGCGCGCGTTATAGAGAAAGCCTTCATGCTGCTTGAAAGACAAATCATGCTCTTCATCAATAATGATTAATCCAAGTTTTGCAAAGGGTAGAAAAATAGCTGAACGAGTCCCAACAATTATATTTGCTTTACTAGTTTTAGCTGCTAGCCATGTTTGGGCGCGTTGATTTTCGTTTAGACCAGAATGCATTAAATGTACTTTCTCGCCTAATCGATTTTCGATGCGTTGCAGTAACTGTGGTGTGAGTCCTATTTCTGGAGCAAGAATTAAAACTTGTTTATCATTATCTAAAACATTTTTCGCTAATGATAGATACACTTCAGTTTTGCCGCTACCCGTGACTCCATCGAGTAGACAGCAATAAAAATCATTAAGCTTGGTTTTAATCTCTTCATACGCTATTTGTTGTTCAGTGTTTAAGTTTAGTTTTTTTACAGAAGTTTCAATTGAAAGTGATTCAATAGGAATTTCTTGTTGTATTTTCTCTACCAAACTTTTATTCAAAAGTGCTTTGATTGCGCTACGCCAAGTAGGGATATGTTTGCTGATATCATCTGCACTAAGTCCATTAGGGTGGTTTCTTAATAGTTCAACAATCGCCAGCTGTTTTGGTGCGCGTTTTAATTCCTTTTCAAAAATTTGTTTACCGACTAATTTATACAATGTATTGCTTGCAGGAGTAATCAATTTGCCTTTGCGCAATACAGAAGGGAGAGCCGTAAATAACACTTCGCCTAAAGGTTGTTGGTAGTACTCAGCGGCCCAGAATAATAATGCTAATAACTTTTTATCTAATATTGGTTCTTCATCTAAACTTTCTGTGATGAATTTGAGCTTGTTAATAGCCAGTGAGCTTTTTTGGGTATTGTCTACTACCAGACCAACCAGCTTTCGATTACCAAAAGGCACCCACACGCGAGTACCAATTTTATAAGCATTAGACTTTTGCCCTTTTGCAGGCAAGTACTCAAACCTTTGATATAGGGGCACTGGGAGCGCAACGGTAACGATAGCGGGCGAATTCATATCAAATTGTGGATAACTCTGTGAATAAAGTAGCTAACGTTAGGGTAAATATAGGCATTTATTACTGATGAGTGTTCTCATATTCCAGGTATCATTATTTAAGCTACTGATATTTAAAGTGAAATTATTCAATTATCAGCAAAGTAGTTAGCATTGATGCTAACCAGCTACATTACGAGATAATGTGAATAAATTACATTAACATTGTGAACTATCTGGCACTTTTTGTAGGGGTAAAATGTCAACCAATGGTGCACTCATCCGTTAATAATATTGTAAGGACATATTATGCGGTGAGTAGGATGTTCCACAGAGATGCCTTATTCATAATACACGGTAAATGATTTTGCTTAAAAAATTAATAGGCCAGACTGCTGAAGATAATGGGGAAAGTTTGAATTCGACACACTCACAGCAGCTTGAAGAGTTTTTAATGGACACGGAACGTCGCGCGTTTCGTATGGCGCAGTTATCGACTAGAAATCGTGACGATGCTTTAGATATTGTGCAAGATGCCATGATGAAATTAACGAGTAAGTATGCCAATAAGCCAGCAGATCAATGGGCGCCATTGTTTTATCGCATATTGAATAATCGCATTATGGATTTTCATCGCAAAAATACTACTCAAAGCCGCTGGCGAGTTTGGTTTAGTAATGTAGATGATGAGGATTATAATTATGACCCTGTGCAGCATGCGCCCAGTGATGACTTAAGTCCTAGCGCTATGGCTGATTTAGAAGACTCTGTTGAACGTGTTAATTATTTTATTCAGCAGTTGTCGCCTCGTCAGCGACAGGCTTTTTTACTACGTGCATGGGAAGGAATGGATGTTGCAGAAACAGCTCAGATTATGAAATGTTCGCAAGGGAGTGTAAAAACACATTACTCAAGAGCAGTACATTTTTTGCGTAAACAATTACAGGAAAATTTATGAACACAGATGACAAAAAAGTAAATGATGAAGAACTAGTTTCTAATGTTTGTGATGCTTTAGACGATTCTGTTAATCGCCTCGATGCTGAGACCAGTCAACGAATTGTAGCAGCTAGGCAACAAGCTTTAGTAAAGACTTCTAAAAAATTTAGCATGCCTAAATTATTAACGACTGTAGCTACAGCTTGCTCGATTTTAATTGCTGTAATAGTGGTAACGACACAATTGAATAAACCTGCTGAAACAGGAGTCATTGAACTTGCTGGAACACAGGATACGATCGAGTTGTATGAAGAATTAGAATTCTACACATGGTTGGAAGAAGAAGACGTCACTAGTTAAATATATAAAATGAGGCAGATAAAGATACTGACTAAATAATGAGTAAAGCACTAATATTAATTTCCTTGCTACTGTTTTCTGTGTGTTCCTACGCACAAGAACCTATTGCGTGGGATGATTTAAGTGCTGAACAACAACGAGCATTGAAAAAGTTTGAAGGTAGATGGTCAGAGATACCAGCGCATAAGCAAAATAAGTTATCGCGTGGTGCGCAACGTTGGCAAAGCATGACGCCTGAGAAGCAAGACAAAGTGCGAAAGCGTTATAAGTGGTATAAAGATTTGCCGCCGGAAAAAAGAGAAAGGCTTCGTGAAAAATGGCAAAGCATGCCTCCCGAAGAACGCAAACAGTTTCGTAAAAAACATAAAAATAAGCGCAAGTATCAGCGAGATTAAGAAAAAATTTCAGTCGAGTTTAATATTCTTTAGGAATAGGATAAAGTATATTTTTTAACCAGCACTATTCACTCCATGACTATAGCGCCTGGCGATACACGTCAATTGTCAACCTTGTCACGTCTGGGTTTGTTTGGTGCGGTAGATCTAGAACAGTGTGCTGATTTATTAGTTCGGTGTACAAGCAAGTCATTAAACCCTGGCGATATGCTTTTATTTAAAGATCAGGTGAACCATTCCATGTTTGTAATCGTAGATGGTCATCTAGGTATGCATCTGCAGGAAGATGCTGCGGCAGTGGTTACTTTAAACCCTGGGGACACGGTCGGTGAAATGTCAGTAATTGGCGGTCAGCCAACCAGCGCATTTGTAATTGCACAATCAAAATGCAAAGTATTAGAAATTCCAGAAAAGCTTTTATGGGAATTTGTTTCCAATGATTTAAATTTTGCAAAAAATTTAATGAAACTCTTTGTGAAGCGCATGCTTGATCTAAATCGTTTGCTGTATCAGCGAATGCATGAAGAGGCGACTAGCACTATCAGAGCCGAAAAAGATCAAGCTACAGATTTGTATAACAAAGAATGGATGAAAGAAACGTTACCATTTGAGATGACGCGTTGTGCAATGTGTAATCGCCCATTGTCCATAATGATGTTAAAAATCGATCGCTTTGATAATTTCATACAATCGTATGGAGCCTATACAGCAGATAAAATATTCCAAGCTGTAGCCAATGCAATACAAATCCAGTTACGTGGTATGGATATGGGTGTTAAACACAATGAAGGTTGTATTGCTTTATTATTAATAGGTACAGATGAGATCCAAGCTGAAATCGTAGCCAAGCGTATACATAATGCTGTGAGTCAACTTGTACTGAGTGATCAAAAAATAAACGAAAAATTTTCAGTTTCTATAGGGCTTGCAGAGATGGCAGAAGAGGATTATGCAGATTTACTCATAGCAAGAACTCAAGCAGCATTAGAACGTGCAATTGATAATGGAGGTAACCAAACCTCTCACTAATAAATGCTACTAATTTATATCAACTTGGACGAATTAAATTTAGTTTTCACATATTAATCTTAAGGTTTTAAGAATTATATAGCATAGCCATGGTCTAATTTTTTTTAATAGGTCTAATCTTTAATTGCAATGCTTTGTGGTTTGCATATACAGTTTATAACCTAAGGCTATCGTTGGAGTAACCAGAGTGATTGATCTCGGTCTACAAATACTACGCACGGACGTGTCAGGTATGCCAATGGAATGGATTAACTATCAAGATGCAGCGCGTCTATACCATGGCGAGCAGGTTGCATATACCTGCGGAGAGCGTATCTATGAAATTCACGGCGGTATTAATGCGCGAAGTGGTCTTAGAAGTAAGCTTGATGTGCATTCTATTATCGCGACATACGGCAACAACAAATCTTTGCACAATAGTTATGTGCCGCCACTAAACAATCGCACTTTATTTAAACGTGATGCAAATTTATGTTTGTATTGTGGCGAAAAATTTCAGCGTCGAGATTTATCACGAGATCATGTCCGCCCGCTTAGTCAGGGGGGCTCAGATCTTTGGAATAATGTAGTGACGGCATGTAAGCGCTGCAATAATCACAAAGCAGGACAGACCCCCGAAGAAGCTAATATGCAGTTATTAGCCATTCCTTTTGTTCCAACACATGCTGAATATATATATTTACAAGGCCGTAGAGTGCTTGCAGATCAGATGAAATTTTTACTGGCGCACTTTCCACGCACTAGTCCATTACATAAGCGACTTAGCAATTTAACCTAGAGAGCAATGTGGTTAGCTGGTTTATAGTCCAGAACTAGACAAGTTATCTAAAAACCCCAGTGATGTTTTGCCAATAGGCGGCTATATACAGTAGTCTTAGGGTGATACTTTTCTCAACAATAATTCAAAGCACGCATGCCCAAATTCCAAGGCGAAGAAAACTATGCACATGACAGTGATTCTTGTCTGGGTGTGCTTATTACTAATCTAGGAACACCAGAAGCACCTACTCCACGTGCAATTAGAAAATACTTAGCCGAATTTCTTTGGGATCCACGCGTAGTTGAAATCCCTAGGCCAATTTGGTGGCTGATATTACATGGCATTATTTTAAACACACGCCCGAGAGCTAAAGCGGGTGATTATAAAAAAGTTTGGACTGATGAAGGATCACCCTTATTAGTAATCAGTCAACAACAGCGTGCCGCATTGCAGGAAAAACTTGATCAATTATGCGCAGGTCCGGTAAAGGTTGAGCTTGCGATGCGCTACGGAAAGCCTTCTATCATTTCAGCTTTAGATAGTTTAAAAGCACAAGGCGCGCGGCGGGTAATTTTATTGCCACTTTATCCGCAATATTCTGCTAGCACTACGGCTTCAACGTTTGATGCCGTAGCAAATGTATTTACTCAGCAACGTTGGATGCCAGAATTCCGCATGATTAATAATTATGGTGCCGATGCAGGATACATTGATGCATGTGTATCCCAAATTCAAAATCACTGGAAAACTCATTCGCAAAGTCAAAAACTCATTTTTTCATTTCACGGTCTACCTAAACGTAATTTAGAACTAGGGGACCCATATCATTGCGAATGTCATCAAACTGCAAGACTCATTGCAGAGAAATTAAATCTACAAGAATCGCAATGGCGACTAACCTTTCAATCACGGTTTGGTAAAGCTGAGTGGATGCAACCCTACACGATTAAAACCATGGAAGAGTTGCCTGGTGAGGATGTAAAATCAATTGACGTATTTTGCCCTGGTTTTTCAGCAGACTG
>JBOEHC010000109.1:0-4286 GCA_050633765.1 Gammaproteobacteria bacterium
GCCCAAAGCACTTCAAAATCCTTACCCGGTTTTATTTGCATAAAAATATCAGCAACTGGGGTACTAGGTGTTCTGCGAACATCTACTAACACCACGGTGCGATCTTTCTTGCCGTTCGGAATGTACATGCCTTTTGGTGTAACGGCATAACGAGTGAAATGGCGTGGATGTGATTCAGCTGGATTACCCCCCCAATAAATTACTAAGTCAGCACGATTTTTAACTTCACCCAGGGTTGCCGTACTTTCCCCTACTCCTTGGAACGCCATCCCAGATGGCCCATGACAAACCGATGTAGTGGTATCAATATTGCCATTGATAGTATCCATAATTTCAACCGTTACACGTTGCGACTCACAAGTTGAATCACTCATACCATATGTAGTGGGAAACTTAGCATCGACTAAAATTTTTGCAGCAGCATCTACACCTTCTTTAAATGTTGCTTCTTTGCCATCAATTAATACTGCCGGACGGGTGTCTACCGTGTGCTCATAAAACCATGCGCGCCCTAGCACGCATGCTTTTTTCGCCTTAGTAATTCGATGCTCATCCAAATCAACCGTTAATTCCATGTCATCACATACACAACCACAAAATGTACACGTTGCATCTTTTACGATTTTTACGTTCTTACCTGCATTAGGGTCGACCCTTTTTTTAGCAGCAGGCTTTTTAGTGTCTGTTTGCGTCGCGTCAGTCATAGAAAATACCTAAGGTTAATTTGTTACTTAACTTTTGTGATTTTAACTTCCATATGTTTTGACAAAGGCATGCCGGTTCCTGCTGTATCGGATGCCATTAATTCACTCGAAGGCGGTCCATAGGGAATGAATATCATCCCAGCAGGTAAATCTGCATCTTTTTTGCTCTTACATGACACCACCGTTTGACCCACATCTGACTTAAGTTTGATTTTATCGCCATCCTTCAGCTTTAAGCGGCGCATGTCTTTTTCATTCAGTTCAGCCGTCGACGTTACCTTCTTATATTCGTCTTTGAGCTTTCCCTCATTCAATGAAGTCCGCTGACTTTGCGACCGACCGGGTACTAATATCATGGTCTCCGCCATTAAATATTCCTTAAAAACATATTGGTTTGATCACGTACGCGAGAGAAAATAGAGGAGCAGTGGGAATCCATACTGCTATTGATCTACCGAATTCTTCCATGAAAGTAGTGTGTACTAACTCTTCAACAACAAAATCATAGCATATTTTATTCAAATTCCAGCTATTTTATCTCCTCATTTGGGTAGACAATGAGCTCATAACCTACCCTATTGGACAATAAATAGACATAGCAGTGCTAGCGGATGCTGCCAGATATTCGTTACACTCACGAAAATGAATTTAAAATAAATAATCACAATCAGGAGAACCCATCTTATGCCTAAATATATAATTGAACGTGAAATACCCGGTGCTGGAGATTTAACCGCTGCAGACCTTCAAGGAATTTCACAAAAGTCCTGTAGCATTCTAAAAAATATGGGCCCACAAATTCAGTGGGTTGAAAGCGTTGTGACGGATGACAAAGTGTACTGCACCTACATCGCACCAAACGAAGATGAAATTCGCAAACACGCTAATGAAGGTGGATTCCCTGCAAATAAAATTTCAGAGATTAAAGGGATGATTGACCCCACTACTTCTGAGTAATCTTTACTCAATTTTATCTAATTACATTGAGATTTTGATTCAGTACGAGACGCAGTGCTTTCGAGAAGCGGAGTTTACAGATAAGTAAATGAGCATTGCAGAAAGCCCTGCAACGAAGTAATGGATCAAAAGATCATGTAATTATGGAGAACCAAAGATACAACCAGAATTAGTTACAACTATTGGAAAGTCTCTAATGTCTCGAACAACTTGCGCCACATTAAAACTTTCTAACATGGGTTTAATATCTTCTGGCTGTTGATTTTCAAAACATTCATCCATTACACGCAATGTGTATGCTGCTTCTTTTTCGTGGATACTAAAATTTAAACTTTCGTTTTTCTCATGTTCCCATTTGTCAATTTTTGCACCAGGGAAATGCTCTGAAATATATTCAAGAATTGGTTTAGTACATTCAGTACGCGTAGCCATGTCTATAGGTGCTAATTTGGCAGTAAATTATTTACATCACATTGATCACTAGTAGACCAACCAAACGTTTCCCTCAAACTAGCAAAAAATGATTTCTTTTCCTGAGGAGCTTTCTCTATTGCTTCCTCAGCAATCTCCGATGACACACCAGATTCCGCCATGCGTTCATATTTTGTTACCTGATTTTTTAGAAATTTAATCATTTCAGGAGAATCCCAAACACGTTCTCCAACTGCTTGATAAACTAACTTGCCTTCAGGATTAATTAAAAAAGTAGTGGGTAGTCCTTGCACCCCCCAACTCGCTAAACTCATATCCTTGTCCATAAGAATAGTAAATGAGACAGGCACTGCTTCTAAAAATTTCTTAACGCCCGCCAGACTTGGGCCGACATGAACACCGACTACTTCAAGGCCTTCACCACCAAATTCATTATGCAAATTACTCATTGCTGGCATTTCTTTACGACATGGCGCACACCAGGTTGCCCAAAAATTAAGTAATACAAATTTACCTTTATAATTTTCTAAACTAATCTTCTTTCCATCTATGCCTTCAAGATTAAAACCACCTGCTTTTGGCGAACCCTTAACAGGATCCATTAAACTCCCAGCGAATACAGGCGAAATCAACATGAAACTTAACAGAGAGATAAACAACAATTTGTTCATTAATATTCCTAATCTACTTGGTCTATATTTGTAAGGTTAGATGAAAATAATATTAAAAAGTTCGCTTACTCTATAGCGATTTTGACGAAGTTGGCAGTGTCTCATCACTATCTAATATGCTTTGTATAAAATCAATCATGAAGGGCGAATTCCATACCCTAGTACCCACTGCCCTATAACGAATGTCACCCTCAGGATCCACCACGAATGTAGTAGGCATAATCGGCACACCCCACCCACCTAATTGTAAATCAATGTCAAATAGCACCTGGTAATCAATACGGTTTAATGCCAAAACTGACTCGACACCTTCGGATGGATTGCCAGCATGAATAGAAAGAATTACTAAATCATCTCTATCCAAAATCTCATAAGCACTTTGCAAAGTAGTCATTTCGCTTTTACAAACGTTACATGACATTGCCCAAAAATTTACCAATACATATTTACCGCGATAATCTTCAAGCTCATGCATTTCACCATCAATATCTGATAGCTTAAAATTTTTAGCCCCAAAGTTTGGCGGGTACGCCTCCATGAGCGAGCCATCCTCTGCACTTAATGGGATCATCGCCACCAAGTTCAAAATGAATCCCACCATCAGAATTAATAAAACGCTAAGTATTTTTCTCATGCATTTCAATTCCATATGATTAAACAGCATTATTCAACTTCATTATCGTGCGCCTTGGGCTGCTCAAGTTATCAAGCATCATCATTTCTCATTTAGTTTATTTGCCCAACCTGGATCATCCTTACTAATATCTCCAATAGGTGCTGCAAATGCATCTGCCACCAACACTCCAATATTATTGCCCGTAAGCGACTTTAGAAATGCTACTAGATCATTCACTTCTTCTTCTGATAAATCTAATGGTCTTATCAAAGGACTGAGCACTTCATTTGGCACACCGCCGTGATTATAAAACTCAACCACTTCTTTCAAAGTATGCAATGAGCCGTCATGCATATAAGGCGCAGTCAAAGTTAGGTTTCTAAGTGTTGGGGTTCGAAACTTCCAGCGATCATTTGGATTTTCAGTTACCTCATAACGACCCACATCATTCGCCTTAGGTCTTGAAACTCTTTTAATCACTTCATTATCTAAATCAGCGTATACACCTGGCGCCAATTGCACACGAGTAGTTTTACTCGTAACACCCATAGAAGCTAAATAACCTAAACCGGTATTATGCAACTGGTTGTCTGTAAACAATGCATAGTTTTCATGTATTAAATGGCAAGCACTACATTCTGCCTTACCTTTAAATAATTCAAATCCTCTTTTAACTTGTTCACTTACTGCATCTTCTTGTTTACCAAAGTGCCAACGATCAAACGGTGAATCTGCAGAATTAAGAGTACGTTGATAAGCAGATAATGCCATGCCTACTGTTTCCATGGTTGGGCCACGGCCATCAAATGCTTTTTCAAACAAACCTTTATATTCTGGAATGGCGTTAATTTTATCAATTACGTATCCAATAGATGGATTAGCCATTTCATTGCGTGCTAAAAAAGG
>JBOEHC010000110.1:0-15976 GCA_050633765.1 Gammaproteobacteria bacterium
CTCGAGTAAATTGGCTAGCGTTTAGTAGCCGATCTCGGTGTGTAAACGAAAAGTCTTCTGTGGGCAAAAAATTATGGGCAAAGTTTTGCACGGCCTCGTGCGCGACGAGCATTAATTACAGCGCGTCCGCCTTTTGTTTTCATTCTAGCTCTGAACCCATGTGTGCGAGCGCGTTTTAAATTGCTAGGTTGATATGTGCGTTTCATATTATTTCAACTTTAAAATTTCTTGGCTTAATCTTAATTATTTTCTAATTACACCGACTTTGATTATTCTACTTTTTAGAGGCTTAGAATAATTACTTAATAAGGTGCGCAAAAATAGTCGCGCTACTTACATTTGTCAACGTTTATTGTCTGACATTAAACAGTGGATAACAATCCTATTACTGGATAGACTGATCTACCCCCATAACCATTTGATAATAATTATAAGCATACTGGAGTTAAATGCGTGACTAGTATTCTCTGGAAATCATGTATTCATAAGCTTGAATCTGAATTAACCGAACAACAGCTGAACACCTGGATCCGTCCCTTGCATGCCATTGAGGAAAATGGAGGCCTAACCTTGCTTGCGCCAAACCGTTTTGTGCTTGATTGGGTGCAAGATCATTTCCTTACCAGGATTGATGAATTAGTTGGCACCAGTAACAATGCGGTAACTCGGCCTGTTATGTTAGAAATCGGTAGCAGCCAGCGAGCGGCCGCACAGCCCAGCGTTTCCACAATTGAGGCCGCAGAAAAACTACATGCAGTAAGCGCAACTTCTGCAAAACTACAAAATTTTAATCATAACCTAAACCCCAATTTCACCTTTGATACGTTCGTGGAAGGCAAATCAAATCAGCTTCCTAAGGCTGCCGCATTACAGGTGGCAGGCCACCCAGGCACAGCCTATAACCCTCTGCTTATTTATGGCGGAGTGGGCCTTGGGAAAACGCACCTTCTTCACGCTATCGGTAACCAAATGCTGGTACAGAATCCAGACGCAAAGATTTTATATTTACACTCCGAGCGATTTGTGGCCGATATGGTTAAAGCCTTACAGCACAATGCAATTAGTGAATTTAAGCGTTTTTATCGAACCGTAGACGCATTACTCATAGATGACATTCAATTTTTTGCCGGCAAGGAGCGCTCTCAAGAAGAGTTTTTCCATACCTTCAATACCTTGCTAGAACTGCAAAGTCAGGTGATTTTAACTTGTGATCGTTATCCAAAAGAGGTTGAAGGTTTAGAAGAAAGACTTAAGTCCCGTTTTGGCTGGGGCCTAACTCAAGCCATCGAGCCACCAGAGCTGGAAACCCGTGTTGCGATCATGCAACGCAAAGCTGAGTTATTAAACGTTGAGCTGCCTAGTGAAGTAGCCTTTTTTATTGGCAAGCGTATTCGATCAAATATTCGTGAGCTTGAGGGAGCGTTACGTAGAGTTATTGCTAATGCGCAATTTACCGGTTCAGTGATAACCCTTGATTTTGCAAAGGAAGCACTACATGACTTGCTTGCGCTACAAGATAAACTGGTCACCATCGATAATATTCAAAAAACGGTAGCAGAGTATTTTAAAATCCGTGTATCAGATTTGCTTTCTGCGCGCCGTAGTCGTTCTATAACTCGGCCTAGACAAATTGCCATGTCGTTAGCAAAAGAACTAACAAATCACAGCTTACCTGAAATTGGCGAAGCATTTGGCGGCAGAGACCACACAACGGTGCTGCATGCGTGTAGGAAAATTATCAGCTTACGAGAAGGCGACACACGCATTAACGATGATTACATAAACTTACTTCGCAGCTTAAGTAGTTAAGCCTGTGTTGCTAGAATTGTTGATTAGCTGTGTATAAAAAGTGATATAGTTTGCGCAGCACTACTATCTAAAACTTATACCGGGTCATTCAGTGTTAAAGAGCCTTTACTGAACTGTTTTTACCCAATCAATTTCTATGCAAGATATTGAAATATAATAATAAAATTAATATATCCACAGAAAAATAGCTACTCTATAACTATAACTAAATATATATAATATGCAGTTATCTATAACACGTGAAGACCTTCTAAAACCGCTACAGCAAATTATTGGTGCAGTAGAGCGAAGGCAAACTATGCCTGCATTAAGTAATCTACTTATACGTGGTAGTGAAGGGAATCTTTCCATCACTGCAACAGATTTAGAGGTAGAACTAGTAGCGAGTTTAGAGATGGAAATCGAAGACCAGGGCGCTACCACTATCCCGGCTAGAAAATTGCTTGATATTTGTCGTTCATTGCCTGATCAAGCAAAGATTGCAATTAATTCATCTAATGAAAAAATCAAAGTTAGCTCTGGACGTAGCCGTTTTTCATTAGCCACTCTGCCAGCTGAAGATTTTCCTACAATTGATGATTTAGAGCTTGATCAAAATGTTGTGATTAAGGAAGGTGAATTTAAATCCTTGATTGAAAAAACAGCTTTTGCGATGGCTCAGCAAGATGTGCGGTATTATCTAAATGGTTTATTACTAGAATTAGATGCTGGACAAATTCGCACCGTTGCGACGGATGGCCACCGTCTTGCACTGTCACAGCTTGACCATAAGTCTGATATTGAAGGCTCTCGTCAAATTATTTTACCTCGCAAAGGGGTACAAGAATTGCTGCGTTTATTGGGGCAAGAGGATAATGAAATAACGGTAGCGATTGGTAAAAATCATTTGCGGGTGAATTTGGCTAATTTGCAATTTACTTCCAAGCTAATTGATGGACGCTTTCCAGAGTATCAACGCGTTTTACCAGATGAGTGTGACAACCGAGCAAGAATAGATAAAGTGCTTCTTAAACAAGCACTTACGAGAGCATCGATTTTGTCAAATGAGAAATACAAAGGTATTCGTTTGATCTTGGATAACAACGTTATGGTCATTCAGGCACATAACCCGGAACACGAAGAGGCGGAAGATGAAATTGAAATTGAATATAGCGGTGATCGTTTAGAAGTAGGATTTAATGTTGTATACCTGTTAGATGTGTTGAACGCTTTAGAATCTGAACAGGTTGAAGTTATTATTCAAGACGCAAATAGTAGCGCGTTAATTGTATCCCCCGAAAGCCAGGCAAGCCGTTATGTGGTAATGCCAATGCGCTTATAAATTAGTTTCTGGTACGTAAATCACTAATTTGCCTTGTGGCGCTGCAAACCCTTCTTGTTCAAAAACTAAGAATTATTGAACAGCTAGAAATCTCTTTGGCAACTGACGCCAATTTGTTTATAGGTGAAAATGGTGCAGGAAAGACTAGCATCTTAGAAGCCATTGACGTTCTTAGCCGTGGACGATCATTTCGAGAGCGCCGCACTTCCCCACTTATTCATCATGAAGCCTCTGATCTCATTGTTAGCGGGAAAGTAGGTTCAGTAGAAAAAGCTGTTCATCTAGGGATTCAAAAAACGGCTAGAAAAACAATTCTGCATTGTAATCATGAAAAAGTGGCCTCTATTGCAAATCATGCAAGCTATTTACCGGTTCTGAATATGCATCCAGACTCTCACCAGCTCATCCAGGGTAGTGGGAAATTTCGACGAAACTATATCGATTGGTCTGCGTTTCACGTGAAACATAAATTTCTACAAACTTGGAGGGCTTACAGCAAATGTTTGAAACAAAGAAACCAAGCTTTGCGCAATAATTGTAGCGAGCAAGAGCTAATGGTATGGAGTAAGCAGTTAAGCGCGCTAGGGGAACAGGTTAATCTAACAAGATCGGAGATTTTTCAAGAAATTCGGTCTATTTTCGACAAATATAGCAGCAAGTTATTACCAGAATGTAAAATAAGTATGACCTATCTCAAAGGATGGGAAGAGGACGCCAGTTTAGAAGAGGCCTTAGTTAAAGTTCATGCTCAAGAAGTACACACCAAGACGACCCGATGCGGGCCGCACCGAGCTGACCTTAAGCTATTCTTAAATCAGCAGGATGCGGCGGCAACTGCATCACGTGGACAGCAAAAGCTTATTGCAGCCAGTTTGTTGCTTGCGCAAATTGAGCACATCCAAAGCCTCAATAAACAGAAATGTGTAGTGTTGCTTGATGACGTGCGCGCCGAGTTAGACCAACAACATGCCCATGCATTACTTTCAGCATTGCAAGTTCTCGGCTGTCAGGTGTTCATTACGGCCATTGAAGCAGAGCAAATTGATTTACATGGCTGGGAAGACACCAAAACGTTTCACGTGAAACAAGGTGTTTGCAAAACACGAAACCACGATTAAAGCTTTTATCTTTATAGGGAACAAACAAGCTCTTCGTCTCAAGGGCTGATATAATTAATGGTTGATCTAGCACACAAATAAAATCATGTCTGATACCCCAAAAAACACTAAAAAAGCAGCTTCTTACGACTCCACAAATATTAAAGTCTTAAAAGGACTTGAAGCGGTTCGTAAACGTCCAGGTATGTATATCGGCGATACGGATGACGGTACTGGATTGCATCACATGGTTTTTGAGGTGGTGGACAATTCCATCGATGAGGCTCTAGCAGGTCACTGTAGTGACGTTCAAGTCATTATCCATACTGATGGCTCGGTTTCCGTTTCCGATGATGGTCGCGGTATTCCGGTGGACATGCATGAAGAAGAAAATAGGTCCGCTGCGGAGGTGATCATGACGGTATTGCATGCTGGCGGAAAGTTTGATGATAACTCCTATAAAGTATCTGGTGGTTTACATGGTGTGGGGGTGTCGGTCGTTAATGCATTGTCATCAAAATTAATTCTTACGATTAACCGTAGCGGCTATACACATCGACAAGAATATCAAATGGGTGAGCCCATACAGCCATTAAAACAGGGCGATAAAACAGATAAAACCGGTACCTCAATTCGATTCACACCTAGCCCTGATGTATTTGGTGATACTGAATTCCACTATGATATTTTAGCTAAACGGTTACGCGAATTATCATTTTTAAATTCTGGCGTATGCATCAAATTAAAAGACGAAAGATCGGAAAAAAACGATATATTTCAATATGATGGCGGTATCCGCGCATTTGTAGAGCACCTCAATACGAAGAAAACGCCGCTGCATGATACGGTGATTTACGTAGACACTCAGCGCCAAGACATGGGCATTGAAGTAGCACTACAGTGGAATGATTCCTATCAAGAAAACATCTTTTGCTTTACGAATAATATTCCACAACGTGATGGCGGAACGCACCTGGCTGGTTTACGCGGTGCACTAACGCGTTCGTTAAATCAATACATCGAAAAACAAGGTATAGCGAAAAAATTTAAAATCACCATGACGGGTGATGATGCGCGTGAAGGTTTAACTGCGGTGCTATCGGTAAAGGTGCCGGATCCAAAATTTTCATCGCAAACTAAAGATAAACTAGTTTCATCCGAAGTAAAGGGTGTGGTTGATTCGGCAGTTTCTGAAGCGCTGCAAGATTTTTTAATGGAAAGTCCTGCTGAAGCAAAAGCGATCGTTAATAAAATTGTTGAAGCGGCACGAGCGCGAGAAGCGGCGCGCAAAGCGAGAGAAATGACGCGGCGCAAGGGTGCTTTAGACGTAGCAGGCTTGCCTGGTAAGTTAGCGGATTGCCAAGAAAAAGACCCAGCTTTG
This sequence comes from Gammaproteobacteria bacterium, assembly GCA_050633765.1. Taxonomy (GTDB): domain Bacteria; phylum Pseudomonadota; class Gammaproteobacteria; order UBA4575; family UBA4575; genus JABDMD01. Next base: position 5,609 of record JBOEHC010000110.1, read on the forward strand.
TGTGAATTATTCTTAGTGGAGGGCGATTCGGCGGGAGGCTCTGCAAAGCAAGCACGTGACCGCCACACACAAGCCATACTACCTTTAAAAGGTAAAATTCTTAATGTTGAAAAAGCTCGTTTTGACAAAATGCTGTCCTCTGTTGAAGTAGGCACATTAATTACTGCGTTAGGTTGTGGGATTGGCAAAGAAGAATTCGATCCAGACAAGCTTCGCTATCATCGAATAATCATTATGACGGATGCGGATGTGGATGGTTCGCACATTCGAACGTTGTTATTGACGTTCTTCTACCGACAAATGCCAGAGTTGATTGAGCGCGGTTATATTTATATCGGCCAACCACCTTTATATAAAGTTAAAAAAGGCAAACAAGAAACTTATATAAAAGATGATGCAGAGCTAAATGCAAATTTATTACAGCAAGCTTTAGATGGCGCGAAACTTCACGTTAACGCTAAGGCGCCTGCTATATCCGGCAATGCTCTGGAAGAATTAAGTAAAAGCCATGTTGTGACGATGGCTGCTATACAAAGACTTAGTCGTGTACATGAATATGAAGTATTGCTTGAAATGTTGCGAATTCCTGCGCCTGAAGTTGAATCTACCGAAGATAAAAAAGCACGCTCTTCTCTTGCTGAGTGGCTAAACCGTTTGGCAGAACAGCTTAATGAGCAACAAACCTCTGGCACGAAATATACTGTTACAGAAGACTGGGAACAGACACCTGGCCAACTAACTATGGTTAAGTGGGTGCATGGGCAAGCGAAAGACGACGTTTATAACGAAGATTTTTTTACTTCCGCCGATTTTAAATTGCTGCGCAACTTTGCAAACCAACTTGATGGTTTGTTAGAAGAAGGTTCTTTCATCCAACGTGGCGAACGCAAACTAGAAAGCCAAGATTTTGTTGTAATGATGGCTTGGCTAATGGACGAAGCAAAACGCGGGCAAACTATTCAGCGTTATAAAGGTTTAGGTGAAATGAACCCCGATCAGCTTTGGGAAACAACAATGGATCCTGAGGTGCGACGCATGATGCAAGTTAAAATTGAAGATGCTATTGCAGCGGACGAAGTCTTTACTACACTTATGGGTGACCAAGTTGAACCGCGTAGAGACTTTATTGAACAAAATGCATTATCTGCAACCAATATTGATGTTTAGTAAGCTAACCAAAAAACACGTAGTATTAATTAGTTAGTCTGAATTTTTTCTGTGCTAGTCAATGTTTAACTAGCATAAATAGTTGATTTTAAAGAAAATACCCTCATATTGATTGATATGTAATTGGATATTTCAATCTAAACAATTAGGGAGCCGCATATGGGAATCGGTAGCATCATTTTTTTAGCCATCATTGTAGTGGTTGCAGGTTATTTTATTGTTATCTATAACAGTTTAGTTAACTTGAAACATGCAGTTAGTAAAGCCTGGTCGAATATTGATGTGTTACTCAAACAACGACACGATGAAATTCCTAAGCTCGTTGAAGTTTGTAAACAATATATGGGGTTTGAACAAGAGACGTTAACCAAAGTTATGGAGGCTCGTTCTAGAGTCTCTCAAGCTCAGCAATCTGGTGACATGGGTGCATTAGGTCCTGCGGAAGGCATGTTGCGAATGGGTTTAGGTAATTTGTTTGCGGTAGCAGAAGATTATCCTGAACTAAAAGCCAACGAAACTTTTCGACATTTACAAGAAAGAATTTCAGGTTTGGAAAACTCCATTGCTGATCGTCGTGAGTTTTATAATGAAAGTGTAAATCGTAATAATGTTCGTATTGAACAATTCCCAGATTTAATTGTTGCCAGGTCTTTAGCATTTAAACCATTCGATTTACTAGAATTCGCTGAGTCTGAAATACAAGATGTAAACGTTAAAGCATTGTTTGAATAAAGCCTTGGCATTTCTTTTCTTTAACACACCTTAAATTATTTCGTGCAAGATCTGTCTCGCTTTAGTGGCGGCGATTGGTTTTTATTAACCGCACTTATTATTGGTGCGTGTATATGTTTATTTGCTGCACTACGACTTTTCCATCGGGCACGTTTAATTGAAGACATGCCCACTTCAAAAATCCGTTCTTGTCCGCAGGGCTATGTTGAGTTGCATGGCACAGCTAAATGGATGGATGGACCAGAAATTCACGCACCATTAAGTGGTTTGCCTTGTGTTTGGTATGCATTTTCAGTTGAAGAATATGTTCAGCGTTCGAAACAGAAATGGCGACATATTGATAGCGGAGTGAGTGACCACTTATTTTTGTTAGAAGATGACACCGGCTCCTGTGTAATAGACCCTGAAGGCGCAGAAGTTACACCAAGCTCGACCAGCACTTGGTATGGATCAAAACGTGTAAATATAAATTTAAGTTCGAGTCAGACATCAACATTAAAAATACTCAGTGATGTATTAATGCAGTCGGGACAGAGGTATCGCTATACCGAACGAAGAGTCGATCAGTACGAATCCATATATGCGATTGGAGAATACAGCTCTATGGGTACAGGCTATCAGGCAAGCCTTAAAGATGCTGCAAGTGCACATTTGCGTGATCTTAAGCGTGATAAAGAAAAACTTGCTGAATACGATAAAAATAATGATGGTCAAATAGATATAGAGGAGTGGGAGATTGCACGTCAAGATGCAAAACGAGCTGTGTTAGCGCAACAACTATCAAATCCACTACCTAAACGCACGCATGTGTTAAAAAAACCACAGACTAAAAAGTATCAACCGTATTTATTGTCATCAAAAACAGAAACTCATATGTCTCGCAAAAACCGCATATATTCTGCTGGTCTAGCTTTTTTGTTTGTTGTTTTTATCACGAGTATTTTTTTAAAAATTATAGGTAAATTTTAATTACTTTCTAAGTAAATGTTATGCCAAATATAATTAGGGCATAATGCTGGCAATGAAAAAAACTATTTCTCTTTCTGCTTTGCTACTAATGTTAAGTACATCGTTGTGGGCGCAGGAATTTGCTTATGTCACCGATTCTTTGCAATTGCGAGTTTACGCAAGCCCGAGTGCCGATAGTGACGTTCTGCAAACCATAGAGAGCGGTGATTCTGTTGAAGTGCTTGCTAGTAAAGGCGGTTACAGTCAAGTCACCACCTATGACGATACTCGAGGTTGGGTGAAGTCAGCATTTCTTGTAGAGGATCCTCCTGCTAAGCTGCTTTACTATTCGGTGAGCGAAAAGAACAAAGAACTTGAGGCGGAGGTCGAAGCACTAAAAGATGGAATACAAAGTGCTGACGGTATTGAATCAAGCGAAACTAATTTAATTCAGATTGAAGAACTACAAACACAACTAGCTCAACAGCAACAAAGCTACCAAGCGTTACAAAGTCAGTTGAAAGAAACAATAGCAAAGGACCAATTGCGGGAATCTACGACAAGCATATCTGATATTAAACCGCTTGTGACTGCTTCCATTAATAAGAAATGGTTTTTCATTGCTTCGGCGGTATTATTGTTACTAGGGATTTTACTGGGCATGAAACTATCCTCCATGCGCATGAAAAAACGCTTACACGGATTCAGTCTGTAATAAACTTAACTTTTAGCTTTTAACGCAAACTATTATGAAAATTGCTTCTTGGAACGTGAACTCATTGCGAGTGCGCTTGCCACAAGTTTTGGAGTGGCTGGAAGATAACCAAGTTGATGTGCTTGCTCTGCAAGAAACCAAGATGGTGGATGAAGACTTTCCGGTTGAGGAGATTCAACAGGCAGGCTATGAAGTACAATATTCAGGGCAAAAAACCTATAACGGCGTAGCGATACTTTCTAAACAAGAAGGCAGCGATGTTGTAAAAGATATTAAGGATTTGGATGATCCACAGCGCCGTATACTCGCCGCTACTGTAGACGATGTTCGCGTGCTTAATCTCTATGTTGTTAACGGTAAAGAGGTGGGCTCCGATAAATACGAATATAAACTGGATTGGTTGAAAAAAGTCACCGCGTTTATAAAGCAAGATCTTAAGAAATATCCACGCTATGTAGTGCTGGGTGACTTCAATATCGCCCCAGAGGATGCTGACGTGCATAGTCCTGAGGCCTGGCGGGATAAAATTCTTTGTAGCGATGAAGAACGTCAGGCATTAGCTACAATTACCGACTTAGGGTTTGTTGATACGTTTCGATTATTTGACCAAGAGGAAAATACCTTTAGTTGGTGGGATTATCGTGGTGGCGGATTCCGACGTAACCAAGGATTAAGGATCGATTTGATTCTCGCCAGCAGCCTTCTTGAAGGGGCTTGTAGTTTCAGCGTAGTTGATAAAGCGCCTAGAGCTAATGAACGACCCTCTGATCATGCTCCGGTAATTGCTGAGTTTATGTAGCGAAAATACAGTAAAGTGCAGAGATAATTCATGATCTCCTCATAACTGTCAATGCTAGTATAAGAACGAGTATAGCCTTGTATTTTAAATAACACTTTATCCTGTTAATTCATTTTCAATACTTGCATGAGCCTATTGGTTTTATGGCAAATGATCACTTTGTAGATCTGGATGGAGCAAACAAACTATCTTCATACATATCGCGTCATAATAAATTTCAGCACATTAATTGCACTTGGAATGTCGCCACAGTTAAGACAAACTTCGTATATCAATCTACATACGTGAGGTGTTTAAGACATGCGCAACATTATGGTGATTAATTCAAAGGGTGGCTCAGGAAAATCCACCGTCGCGACGAATTTAGCTTCTTATTTTGCCTCGCAGAATAAAAAGGTGGTGATGATGGATTATGACCCACAAGGTAGCAGCATGGCTTGGCTAGCAGCACGCTCTGCAGCGAGACCGCCGATCGAAGGCATTGCAGCACATAAAAAAAGCGCAAAACGGCCTAGTCGAAACACTGATTTTGTCATTCATGATGCTCCGGCAGGTATGCACGGCGGCAATTTAAGTAAGATGCTCAATAAGGCACAAACCATACTGATTCCTGTGCTACCTTCACCCATCGATATGCGCGCAGTCACTGATTTTATTGTTGAGATAAAAAAATCTGCTCCGGTACAACGCAAAAGAGCCAAGCTTGCGTTAATCGCAAATCGTTCGCGCGATTACACTAATATTTACTGGGAGTTAGATGACCTGTTAAGTAAACAGAGAATTCCATTTCTAACCATGTTACGAGACAGCCAAAACTATATTAAAGCCGCCGAGCGTGGGCTGGGTATTTTTGAAATGGCGCCTGGTGCTACCGAGCTTGACCGTGAAATGTGGGAGCCCATCATTAAATGGGTGAAAAGTAAGCGCAGTCAGCCGTAAACTTTAACGGGTAGGCAATATTGCTTTGCCACACTTTCTGCAACCAATCTCCTAGAGAGTGCAACCGTGAATGTTTTGAATAAAACTAGACAACTAACTACATTAAACTTTGTTGTTACATTCTGCATGACAATTATCTTAAGCAGCATGGTTGTGGCGTCTACTGATGCGATAGTGATAGACAAAGCTGATTATGTGGTAGTAAAAAAATCTGAACGTAAGTTGTATCTATACCGTGGCGACGAAATTTTAAAAACCTACCGTATTGCTCTCGGCAAACAGCCCGATGGCCATAAAACACGCGAAGGGGATTCGCGTACTCCAGAAGGCCACTACACATTAGATTGGCGTAATCCAAATAGTAAGTTTTACCGCTCTATTCATGTTTCCTACCCAAGTAAATCTGATTATCGGCATGCACGTGAGCTAGGTGATTCCCCTGGAGGAGCAATCATGATTCATGGCCAGCCTAGTAACTGGGTAGATAGAACCAAACTCTTATTCAATGAAGATGATTGGACGGAAGGTTGTATCGCCGTTCAAGACCATGAAATGGATGAAATTTGGGAAGCGGTTGATGACGGTACGCCGATTGAGATTATTCCGTAATCCTTGATTCTAATAATGTCCGCTTTGGGTTGTAAGCAGACATTAAAATTCAACCGACTTTAACTTGAAGCAACTTCCCTGTTGCAACTCTTATTCGCATATCCCTATGCCCACTATTTAGCAAACACTTTTTTCAATAAATCAGTGGTGCGCGCAACCGGGTTGGTTCTAATTTTTGCTTCTTCTATTGCTAAGTAGTGAAATATTCCATCCATACCTTTTTCAACTACATAACTACTTAAATCTGCTTTGGCATCCGGCACTAAAGGAATTTTTTTATACTGGCCGATGGCATCGTCGTAGCTTTTTATCGCACCGGCTTCAGCCAAGCTATCATTTACAATAGGTGTGAATTCTTCTACTAAGTCCGGCGTCATTTTTGATTGAAAATAACGCGTTGCGGCATCTTTTTCTCCCGCAAGAATATTGCGTGCATCATCTAAGGCCATCGCTGAAATAGCATTGAGAAATAACTCTTTTGCTTTGGGTGTTGCAATTTCTGCTGCACGATTAAGTCGAGTTTCTAAATCATCTAACATTCCGCTCATGCCAACTTTTTCTAAAGTAGATTGTACTTTTTGCAAACTGTTTGGCAGTGGAATATGAATACTTGGGTCTGCGTTAAAGCCATCTTTTGCGCCAAGCTGACTAACGACTAAATCAGACCCTACGCGCAAGGCTTCTTTAAGGCCTGAACTTACTTCTCCGTCGGTTAAGTTACTGGCGGTTGATGGAGATACGCCTGATTCGTTCAATAACTCTTTTGCTTTATCAAACCAGCCCGCATGCAAGCTCCCAGTAATTACATATGTACAAAATGCAATAGTTAACAATTTAAACTTCATGGGGCTACTCCTATTGAAAATTATTATATGTTTTGATTTTCTAGTTTAGATTTGGTTCTAAACATATCTGTATTTTTACGCCATAAATACACGGCTAGCAAGATTGCTGGGATCCCAAGCAAGCCTGCGTAGATAAAAAAGTCTATATAGCCATGGCTATCAACGATTGTTCCTGAAAACCCGCCTATGAATTTTGCAGGAAGCAGCATTAAAGAGCTAAATAACGCATATTGTGTGGCGGTATAAGCGCGATTGGTCAAGCTAGATAAATAGGCAATAAAAGCGGAGCCGGCAATCCCGCCACTTAAATTATCAGCCGTTATAACTAAAGCGAGTAAGGATATTTCCGGCCCTTGTGTGGCGAGCCAGGCAAATAATAAATTAGTTAACACTACTAAGATGGCGGAAATAATTAACATTTTCATCATTCCATAGCGCATCACTAACACTCCACCAAGCAACGCACCGAATATCGTCACTGCAATGCCAAATGTTTTAGAGACCAAGCCAATTTGTGTGTCGGTAAAACCCATGTCTACATAAAGAGGGCCAGACATTACGCCCATAGTAATGTCACTGATTCGGAATAAACCTATGAATAGCAATATCAATAGCGCTACAGATCCATTACGAGTGAAAAAATCAACAAACGGACAGACCACAGCACCTATAAACCAGGCGATTATATTTCGTAAACCATTCGGTAATATTGAAGAGCCTTCTAAAAAATTAACGACTCGTTGTTCTTGTTCCCATGTTTGTTGTGCTATTTTTCGTTCCGGTTCAGAAATAATAAAAGTAGTAATCATTCCAATAAACATTGCGCAGCCCATTACAAAGTAGGCAGTATTCCAAGAACTGCTACCCGCAATAATGGTTGCGCCACCACCCGCCAAAATTAAACCCAGGCGATAACCCAATTGATAGGTTCCCGCCATTGCACCTTGTTGATCTGTGGCAACAGCTTCAATGCGCCATGCGTCTATACTGATATCTTGAGTGGCGGATGAGAAGGCGACAAGCAAAGCTGCAAAAACGAGAATTGTTATTTCGGTGTTTGGACTGGTATTGGACATTACCCAAAGACCTGCTAACACTCCGCACTGTGCTATTAGCATCCAGCTTCGTCTTTGACCGAGCCAGTTTGTGATTAATGGCAAGGGTAAACGATCAACAAGCGGTGCCCATATAAATTTTAAGCCGTATAAAAGTGTCACCCAAGAAATAAACCCAATAGTGCTGCGGTCGATGCCTTCACGGCGCAGCCATATAGAAAGCGTACCAAATACTAGAAATAGAGGTAGGCCAGCTGAAAAGCCCAAGAACAGCATTGCAATCACTTTAGGTTGTTTATAAACCTTTAATGCGTCTAACCAAGAAATTTGTTTTTCTTTAGGACTCAAATTTTCAAATTGTAATCAATGGTGAGTGGGGCATGATCAGAAAATCGCTCTTCTTTGTAGATGCTAACTTTTTTAGATTTGTTTTTAAGTTTTGGTGAAGCAATATGGTAGTCAATCCGCCAACCTACGTTTTTCGCCCAGGCCTGCCCTCGGTTCGACCACCAAGTATATTGGTCTTCTTTTTGATTTTGCTCACGAAATGCATCGATGTAACCGACATCATTGAATAATGTGTCTAGCCAAGCGCGTTCTTCTGGTAAGAATCCCGAATTTTTCTTATTGCCACGCCAATTTTTTAAATCGATTTCTTTATGTGCAATATTCCAGTCACCACATATGATGTAGTCTTTTTGGCGACGCTTTAAATTTTTAAGGTGTTGTAGGAATGTGTCCATAAAACGAAACTTGGCTTGTTGTCGTTCATCGCTGGATGAGCCCGATGGCGCATATAAGGACACTACAGCAAGCTGATCAAACTGCAATTCTAAATAACGACCTTCATTGTCAAATTCATCATCACCATATTTGCGCACCACTTTATTTGGTTTGTGCTTGCTATACACGGCAACACCACTGTAGCCTTTTTTAAGCGCGTCGACATAATAACAATGATAGCCTTTGGGGAAATACAAGGCGTCTTCTTCTAGTTGATGAATCTGTGCTTTGGTTTCTTGTATACATACGACATCGGCTTTTTGTTTCTTTAGCCAGTCGAAAAAGCCTTTTCGCGCTGCCGCTCGAATTCCATTTACATTGACAGTGATGATGCGCATAGTTAAATCGGATTAGTTCTAATAATGTTGGTTTTTAGTACACTAGCAAAGATCAAATGAGAAAAGAATCTATATAAAATTATCTAACTGAATTTTTACCGAATAAATCAATATGAAAAATAGTACTAAATTTATCCAATTTGCAACCGAGAAGGGTGTTTTACAATTTGGAGAGTTCACGCTTAAATCTGGTCGAGTTAGCCCATATTTTTTTAATGCAGGCTTATTTAATGATGGTTCAGCGCTCGATTCATTAAGCTGTTTCTATGCTCAGGCAATTGTAGATTCCGAACTAGAGTTTGATATGTTATTTGGTCCGGCCTATAAAGGAATCCCGCTAGTAGCTGCGGTGGCTATGACCTTAGCACGTGACCATAATCTAAATTATCCTTATGCCTTTAATCGCAAAGAAGTAAAAAAACATGGTGATGGGGGACAGATTGTTGGTGCACCTCTTAGTGGCAAGGTGCTGATTATTGATGATGTCATTACTGCAGGTACTGCAATAAATGAGGCAGCTGAAATTATTTCTAATACAGAAAGTGTAGTAGCAGGGGTGGTGATTGCATTTGATCGACAAGAAAGAGGACAAGGATCTGGATCTGCAATATCAGCGGTTGAACAGGTCGAATGTGATTTACACATAAAGGCCATTTCGGTGGCTACAGCTAATGAGCTAATTGCCTATTCTAAATCTAATAATCTGTATTCAGAGCATTTACCAAAGCTGGAAAGCTACTTAACTAAGTACCAGTCAAATACCATAAAATAATTATGGTTATATAAACAAAGGATATCGGCAGTTATTTTCGCATATGACGAGTGAGTAAAGTTTTACGATTAAATTCGTCTTTTTAGCTCTAAGTTCTTGGTATTTGGTAGTAAAATTGCGGTAGAAAATTTTATAAGCTATATGTCTCAAGCAAAATATTTAGTATCTCTTCTACTTGCACTGGCCTTATTTCAAGCCAGTTTTGTGCATGCTGAGTTTTATCGTTGGGTCGATGATGAAGGCACTATTCATTATAGTGATAGCTTGCCGCCAACAGAATCACAAAAAAAGCAGGATTTGTTAAATGAAACAGGTCGAGTGGTAAAGTCTATACCTGCACCTAAAACACGGGGCGAGCTAGAAGAAGAAGAACGATTAGCCGAGCTGGAGTTAGAAAAAAAGCAAAAGGTACAACAAGCCGAGCAAAGAGATCGTTTACTATTGGCTCTGTATCTTACAGTAGAAGATATTGAATTAGTTCGTGATGAACGAATCGAAACAGTTGAATCAGCAATTAGGATTACCAAGTTACGTAAAAATAAATTTACTAAAAAGCTCGAAGAGTTAAATAATTCTGAGCAACGTCTAAAAGCTAATGGCAGCGAAACGCCGCCTTGGTTATCTAAAAGTCGTAACCATTATCAAGAACAGCTCAGCAACGTTGAA
>JBOEHC010000111.1:0-7237 GCA_050633765.1 Gammaproteobacteria bacterium
GCGGATCAAATACAGGGCTTTTTTGATATCCCGGTTGATAATATCTATGCATCACCTATTTTATTGGGTGATGTCTATAAGCGTAAAGACCCTAATTTAATAGTGGTGTCTCCAGACGTAGGTGGCGTGGTACGTGCTCGTGCGCTTGCTAAAAGATTAGATGATGCAGATTTGGCTATTATCGACAAACGTCGTCCGGAGGCAAACAAGTCCGAGGTGATGCATATAATCGGTGAGGTAGAGGGTAAATCTTGCTATATCATTGATGATTTGGTCGATACAGCAGGCACACTCTGTGCCGCAGCATCAGCGTTAAAAGAGCATGGGGCCACAAGTGTCCGGGCGTATGCCACTCATCCAGTGCTTTCTGGCAAAGCAATTGAAAACCTTGAGAATTCTGTACTGGATGAATTGGTGGTAACTGATACAATTCCGCTCCGCGAGGAAGCTAGGCACTGTACTCGAATCCGTCAGGTAGAGGTTTCGGGCTTAGTTGCAGAATCAATGCGTAGAATTAACCAAGAAGAGTCTGTTAGCACCCTATATATGGATTAAGGTATATGGGCTAACCAGTAGTTAGTAGCAGAGAATATAGGAAAGTTTGGAGTAATAGTAATGAGTGTCGATTTCACATTAAATGCAGAATTACGAGATGAGCAACAGCAAGGCAAAGGTGCCAGTAGAAGGTTGCGTAAAGTTGGTAAAGTGCCTGCAATTATTTATGGCGGCGGTGAAGAGCCTGTGTCCGTTACATTTGATCATGACAAGCTAGTGCATAGTCTTGAGCAGGAAGCTTTTTATTCACACATTCTAACCGTAGATGTTGCAGGAAAATCGCAACGTGCAATTTTGCGTGATTTACAGCGTCATCCATACAAGCCAACTGTTTTGCATATGGATTTATTACGTGTGCGTGAAGACACTGCAATTAATGTTCATGTTCCATTACACTTTTTGAACGAAGATATATGTCCTGGTGTAAAACTAGAAGGTGGGGTGATCAGTCATAACATCGTTGAAGTTGAAATTTCATGTTTACCTAAAGATCTTCCAGAATTCATTGAAGTAGATACAGCTGAATTAAAACTAAATGATTCATTGCACCTTAGTAATATTCAAGTTCCTGACGGTGTGACCATAATCGAACTTGCACATGGCGAAGGCCATGATCACGTGGTGGTTTCTGTACACGTTAAGCGTGCTGTAGAAGAAGAGCCAGTGGTTACAGATGAGGCAGCCGAAGGTGATGAGGCTGAAGGCGATGAGTCTAAAGCTGAGGGTGATGATAAGAGTGAAGACAAATCATCGGGAGATGATTCGTAAACTTTTCACCCTAATTAATTTAACCCTATTTAATTTAACCTAGGGTCTTGTGTCAAAGCATAAAGGCATACGCCTAATTGCCGGTCTCGGTAACCCAGGCGAAAAACACGAACAAACCCGGCATAACGCCGGGTTTTGGTTTGTGGACGCGTTAGCTGCAAGAGAAAATGTAACCTTTAAACAAGAGTCTAAATTTAAAGGCGAACTTGCACACTTTTTCTGTCAAGGTGAAAAAATCTGGTTGCTTAAACCTCATACTTATATGAATGATAGTGGTGAATCACTGCGTCCATTTTGTGATTTTTATAAAATTCCTACTGAACAAGTTTTAGTCGCACATGACGAAATAGATTTGCCTAATGGTGAGGTAAAATTGAAATGGGCTGGTGGGCATGGTGGGCATAATGGCTTGCGCAGTATTTTTGCGCATTTGGGCAAAGATATTTGGCGATTACGCTTAGGAGTTGGGCATCCTGGGCATAAAGATCAGGTGGTAAGTCATGTGCTTAAGCAAATAAACAAAAAAGACCGAGCAGAAATAGATAATTCAATTATTGATGCCATGAACACATTAGATGAATTCGTTGAAGGTGATATGGAAGCGGTACAGCGTAAGCTGCATACAAAGGAATAATGTAAACGTATGGGTTTTAAATGTGGAATTGTAGGATTACCAAATGTAGGCAAGTCGACCCTATTCAATGCGCTAACCGCAACAGAAATTGCAGCGGAAAATTATCCGTTTTGTACCATCGATCCTAATGTTGGTATCGTGCCCGTACCTGATCCTCGTTTAGATAAACTAGCTAGTATCGCGACATCTGAAGAGATTATTCCTACTACTATTGAGTTTGTCGATATTGCAGGGTTAGTTGCCGGCGCTTCTAAAGGTGAAGGTTTAGGAAACCAATTTTTAGGCCATATACGTGAAACCGATGCCATTGCTCATGTAGTGCGTTGTTTCGATGATGAAAATATTATTCATGTGGATGGCAAGGTTAACCCGCTATCTGATTTAGAAACAATTTATACTGAATTGATATTGTCGGATTTAGAATCAGTTGAAAAAGCTATTGCAAGAGTAGAGCGTGTTGCAAAGTCTGGTGATAAAGAAGCATTAGCGCAACTAGATTTATATAAGAAACTAAAAGAACATCTAGAAAACGAAGAAGTCGCCTTTACTTTTAGCGTAACTAAAGAGCAATTGCATTTAATTCGTGAACTACAACTTATTACTGGTAAGCCGGCTTTTTATATCGCTAATGTGGCTGAAGACGGATTTGAAAATAATCCGCATCTAAAAAATCTAGAAGAACTTGCCAAAAAAAGATCCATTCAAGTCATTCCAGTGTGTGCGCAAATCGAAGCCGAAGTAGCACAACTTGATAATGATGAGCAGCAAGAATATTTATCGGAATTAGGACTAGAAGAGCCAGGCTTAAATCGTGTGATTCGTGCTGGGTATGAGTTGCTGGGATTACAAACATTTTTTACGGCAGGTCCTAAAGAAGCACGAGCTTGGACAGTATCAAAAGGAGCGACAGCGCCCCAAGCGGCAGGTAAGATTCATACAGATTTTGAGAAAGGATTTATTCGTGCCGAAGTAGTAGGTTATCAAGATTATGTTGATGCCAATGGAGAAGTAGGCGCTAAAGACGCAGGCAAATGGCGTCTAGAGGGTAAAGATTACCTCATGAATGAAGGAGACGTGGTACATTTTAGATTTAATGTGTAGTGTTTAGGTTTATATAATGCTCTGCGTGGTACATTTTAGATTCAATGTATAGAACTTTTGGGTAGAATTATCTCAGTTCGGGGTGTTCTATAATAATCGTTATCAATTCAAAATATGGCTATGTAGCTCAGCTGGTTAGAGCACAGCATTCATAATGCTGGGGTCGGTGGTTCAAGTCCACCCATAGCCACCATTTTCGAAACTAAGTAATTGTTTTTATTCAAACGCATTGGGCGATCGCAACGCTTAATTTCTTTTTTGTGCTCAACTAAGCACAACAAGTCCGTCATAAGTCCGTCAATAATTATTTGTAAGGACTGCTAACAACCCAAAGCGGGCATTTGGAGTATGTCAAAACTGCTCCTCATAATTGTCGATGTGTGCATAAATTTCGTTAGCACCATTATTTTTAATTAATAAAATATCGTAAGGAGAAAATTTGTTTTCGACTTCCATGCCCGGGCTGCCAACAGGCATACCAGGTACTGCTAGGCCAAGAGCACCTTCTGGTGTTTCTTGCAGAAATTGTGTAATGAATTTTGCTGGGATATGGCCCTCAAAAATATATTTATCTTGGTAAACGCCAGTATGACAAGACAGATATTGAGAGATATTTGTAATCTTATTCTTTAATGCGTTAACTTCGGGAGCATCCAGATAATGTGTATCAATGCTATAACCTGATTTTTCTAAATGTGTAATCCATTTGTCACAACACCCGCACTGAGGGTTTTTATATACAGATAGTTTCGTACCAGCGCTATCAGAACAAGCTATTACCGCGCTTAATATTAGAAACATTATGAGGGCACAATTTAATACTCGCATAAACTAACCTATCCTTATAGATTTATATTTCATTACTGAACATAAGTATGTAGGGGTGTTATTAAATTTAAATTAGCTATCAACTAATTCTTTCCCGATACTTTACCTAGTGCACAACTGACATAAGAAGCTGCTTTGACCGTAAGTCGATCTGAATCCGCTGTTCCTATTTCTGGGTAACCTAATTTGGTAAGTTTTTTGGTTATCAATTGACGTGTATCGGCATGAATTTCTGAATCAGTAGTGACATTGACTTCTTTATCAACAATATTTACATGCACATCCTTAACACCATCTATTTCACGCAACTTTGTGATAATGGTGTTAGTGCATCCACTACACTTGATGTTATCAACCTTAAGTTTATATTCCATATTATATCTCCTATTTGTGAGCAATTAATTTCTACACATTTTTAGCATTTTGTTTATGTGATTTTTCGTCGAATGGGATTACCAAAATCTGGATTATTGCTTATACGTGCAGCAACAGTTCCCACTGGGGCGTTGTACCAACCTGGATCGCTGTAATCACCCTTCGCTAAGTTGTCGCGAACTTTGACTGTAGTAAACATTCCACCCATTTCAATATTTCCATAAGGACCTTTTCCAGTCATCATTGCTAAAGTGTTTCGTGGTCCTGGATGGTGACCCATATCGGTATGTTCTTGATGCTCTGCCATTCCATGTTCACCCATCGCCATAAAGCCTGGTAACATTTTTTGAATTTCTTTATCAATTCCAGATTGGTCTACACCAAGGGTGTTTGGAATTTCATGACCCATTGCATTCATAGTGTGATGTGCCATGTGACAATGAAATGCCCAATCTCCCGGGACAGCAATAAATTCAATATCACGTATTTGTCCTACAGCTACAATTTCTGTCGTATCATTACGCCAACGTGATTGTGGCCAGCGACCACCATCTGATCCCGTTACCCAATATTGAACACCGTGCATGTGTAATGGATGATTCCACATAGAGAGATTTGCCATGCGTACACGAACACGTTCGCCAGTTCTTGCAACAACTGGGTCTATGTAAGGAAATACTTTGCTATTCATTGTCCATAAGTCAAAGTCTTGTAATATAGATGGATCAGGACGATATGTTCCTGGGTGAATTCCCCAGTTGTGTAAAAGGAAACAATAATCGCGATCAATTGGAACTGCCTCTCCATTTTTAGGATGAATGATGAACATTCCCATCATGCCTACTGCCATCTGAGTCATCTCATCTGCATGCGGATGATACATATGACTACCGTGTTGCTTTAACGTGAATTCATAAGCAAACGTCTCGTTTGGTTTAATTTGTGGTTGATTTAATCCACCTACACCATCCATACCACTTGGTAATAAAAGACCATGCCAATGAATTGTTGTATGTTCTTTTAAGCGATTAGTAACTAAAATTCGAACACGATCTCCTTCAACTGCTTCAATCGTTGGCCCGGGGGTTGTGCCGTTATAACCCCAACACTTTGCAGTTGTGCCTGGTGCAAACTCATGTTCAACTTCTTCTGCAACTAAATGAAATTCCTTCACACCATTTTTCATTTTGTATGGAAGAGTCCAGCCATTAAGTGTTTGGCAAGGAAGGTAGGGTTGATTACTTTTAGATTGGCTTGCTGATGCTGCATTTGCCAATGATGTCTCTACTGACATCGCAGTTTTAGTTGGCGCCAAACTCGCTGCTAGCGCACCTGCGCCGGTATATGATAAAAATTGTCTTCTTGAAGTCATTTTCTTACTCCTATGTTTTAAATCTGTTAGTGATGCTGATGTGCGTCATGCTCATCTTTTTCAGATGATGAAGTTGAATCNNTGATCCATTTGGTGATCCGAGTGATCCATCTCTTGCTCTGAATGATCCATGTTGTGTTCAGAATGATCCATATGATGACCGGAGTGATCCATGCCTTCTGATTTCGAAACTAGGTAGTCTTCTATATTGATATGACTATCACCAACCAAGCTTGAACTCGGTAATGTATTTCCAACTGCACGACTTAATTCAACACGCCCATGCCAGTAATCTTTTACTGCACCTAGATAACCAAGATATGCTTCATACTCTTCTCGTTTTATCTCAAGTAATTCAAAGGTACCGATTAGCATAAAGTTTTCTTCTTCTTGAGCGCGTGCTACATCGTCAATACGAGCAGGCAACAATCCTTTTTCATACTCGTTAATTCGCTCTTTTGCATTTAATACTGCCGCATGAGCGAGGCGCACATCATTTTCAACTTCTACATCAAGACGTTTTACATCTGCAATCGCCATTTGTAACTCTGCATTTGCACGCAACTTCGAATCTCGGTTTTGTGAAAATATTGGAATCTCCCATTCGAATGTTGGACCAGTTAATTCAGCACCATCTGTTTCTTGTTCGTGTTCAATACCAATATCAAGGTCACCTAACCAACGCGTCCAATTCGTGACGCCAAGTTTGTTTGCAAGCAAATCGGCATTTTTATGAGCTGCGCTGTAATCCAGTCGTGAATTACGAGCTAATTCAATTAATCTATCTAGATCATCTTCCTCTGTTACTGGCACAGGCAGTTGGGTAAACACATCAATGTCTTGTCCTAATGAAAAACCTAAAAGATTCATCAGCTCAGCACATTTTTCATATGCCTCGGCCGTTGCATCAAGTGACTCAAGTTTAGTTTCTGATGCAGTGATTTGTTCTTCTAAGAATTCCCTAGGCGATAAATTTCCTGCTTTGTCATAGCGTTTTGCAAGTTCAAATGACAAATAGCCAGCTTTTGCAATTTGTGATTGCACAGAAGCCATTTGTTCTGCTGCTACATAGTCGTAGTAAGCATTTTCCGTTTCGGTAACAATTTCCAAAACATCAGCTGCTACTAACTCTTTAACTCTTTCAAATTCACCCTCTGCATAGCGTTTTCTTGAAGGAAGAGTAATCAAGCTTGTAAATGAAGTGATTAATCCGAATGTTTCGAGATTACTTTCGCCTGACTCATCTGAGTCTAAATTAGAATAGTGGAATATTGGATTATGTATACGCCCAGCTTCATATACATCAGCCGCTGCGATACCAAGTTCAGCATAAGTTGTCTTAAGCTTGGGGTTGTTTGCAAGTGCAATGCGAACCGCAGTGTCAGCAGTCAATGCTTCTGCTCTTAATGAATCTATGTATTCGCTGTCATTTAATTCAGATTCTTTTGGCGTTTGTATGCCACGATCACTGAGTAAAGCATCAACATCACTCTGACCTAAATCATCTGGTATAGAAGTACAGGCCGTTAGTAACCCAAGTAAAGCAACTGCGATAATAGGGTAAGTATTCGTTTTCATAATTTCTTCCTAAATACATATTTGAA
>JBOEHC010000112.1:0-2876 GCA_050633765.1 Gammaproteobacteria bacterium
TAAGATGATTAATGTCATTTGGCTCAGCAATTGTAGTGAATTGTAAGAGATTTGAAAATATAAGTAGTGCTTACTTATCTAATAGTAAGACTATACGATTTACTTCTATTGAAGGCTCAAGCATTCCACTATAACATCGTATATTCAATGGTGGATATTTTCTGTGTGGCTAATTTAGTTCGTTGGGAATTTTAATTAAGAGACTTTAGTTTATAGAGGATATCTAAAGCTTCTTTCGGGCTAAATTCATCGGGTTCTATATTTTCTAAGTATTTAACACTAGGGTGCAGCTGTTTTTCTTCAAGATCTAGTCCAAGTTGTGGCTGATGGGTTGAAAACTTTGCATTAACAACTTCAGACTCTAATTGTTTCAGCTTTAGTTTTGCGTTAGCAATTACTGATTTCGGTATACCAGCAAGTTGTGCAACTTGTAAACCATAGCTTTGATTGGCAGGACCTTCTTTCACTGCATGTAAGAATATGATTTTTTCATTATGTTCAATTGCATCAATATGTACATTATGTATGTGTTCGAACAATTCTGGTAATTGGGTAAGTTCAAAATAATGTGTAGCAAATAAGCAATAAGATTGGTTCACTTCACTTAGATGTTCTGCGCAACACCAAGCTAAAGACAATCCATCATATGTGCTTGTGCCGCGACCAACTTCATCCATCAGCACTAAACTTTGTTTTGATGCATTATTTAAAATATTAGCTGCTTCTGTCATTTCGACCATAAAAGTTGAACGACCAGAACTCAAATCGTCCGATGCACCTATGCGTGTGTAGATTGCATCTATAGAGCCAATATTAAATTCTTCTGCGGGCACGTAGCTGCCGCTATAGGCAAGCCATGTGATAAGGGCAATTTGTCGCATATACGTAGATTTACCACCCATGTTTGGGCCAGTAATGAGTAGTAATTTACGTTTCTCATCGAAATGAGTATCGTTAGCGGTGAAAGGATCACTTTGTACATGCTCAATGACAGGGTGACGACCTTGTTTAATATGCAGACTATTTTCTTCAATGAAATTTGGTTGTGTATAGTTTAATGTTTCAGCACGTTCCGCAAGCGTAGCGAGGGCATCTGTTTGCGCCAATGCTTTAGCACAGTTTTGAATAATAGATAATTCGTTATTCAGATCGATTAATAGTTGTTCGTATAAAAACTTTTCGCGTTTTAATGAGCGCTCTTTTGCACTTAGTACATTGTCTTCGAATTTTTTAAGTTCAGGTGTAATGTAACGCTCCGTATTCTTCAACGTTTGTCTACGTGTGTAGTGCTCTGGAGCTTGATCTGCATGGCTGCGAGGTATTTCAATGTAATAACCATGTATTCGGTTATAGGAAACCTTTAAATTGCTGATATTTGTAGCTGCTTTTTCTTGTTGCTCTAAATCAACTAAAAACTGATTAGCATTAATGCTTGTATTGCGTAATTCATCGAGTTCATTATCGTAACCAGATTTAATTACACCACCATCACGAATAAGTGCAGGTAATTCATCTCCTAATGCGTGTTCTAATTTTGAAACTAACTTTTCATGACCCACTAATAGTTTTGTAGATTCCAACAATAGTTCGCTTTTATAGCTTCCAATATGCTCTTGAATAGCTGGGACACATTGTAATGTTGAGCGCAATGCATCGAGATCTCTAGGTTGTGCAGTTTGAAGTGCAACACGGCTGCGAATTCGTTCAATATCTTTAATTTCTATAAGAAGGTCATGTAATTCTTTATAACTATTCAACTGTAATAATTCTGATATACCAGCATGGCGCTGTGACAGGATGTGTTTGATTCGTGTAGGCTGATTTAACCAAGCACGTAAGCAGCGAGAGCCCATCGCACAAGCAGTCTTATCTAATACGTTAATTAGACTATGTTTTGAATCACCTTGGGAAGAGAGCTCTATTTCAAGATTTTTGCGTGTGATGCTATCGATAGCTAAATATTCATCTTTATGACAGATCTGTAAGCCATCAATATGGGGAAGTTGTGATTTCTGAGTATCTTTGACGTATTGTAAAGCAGCACCAGCTGCTGAAATTGCGAGTGGATGATTGTCACAGCCGTAACCACTTAAATCTTTAGTTGCAAATTGTTTGCATAATGCAGTGGTAGAAGATTCGAATTCAAAATGCCAGCTGGGAATAGATCTAGAAGTGTATTTGTCAGTTATATGATTTAAATCAGTGTTTAATTGATCGTCTTCAGCAAGTAAAATTTCTGCAGGTTGTATGCGTTCAATTTCATCATGTAATTCTTGGATTGAGTTACAGGACTGCAATAAAAATCTTCCAGAACTTAAATCTAAATAGGCCAACCCATAGTTAGGCTGTGATGAACAAATGGCTAGAAGATAGTTTTCTTTTCCTCTCTCAAGCAATTCTTCTTCAACAACAGTTCCAGGTGTAATGACGCGAGTGACTTTTCGCTCTACTAAACCTTTGCTGGCTGCTGGGTCACCGATTTGATCGCAAATAGCAACCGATTCACCGCGTTTTAATAATTTTGCCAAATAGCCTTCTGTAGCATGAACTGGAACTCCGGCCATTGGTATTTCATCAGCTGAATTTTTATTGCGTGAAGTTAAAGTTAGATCAAGTAGCTTGGCTGCACGTCTCGCATCTTCAAAAAAAAGCTCAAAAAAATCACCCATGCGATAGAAAAGCAACATATCGGGATATTCTGCTTTGATGCGCAAATATTGCTGCATCATAGGGGTGTGTTTTATTGGAGGGCGTGCGATCATAAATGGCAGTCTAACGAAGAATGCTTTTTTAGACAGCTCAAATAGTATCCAACTATCAAGTAAATTTAATTCAAGCGTGTGACTGTGGGATGTGTGTGTTAGATAAAAAAATTA
>JBOEHC010000113.1:0-4005 GCA_050633765.1 Gammaproteobacteria bacterium
GGTTTTACCTTAGTACATCAGTTTTGTCGTATTGGAGCTTATTCGTTTTGCGCGATGGGGACCGCGCTGAATAGAGACTTGCCACCATATCTTATAGCGTCCGGGAACTATGCAAGTACGCATGGTTTGAATAAAGAAGGCTTGCATCGCCATGGTTTTTCAGATGATTGTATTCGAGCATTACATAAGTCGTACAAATTAATTATACGAAGCAAGCATTCGAAAAATGAAAACCTTGCTGAAGTAAAATCTCTCGCAGAACAATATCCTGAGGTGGAGCGGTTTATTGATTTTATAAACTCAAGTAAACGCGGTGTAACTTCATAATAAATTCATGTGCTTGAAATTAGATCGACGGCAATTTGTGCTGTAGCAGCAGAGCCGTCTTTGTTACCTAGAGAGTCTCTTATTTTCTGCATATTGCTTTTCATTTCAAAAACATATTTTTTATCTGATAATAATTTATTTAACTCGTGCGATATATTTTCAGTAGTAGCGTCAGCTTGAATAAATTCCCGTGAAATTTCTTTTCCCGCAATTACGTTTGCAATTCCAGCATAAGAGAACTTCACTATTCTTTTAAATATTCGATATGTCGTTGGTGAAATCTTGTAGACGATTAGCATGGGAGTTTGCAAGAGAGTAATTTGCAGCGTGACGGTACCCGATGCCGCAGCAATGGCATCGCATGCATTGATGACATTATAGATATCGTCAGAGGTTGCATAGATTTCCATCTCAGCTTCTGAGATGTGTTTCTGTATTAATTCATTAGATAAGGTCGAGGCAATAGGTGTAACAAATTGAATATCTTTTCTTTGTTGCAGTAAGTTTTTAGCAGCACTTAATAATACTGGATAATTATTTTCAATTTCACTCACGCGGCTACCTGGGAACAAGCCAATCAGCTGCTTGTTTGGGTCAAGTTCTATTTGCTCATAAAACTGACTTTTATTGATGGTTGCTTTTGCCTCTTTTGTCAGTGGATGTCCAACGTACTCAACCGGAACACCAGCATCGAGGTAGAACTTTTCTTCAAACGGAAATACTACTGCCATCATATCCACATGTTTTTTAATAAGTTTAATTCTGCTTTTTCGCCATGCCCATATTTGAGGGCTGATGTAATATAAAACTTTAATGCCACATTGTTTTGCTGTTTTTGCTAAAGGGAGATTGAAATCAGGAGAGTCGATTAAGATTAATAAGTCAGGTTTTTCTTTCTTCAACGTGTTTTTAGTTTTGTTTAGAATATTGCGTAGTCTTGGATAATGTTTTAGTACTTCAACAAGTCCCACAACTGAAAGTTCTGAAACGTTATTGTGGAGCTCTACGCCAGCACGCTGCATCTTAGCGCCACCAATTCCATAACAATAGATATTTGGCAATAGCCTTTTTATTTCCCGAATGACGTGCGCACCATGCAAGTCTCCTGATGCCTCGCCGGTCACAATCATCAGGCTGGGAGAGTCTTTATTGGTTTTTTTAAGCACGTTTGACAGTATTTACAACCTGCTCTATTTG
The DNA here is from genome assembly GCA_050633765.1 of Gammaproteobacteria bacterium. Taxonomy (GTDB): domain Bacteria; phylum Pseudomonadota; class Gammaproteobacteria; order UBA4575; family UBA4575; genus JABDMD01. The sequence goes on from JBOEHC010000113.1 coordinate 1,525, forward strand.
CTCATCAGACATTTCAGGAAACATTGGTAATGATATGCATTGGGCACAAATAGCTTGTGTAGTATTAAGATTCTCTGTGCGCGAAATTTTTTTATAAGCAGTTTGTTCTGAAAGTGGCATAGAGTAATAAATCGCATGCCCAATATTTTCATTTTGAAGTTGTTCGGATATGGCATCACGATTTGCGCTTAATAAAGTATATTGATGAAAAACATGCGACATGTTTTCTTCAAATTTTGGTGTGCTGATAGTAGGTGATTCTAATAATTCGTTATATTTTTTAGCAACGGCTATGCGGTTTTTATTAAATTCATCGATATTCTTTAATTTAATTCGCAATATAGCTGCTTGTAGTTCGTCCAGCCGACTATTCCAGCCTACAATTTCGTGCAGGTTGCGTTCTTTGCTGCCGTGAGCCTTAAGGAGTCTAAACTTATCGGCTATAGTGTCTGAATTAGTGGTAAATAGTCCGCCATCTCCATAGCATCCTAAGTTTTTGCTTGGGAAAAAACTAAAGCAACCCGCATCACCAAAACTACCTGTTTGTTGATTTTCAGTGCGAGCACCAAATGATTGAGCACAATCTTCGATGACTCTTAAATTATTTTCCTTAGCAAGTTTTATAATATTTTTCATATCAGCGACTTGCCCAAAAATATGTACAGGCAAAATGGCTTTAGTTTTGCTGGTAATTGCAGATTCGATTGCTTCTGGAGTGATATTGTAGGTAACTGGATCTATGTCGACGAATACTGGAGTGGCGCCGACATAACAAATGGCTTCTACTGTTGCTGCGAAACTAAAAGGAGTGGTAATGACTTCATCATTTTCTTTAATTCCGCATGCGCGTAAAGCTAAATGTAATGCGTCTGTTCCTGAATTACAGGAAATGGCGTGCTTAACACCTAAGTATTGAGCCGCTTCGGATTCAAATTGGGCAACATTTGGGCCCATTATAAAGTGAGTGCTCTGCAGCACTTCTGCAATGGCTGCATCAATTTCATTTTTTAAAGCTGCATACTGCAACTTCAAGTCAAGCATTGGAATCATAAAAGTTATTTAATTATGTTGAATTAGAAAATAATTTTGCAGTTTGCAGTTTGCAATTGCGTTAAGTTAAAAGCTCGCTTATTTGTATCGCGGTTAGTAGAGCACGTCTAGCGTCATAACCAGTTACCTTTGGTGTAGTATTTGTCTCAATGCAATAAAGGAAATGATCTATTTCTTTCATTAAGGCATCAGATTTGTCAAAAGAATTTTTTTGTATGTCAATATTTGGTATGCCCGGATACATCTCTCCATCACCTTTTTTATAGGTGGCCAATTCTCGGTTCTGAAAATCTACTGATAAATAGGCATCGTTTTGAAAAATGCGCATTTTTCGGTCTGTTTTGTTGCTCACACGACTTGCCGTAACATTCGCAACGCAACCATTTTTAAAAACTATGCGCGCGTTAGCAATATCAAAATCATTAGATAATACTGGCGTGCCACTCGCATCAATATTTTCAACTTCTGAGTCCACGATATCTAAAATGATATCAATATCATGAATCATTAAATCGAGTATTACGCTGACCTCTGTGCCTCTTGGGTTGTAGGGTGCAAGTCGGTGTGACTCAATAAAGCGAATTTTCGAAATCTCTTGTTCGATGGCAAGAATCGCAGGGTTAAATCGTTCAAGATGGCCAACTTGTAATATACGATTATTTGCTTTGGCGAGTGAAATTAATTGATCAGCTTGTTCTATACTCGTAGTAATAGGTTTTTCGACTAAAACATGGGCATTGTGCTGGAGAAACTTTGAGGCAACTTCATAGTGAAGATCGGTGGGTACAACTATACTCACTGCATCTACTTTGCCTAGAAGTTCATGGTAGTCAGCATAGGCATCGCAGCCAACCGAGTTGGCTACTTCTTGAGCACTTTCAAATTGTTTATCAACAACAGCGACTAACTTGCTGTTTTTTAATTCTGAATATTTTTGTGCATGAAATTTGCCTAAATATCCTACACCGATCACGGCTGTTCGTATCTCTGACACTAGTTTTTAGGTATCCTTTTAACTCAGCGCGCAGTATACGAAGTTTATGTATTGAAGACATAACATTCGTCATAATGCATCGGTCATTATTTAGCCAACCATACTTAAGAATTAATCATTCAAAATGATTAACCCAAAAATAGTCAGCGCGAAAGACTCATCGATATGCTTGCAGGGAGACATAAATAGAGTGAATGAACCACGTGGATGAACAAGAAGAGAGAATTACAATCAATGCCTAATACGACTACCGGGTTAGAATTAGTTGCGGGTATTGATGAGGCTGGTCGCGGGCCGCTTGCAGGGCCGGTAGTGGCAGCGGCGGTTATTCTCGATCCAATGCGTCCCATAGTGGGGCTGAGCGATTCCAAAAAGTTATCTCCGAAACGCCGAGCGCTGCTGGCAGGCGCCATTCACCAGCAGGCATTGGCCTACAG
>JBOEHC010000114.1:0-5128 GCA_050633765.1 Gammaproteobacteria bacterium
GGAGGCGGAAACATGAAGAAATTATTAATCAATGCGCGGTATTTTTTAGCGCCGTTACTTATTTTAGCCAGTCTATTTGGCGTGATTGCGGGCGGTCCATGGGTATGGACCGGTGTGGTATTGCTGGGTGCAGGCATCATTATCGATACCCTCACCACCGCCCAAACCCCGGGCGCAGGCTTTGATGACAATGGCGACACCAACGGCATCGTGCCCCTATTAAATGGCACCATGTACGGCATGCTGGCCGTCTTTGCCCTCATCCAATTAGCGCTAGCGTGGCGTATTTGGCAATACATGGGCAACGTTCCGATCGGCACCACCGAAATTCTTGGATTAACTGTTCAAGACGGCATCACCGGTCGCCAACTGATCGGAGCCGTCATGTCCTCCGGCATCTTTGCCGGCATCGGCATTATCTACGGCCACGAACTGGCGCACACCAAAGGCTTCAGCTTCGTCATTGCCCGCTGGATGATGGCATTAAGTGGCAAAGCCCATTTTTGCTATGCCCACGTCTACAACCACCACCTCGAGCTTGGACACCAAGACGACCCGGCGACCGCCCCACGTGGACGCAGCATGTACACCCACTACCCACTCTCTGGGTTTGGCCAAAGCAAATTTTTATTCATGATGGAAAAACAACGCCTCGAGCGCATCGGCGTCAACTTCCTATCCTGGCAAAACCGCTGGATCCGCGGCTACTTCATGGCCCTCCCTACCGTCCTCCTATTCTGGTTCGTAGGGGGCTGGATCGGCATGCTATGTCTAGCCGGCGTATGGCTCATCTCCAACTTCGAACTCGAAGTACTCAACTATCTTGAGCACTACGGCTTAATACGAGAAAAAGGTCAACCGATCGACTACCGCCATAGCTGGGACAACTCCACCGCCTTTACCAGCTGGTTCTTTATCGAGATTGGCCGTCAAGCTGACCACCACGACCGAGGCGAGACCCACTTTTGGGAACTTGACGAAGTGGGTGCTCCGAACTGCGGGCGCGGCTACTTCACCCTATTTGCCTTAGGGTTACTGCCACCAGTATTCCATGCCTACATGAAGAAACAGTTGGCGAAATGGGATGACGAGATGGCGTCCGAGGGCGAGCTTAAGATAGCAGCCCAGATGAATAAACAGGCCGGATACGCTTAATAGCGATCTATTTATATGCCCATGTATCTTGCTTAAATAATAGGCAAGAGCATGGGTTTTATAGCTAAAAGCTATTAAAATAACAAAAAAAGCGGCAAACTATAGCCATACAATAATATAGATAACCTAGGAGTTTTGAGATGAAAGTAACTTATGATGCAGATACCTGTAGCCATGCTGGAGAATGTGTTAAAGGCTCACCAACAGTATTTAAAGTTGAAGACGGTCAGTTTGTAATAGATACAGACGCAGCGCCAGAAGCAGAAATTCGTGAAACCGTTTCTAAGTGCCCATCAGGTGCTTTAAAAATTGAAGGTTAAACTGACTATAGTCAGTCAAAGCGTTTTACTTTAGTTCGTATTAGCACTAAAGTTATTTAAAAACTAAGGGTTACGTAGTGCTTCTCCGTATTGCGTAATGTTTAAAATATAATCCTAATGAAGATTGCCAATTAGGGGGAGTTATGATCGGAGATCAGTTAAGAACAAAAATGATTTTGAGCGGACACCCAAGCTGTCCTAACACTGGAAAGTGTTTGCAAACAGCAGGTGAAAAAGGCGTTGATGTAGAAACCGTGCTCATAAATGGAATGGATGACAGTGATTTTCTTGCGAAATCTCCTTATGGCATTGGTCCAGTATTGCAAGATATCGATTTCATTGTTTATGGAACGACTGCAGTCATGTCATACCTAGATGACAAGGGCTTTGGTCCATCATTGGTGCCACGAAATGGTGTACATCGGGCCGTAATGTATCAATGGTCAGGTATTGCAACTGAGAAAGTTCAATCCATGATGGGCGACAACCTGGATAAAGCGGGACTCGCTACTTTGTTTGATGGCTTAGAAGCGCAGTTGAAAAATCCTCCAAAGAAAGGTGACTTTATTTGTGGCGACTTCACGTTAGCAGATATTCATTGGGCTGCCTGCTGTAATTTACTTGAGCATGCGGGTGCTGGTGATTTAGTTAGCTCACGTGCTGGTGTTAATGCTTGGTATGGAAAAGTAAAATCACATCCTTCAACGAGTAAGGAAAAGCTTGAGCCATTCAGCTGTTTGCCGACAGCAAGCGATGTTAGTTCAGGCACCTTGCGAGACATTTCTATAAACGTTTAGAAGAGCTTCTTTTAAACCCATATAAAGCGTTCTCAACACTGGAAAGGACGCCAGTGAGTATTTGATATTATGTTTGGATTATTTGGTGGTAATAAAGACTGGCAAGCAACAATTAATGCCGGCGAACATACCATTACGGTTAAAGCAGGTGACAACCTGTTAAATGCAGCCTTAGAGGCCGGAGTACCATGGCCTCATGACTGTCGTGTAGGTAGTTGTAGCACATGTCAGTGCACATTAAAAAACGGTAAAATCAAAGCGCTAACAGATTTTTCTTATGTGTTAGATCAAGATCAGTTAAAGAGCGGGAAAATTCTTGCTTGCCAAACAAGACTGAAAACTGATGTAGAAATTGAAGTAGAGCTTAGCGATGCTCCGGCGGTAGAGCTAAACACTTATGAAGGTAAAATAATAAGTGCAAGTAGTCTCACGCATGATATTAAAGAATTAGTTGTTAAGTGTGATAGTAATGTTGAGCATAATGGTATGGCAGGACAATATTCTGAAATCGCAATTAGCGCTTTAGATGATCCACGTTCCTATTCATATGCCAAAGCACCTAAACAAGAAAATCCGGGTGAATTTACATTTTATGTGCGTTTAGTACCAGGTGGTAAATTTACTGAATGGTTATTTGCTGAAGACCGAGTAGGTGAAGCGGTTAAAGTAACTGGACCTTATGGTCAATTCTTTCGTCGTGACGAAGACTCAACGATGGTCTGCGTGGCGGGAGGAAGCGGTATGAGTGCGATCAAAGCAATATTAGAAAGTTCAGCTGCAGAGCAAGTGAAACGCAATTGTCTGTATTTATTTGGTGCACGTGCACAGCAAGATTTATACTGCTTGGACGAATTAGCAGAAATTGGTAAAAAGTGGAATAAAGATTATTCATTTGAATTTGTTCCAGTATTAAGTGAAGAGCCAGAAGGAAGTGGTTGGCAGGGCGCAACAGGCTTTGTAACCACATATTTGAAGGAGGCTTACGTAGACACTGGGAAATTAATATTGAGCGAAGCTCAGGGTTATCTGTGTGGCCCACCACCAATGATTGATGCTGCAATTGATGTCATGGTGGATCAAGGTATGAGTAAAGAGAACATATTCTTTGATAAGTTCTTAGATGCGAGTTCAATGCCCGGTGGGCGTTAAAGATTTAGTTAATTAAGATAGTTAGGAGATAGATATGCGAACACTACAAGCATTAGGAGTAATGGCCTTATGGACCGTTGCATTCCTAGGAGTGATGAACTGGGTCAATGTTGGCGATCATCATGGTAATCCGATTTGGGCTTTTTTTACTGCGCTAATGTTCATAATTATGATCATTGGCAATTTCTGGATCTTTTTTGCTGTAGGTAAAGAAGAGCCTTGGGATTGGGTAAAGGGTAAAGAAAGCGGCGAAGAATAATAACGTTTTTTAATATCAGTTCACCAAAATGGTCGTGTTTTCACGGCCATTTTTGGTTTTACGATATGCAAAATTGCTTGGTTTTAGGAATGTTGTCGGCATTCCAATGCTGTATTGCCCAATTCCATATTTGATCAAGTGATTCATTTTCTAGTGTATTGGGTACTTCTTGCCCTAAGTCTTTTAGTGCTTGAGCTAATGCATTTTCGGGACGCTGTTTGGTAATGGCTTCGGCCGCAGTTTGTTTGCTTAGTTTTTGGCCTTGTTGATTAACAGCAATTGGAATATGTAGAAATGCAGGGGTAGGTAGATTCAACAGCTTGTTTATGTAAATTTGTATCGGTGTGAAGGCGAGTAAATCATAACCTCGCACTACTTCGGTTATACCTTGAAAAGCATCGTCAATGCTCACAGCTAATGCGTAACTCGGTAAATCAAATTTACGATAAATAATTATATCGCCAATCTCTTTATATAAGTTATGACTTAATGAGCCATAAGTGGCGTCTTGAAAATTGATTATTTCATTTACTATTCGCAGTCTTAAATTAAAATTGGCTTCATGAGTATTTAGATTTTTATTGGCACAGATACCTGGATAGCGTTTACCTAACTCACTTTTCTGAACATTGTCGGTTAAATCTTTGCGTGAACATGAGCAAGCATAAACTTGATCGTGCTGAATTAATTTAGTTAATGCGTTCCGGTAGTGATCTAGACGTGAGGACTGATAAAGTGGTGCTTGGTCCCATTTGAATTGAAAATCTTCAAGAGACTTAAGTATATTATTGGCAGCACCCGTAACTTCTCGAGGTGGGTCAATATCTTCAATTCGTAGCAGCCATTGACCGTTATTTTTTTTGGCTTGTAAGTAACTTGCGGTAGCCGCGACTAATGATCCGTAATGTAGCGGTCCAGAAGGTGACGGGGCAAACCTGCCGACATATTGTTGAGGTTTCACCAATTAGCTAGGTAAGTCTCAAGTTTTAGATTTGCATCTAGTAAAAAATTGGCATGAATTTATCTATATATTTGCAAAGAAGAATATTAGGTAAATATTTGTTTTTCCTTGATTTCTTGCAATGTTTTGCAGTCAATGCATAGGGTTGCAGTAGGTCGCGCTTCTAATCGCTTAATTCCAATTTCAATCCCACATGATTCGCAGTAACCATAATCTTCAGAATCAATGGTAGAAAGTGTTTGGTTGATTTTTCTGATCAATTTACTTTCGCGATCACGTGTTCTTAGTTCTAAACTAAATTCTTCTTCTTGTGTGGCACGATCTGCTGGGTCAGCAAACTGACTGGCATCATTTTTCATTTGGTCAACGGTGCGTTTGACTTCATCAATCAAATCTTGTTTCCAGCGAAGCAGGATATTTCTAAAGTGTTCAAGCTGACTTTCGCTCATATAGTTTTCACCACGATGCATGGTGTAAGGGGTAATTC
>JBOEHC010000115.1:0-6029 GCA_050633765.1 Gammaproteobacteria bacterium
ATTTGCCAGCACCATTTGGGCCCAAAAAGCCTAGCACTTCTCCAGGCTGAACCTCGAAAGATACGTCTTCAACTGCAGTTAGATGGCCAAATTTTTTACTAAGGTTTTTTATCTTTATCATGTCTAGATACAGCTTCAAACAGGGATACGATTTCCCTTATTGGTTCGGCGGGAAAATTTTACTGAGGAATTTATAAATTTCAAGCGCGAATTTTTGATGCACTATACGCGAATTATCGCCAAATTCCGAATAAGGTCGCCAAACTTTCCCTTAATCTGCTTAGATATCAGCGATAACTCATAGTTCCGTAAGACAAAATAAGTAATGGAGTTTTCACAATGAGTTTATGAGGCGAGTGGTTTATAATTTAGCCAATTAAGCCACCATAATAAGAATAGAGAGTATGAGGATTTCTAAAGATAATTTTTTCAAAAACTTCATGTTGGGAGTAACGGGTGAACCGATTAGTGCGGATTCTCGGCAATTAAACCACGATGCAATTCTAAAACTGGTCTCTGCAGCCCAAAATCAAATTGCGATTATTAGCCGATATCTGGACCCTACTATTTTTAGCAAAGAAGATTTTATCCAAAGTGCTTCTGAATTCATTCGCCGCACCAAAACATCAAATATCAGAATTCTAGTTCACGACACCGACCCGATGGTTAAATATAACCATCGAATATTATCTTTAAGTCAACGCGTTTCCTCAAAAATTCAAATTCGCACTATCTGCAATGATTATTCACAATTTAATCAAAGCTATCTAGTTGCTGATTCTGTTGGTTACATTCATAACCTTAAAGGCGATTTATACGATGCAGAAATAAACTTTAATGATTCTGATAAGTCAAATGAGTTAATGGAAACTTTTAAATCTATTTGGGAACTTAGCCAACAAGAGGCCGAGGTAAGAAGATTATGCATCTAGCTAGTTTTTCATCAAAGCACATAGTGTCTTGCCTGTTTATCGTCTCGATAATGATGACAGGTATATGTTTTGCGGATCAAAACGACCCACTGCAAATCATAGATTTACAAAATCGTCCTGCCGATGAAATTATTCCTGTCATTAAACCTATGCTTAAACCAAATGATGCGATTACGGGCACTGGTTTTCAATTATTTATAAGAACCGATGCTAATACCTTAGAAGAAGTGACCCGCTTACTTCAGGTCATGGATAAAGCGCCACGCAATTTAATCATCAAAGTGCGCAATAATTTAGATTCTGAGTCAAAGTCTACCGATTTTAACACTTCAGGTAATTATGAAATTGGTGATGACGTCAAAGTGATTGTGGGTGATCGCCCTCCACGCGAAGAAGGCACCAAAGTACGTATCAATAGTAATCGAAATAGTACAGATAGAGATACCGAACATATGATTCGTGTTATTGAAGGCGGCCAAGCATTTATTACTGTTGGCAAAATTCAGCCTTATGAGCACCGCACCATCATCCGACATCGTCATGGTGTGTCTGTTTATGACAGTGTTGATTATCAAGATGTGACCAGTGGTTTTTACGTGACGCCTAGATTGACTGGCAATGGCAAGGTTTCTCTACATATACAACCTCATTACCGCACCGCTAGCGAAGAACATCGCGGCACAATAGAGGTGCAAGAAGCGGATACTACCTTAGAAACAAAACTTGGCGAATGGGTACAAATTGGTGGCATTGATACCGATGCAAAATCTAAAGACAGCGGCATTCTTAGTACTTCACGCAACTCAAACAACACGCGAAGTGAAATTTACCTAAAAGTGGATTTAGAATAGTTTAAGCTATCCGCCAGACCAATCTTGTTTTAGTTTTTCTCGTAACCGCATAAAGTTATACATAGCTACCATAGAAATGGCAGAACATATTTTCCCTTTGTGCAACATTTCTATTGCTTGTTCTGAAGGCACAACATGCACACGTATGTCTTCACCCTCTTCTTCCAAGCCATAAATACCACCTAACTCAGCCGTATTTGTCTTAGCTAAATAAACATGAGCTTGCTCAGAAAAACCACCTGGGCTTGGGAAAAACGAAGCAACATGCATGATATTCTCAATCTTACAATCTGCCTCTTCTAATGCTTCTCGACAAGCAACATTTTCTAATTCTTCACCTTCTTCGACTAAACCGGCAATAACTTCTATTAACCAAGGGGTGTCAACTTGTTGGAGGTCATCTTTATTCAGTGCACCAACTCTAAATTGCTCTACTAGAACTACTTCATCACGCTCAGGGTCAAACGGCAACACTGCGACTGCATTATGCCTGGACACTTGTTCACGAATTAACGGCTTACTTGTAGCACCAGAAAATAATTCATGTTCTATCGTGAGCTGGTCAACCTTAAAATGACCATCATAATTACGTTCACGCTGTTTTATTTTCCACTGCATAGTTTTATTAATTTGAATTTAATAATGCAGCATAATCTTCTTGTGTATCCACACCTATACCTGTTGCTTGCTTGGCCACAGCAATAAATATTTTATATCCATTTTGCAATGCTCTAAGTTGCTCTAATGACTCTTTGATCTCAAAAGAAGATGGTGGAAGATTGGTAAATGTATTTAAAAAATCTACGCGATAAGAATATATGCCTAAATGTCTAAAAACATCTTTTTTATTAATATTAGGGTTCTTGCAATTTAGTTTTGTTATATCTCTGCTAAAATTTAATGCGACATTATTAGCATCAAACATAACCTTCACCACATTCGAATTTTGAAAGTCATTGTCCTCAATAATTGGTGCGCATAAGGTAGACATGCTGACACCATCATGCGATAGCAAATTTTCTGCAACTTGCTTTATATTTTTTGATGGCATTTGTGGCTCATCACCCTGCACGTTTACAATACAGACTTCATTATTCCAATCATTAATCTTGGCCACCTCAGCGATACGGTCTGTGCCCGATGTATGCTTATCTGATGTCATACAGACATTAGCATTAAATATTTCAGCTGCTTCTGCGATGCGTTGATCATCCGTTGCAATAATGACTTCGTCTGCGCCGCTTGCACAGGCATTTTCATAGACGTGCTGCACAATCGGCTTATTTTTAAGGCTTAGCAAAGCTTTGCCTGGTAAACGCGTTGACGCATAACGCGCAGGTATAACAACTTTAAATTTCACTTGGAATTCTTATTAGACTTAAATGTCTAATCACATTGCTTTATATTTTTCATATTCGTCTTCTGAAATTGATCGCGCCTCGTCTTCCAACATTACAGGAATGCCATCTCGTATCGGGTATGCAAGACGTGCGGAGGTAGAAACCAACTCTTGATTTGCTTTATCAAACTTAAGCGGCCCTTTAGTAACAGGGCAAACCAATATATCTAATAATTGCATATCCATTAATTCATTCCTTCTATTAATTCTTTAATATGTTTTTCGAGGCTCTCGTTTGGCTCTATTGTTATAGGCAAATACCAAACATTTTCTACATTAAATTTTTTACATTTTACGACATCTTTCACTGTCATGATAACCGGCAAATCATCATTAAATGTAATATCAGACTGAGAATAGGCGTGGTGGTCAGGAAAAGCGTGTGGAATAACACGTATCCCTGCATTCTCTAGTATTTTAAAAAAACGATTAGGGTGGCCTATCCCAGCGACCGCATGCACTTTACCATCTGCAAACTGTTCTAAAGTCACCGCCTCAGCACTGTTATTCAATGACAAAACTTTGCTATACCTAATCTTATATTGATATTCATAAGCTCCATTCTCTCCATTACTAATCACCAAATCCACATGGTTTAAACGAGAGATTGGTTCTCGCAATGGCCCGGCAGGCAAACAATAATCATTACCAAACTCGCGTTCACCATCGACAATGACAATTTCATAATCGCGTGGCAACTTATAATGCTGCAATCCATCATCAGATATAATTACATCAAGATGGTACTTCTCACAAAGGTAGTTAGCCACATGGTGACGTTCCGCTGCTACAGCAACAGGACATGAAACTTGCTGTTTTAACATTAAAGCTTCATCCCCCACCTCAGATGCATCACTATCATTTAGCACTTCTATAAGATTATTCTCGTTAGTGCGACCATAACCACGCGCAACTATGCCCACTTTAAATTCATTTTCTTGAAAAAGTCTTGCTAAATAGGCAACAAAAGGAGTTTTGCCTGCACCACCGACAGTTATATTACCGACAATAATGATTTTTACATGCTCTAAGCCTGCTCTACTTCGAAATAATTGATAATAAGTTCGTCTTATAAATACAGCGAATCTAAATAACCAAGAAAGTGGCCATAAAAAAATAGATAATATATTTTTTGAATACCAAAGCTTATCAATATCAATGTTCAAACCAAGATTTTCTGCTGCCAGTAATTATTTATTTGCATCTAGACACTAACCGCTAGACTGGGCTCGTTAATTTGCATCTTATATAAAGAGGCATAAGCCTTATTTTTTTCTAGCAATTCTTCGTGATTGCCAATTTCTATAATTGACCCTTTGTCCATAACAACAATACGATCTGCTTTTTCAATAGTAGACAGTCGATGGGCGATCACAAGTGTAGTTCGATTGTTTTGCAATAACTCCAGAGCATTTTGAATATATTGCTCAGACTCAGTATCTAATGAAGAGGTTGCTTCATCGAGTATTAAGATTGGCGCATCTTTTAATAAAGCTCTTGCAATGGCAATCCGCTGACGTTGACCACCTGACAATAACACACCATTCTCACCCACCATCGTCTCCAACTTATCTGGAAGCTTATCGGTAAATTCTAATACGCGCGCAGCCCTTGCTGCTTCAGTTATTCGCTCGTCTTTTGCATCAATATTTTGAGCATAAGCAATATTATTCGCAATACTGTCATTAAAAAGAATCACATCTTGGTTGACAATTGCAATCTGATCACGCAAAGAACTCAAACTTACCTCTGCGGTGCTAACTCCATCTATCGTTATTGTTCCGGAATCAATTTCATAAAATCTTGGCAACAAATTCACTATCGTGGTTTTCCCACTGCCCGATTTGCCCACAAAGGCCACTGTTTCACCTGGCTCGACAACTAAATTGATATGCTCTAATGCTTTTGTTTCTCGCGAAGCATACTTAAAGCAAACATTTTTGTATTCTAGTCTACCTTTACAGTCCTTTAATTTGTTTATTGAAGTATCGAACTCCCTTTCAGAATCGATTAGTTCAAATACACTTTTCCCTGCTGCAATCCCAGTTTGTAATATTTCATTTAGCAAAGTGAGCTTTCTTGCCGGAGTTAATATAGCGATCATGGCTATAATGAAACTTACAAATCCTCCTGCAGTTTCCTCAGTAGCAATCTCTGGTCTTGCTGCGATAGCTAACACTGCCACTAAAACAAAACCTACCAAAGTATGGATGACAGGTGTGCTAGCAGCCTTAGTGGTGATTTTGCGCATATTTGTACGACGGTAACGCTCATTTGCATGTTCGAATTTATCTATCTCGTACTTTTGACCACCAAATATTTTAACAATGCGATGACCTATAATACTTTCTTCAACGATATGCGTGATGGCACCAACTGATTTTTGCATGCGCGTACTAAATTTACGAAACAGTTTACTTGTATAATTCACGATAGCCGCAATGACAGGCACCACTATCAAAAATAAAAATGTCAACTTCCAATTATTAATAAACATTACAGCTAACAGAAATACAACTTTAAAAGTATCCTCTACCAAACTTCGCAAACTCTTAACTGCAGCACCGATAATTTGCTCCACATCATACGAAAATTTAGACAACAAAGTTCCGGTTGCTTGATGGTCAAAATAATAGGTTGGCAAATATTGGACGCGCTCAAACATTTCTTCACGCAACTTTTTAACGACATGAGCGCCCACAAACCCAATTAAGTAGGTACCAAAAAAATTCGCGATACCTCTGAATAGAAAAATTACAAATAAAGCAACTGGTATCCACTTTATTTCATCATAATTTTTTTCAACAAAAGAACTATCAATAAATGGGCCCAATAAATAAACCATTA
>JBOEHC010000116.1:0-7768 GCA_050633765.1 Gammaproteobacteria bacterium
GCATGCAAGCTAATTCATTAGTGAGTGAAGATGTTCTAATGAATGAAAATACTGCAACAGACATGCCTTATCAAAATGAGTCACATAACTCAATAGGTTTGCCGCTACTCACAAAAGATGGAGTTGATTTAAAGGCACATATTGCGTCAGTTGAGCAGTTTTATATTAAACAAGCATTAGATCTTGCCAATGGAGTTGTAGCGCAAGCTGCAAAATTACTTGGTTTGCGACGTACTACACTCGTCGAAAAATTGAAAAAACATCAATTCCAACGTTCTACAACGTCATAAATTTGACTTCATAATCTTAATATTTATCTTAAGTTCCTGTTAAATATAGAAAAATAAAAATAGGCATGCTGTTTGCATAGTAGTTAATGCGCGTCAAATTTATGCGCATTAACATTACTACGTGAGGGCATGCGAAATGGAAGTAGCAATAGATAACAGGAAGCTGGCACTAGAAAGTGCTTTTGATAATTTTAATCGTGTTTCAGAAGATTTAACCTCTGCCTATGATCAGCTCGAGAATCGAGTTGATAGTCTCCAAAAAGAACTTGTTGAAACGAAAAATGAAAAGTTTCATCAATTAGTCGAAAAAGAAAAACTTGCTGATAGATTATCTATATTACTGCGGACGTTACCCGTAGGAATAGTGGTATTAGATGATTATGGAACCATCATCGAGAATAATGAAATTGCTGACAACCTAATAGGGGCTAAGTTGAATAGCAAATCGTGGAATAAAATTGCAAAACAGTATTTAGTTGCAGGCTATTCAGGGAATAGTGAGGTTTGTTTAAAAAATGGCAATCGCATTTCATTAAAGATTGAAACCCAGCAACGTGGCGAAGGTAAAGTAATCATCATTAATGATGTTACAGCTGAATTTGGTTATCACCAATCATTAAATCGTAAAGAAAGATTAGAGTCATTAGGTAATATGGTGGCTTCACTAGCTCATCAAGTACGTACGCCTTTATCTGCAGCATTTCTCTACGTGTCGAGCTTAGAAAAGCGTACCAGTAAACAAGAACTTTCATTTCAGCTGATTGAGAACGTTAAACATTGCCTACATAGCTTAGAAGAAACTGTGAACGATATGTTGTCATTTGCTAAGGGGGAGTGGCAACTAAATGACGTTATTACTGTAGAGAAACTTATTGAAGACATTCGCAATGATGTTAAGCATGAGTTCGGAAACAACCTAATTGAACTAAATGAGTCTGTATCTGCTGATAAACCGACAGTATCGATCAACTATATTGCATTTTGGGGGGCTTTAAAGAATGTTATTCATAATGCCATACAGGCAAGCGAATATGATACTAAAGTGTTAATAGAAATTAAGACTGAAGGGAAAGAGGTTGTGTTTTCAGTTCACGACAAAGGCAAAGGTATCTCTGACGAGCTTAAGAAAAAAATATTTGAGCCGTTTTTTACTACAAAAGCTGGAGGTACTGGATTAGGTTTGGCCGTAGTTAAATCTATTGTTGAGGCGCATCGTGGAAAAGTTGAGGTGCGAGATGAAGTTCCACAAGGTTTATGCGTTGATATTCGAATCCCTAAGTACTCAGAGTTCTCTCCTTTATCTAGTTCTTCTGTGAAAAAATCATAATCTAACTAATTATAAAATTTTAAGGATAAAATATGCAGGGAAAAAATATATTGATTGTTGAGGACGATGAAAAATTAAGTCATGCCATTGCAGGTACTATTCGCGATCATGGCTTTACAGCTTTTGAGTCCTCTTCTCCAATGAGTGCTTTGGGTTTGCTCGGTAGAGAGCGAATAGATATGGTGCTGAGCGATATTCAATTTGACAATACAG
The DNA here is from genome assembly GCA_050633765.1 of Gammaproteobacteria bacterium. Taxonomy (GTDB): domain Bacteria; phylum Pseudomonadota; class Gammaproteobacteria; order UBA4575; family UBA4575; genus JABDMD01. The sequence goes on from JBOEHC010000116.1 coordinate 1,831, forward strand.
TTGATGAGAAAGATCCAGTTTCAGATGGTTATCAATTACTAGAAGCCATTAGACAAAAATATTTATCTTTACCAGTTGTGTTAATGACCGCCTATGGAACGATTGAAAAAGCCGTTTCTTGTATAAAAAATGGCGCTAATGATTATTTGGTAAAGCCATTTGATGTGGACGTTTTATTGAATATTGTTAAGAGCAATATACAAGTAAAATTTTCCAAGCAAGCTAATTCTGACAACTATATATCGGTAGATAAAAAATCTATTGAAACTAAAAAGATTGCGAGACGTGTTGCAGCGACTTCAGTGTCGGTATTTGTAAGGGGTGAAAGCGGTACAGGGAAAGAAGTTTTGGCACGTTTCATCCATGCAAACTCTCCTCGAAACAAACATCCTTTTGTAGGCATTAATTGTGCTGCAATTCCTGAAAACATGTTAGAAGCGGTGCTCTTTGGCCATGAAAAAGGCGCTTATACCGGTGCGCATCAAGCTAAAGCAGGTAAGTTCGAAGAAGCACAGCAAGGTACATTGTTGTTAGATGAAATTTCAGAAATGGATCTTGCGTTGCAAGCAAAACTTTTAAGAGTGTTACAAGAAAAACAGGTAGAAAGATTGGGTGGTAAAAAGCTTATTGACTTGGATGTGAGAATTATTGCTACTTCTAACCGAAATCTAAAAGATGAAGTTAAGAAGGGGACTTTTAGGGAAGATTTATTTTATCGCTTGAATGTATTCCCAATAACGCTACACCCTCTGCGCGATAGAAAAGAAGACATACTGCCTATGGCCTATATGTTATTGAATAAGCATTCTCCGAATAAAACATTGGAACTGTCAGAGAAAGCCCGCGAATGTTTGATAAAAAATAGTTGGGCAGGAAATGTGCGCGAACTAGAGAATGTCATTCAACGTTCTATTGTTTTATGTTCCGGTAGTGTAATCGAAGCAGATCTATTAGAACTAGATTGTTTGGGTGATGATAATGTAGAGACCGTTACTAATTTAAATACTGATCTCAAATCACACGAACAAGATTTAATTTTACAAGCTTTGGTTTCAGAACACGGTAATAGAAAGTTAGTTGCGGAAAGACTGGGGATTAGCCCGCGAACGCTTAGATATAAAATAGCAAAAATGAAAGATCAAGGCGTTCCCGTGCCTTCAGCCTATAGGTCAGTATAAGTATAATACAGCAGAAAGGAATAAATATGAGTGAAATAAAAATTAATGAATTGCTTTCACAAATTAGAACAATTTCTAACGAAGTTGAACCTAATATTAGTATCAAACCTGATAATAATGAAGGAACAAACTTTTCTTCGGTATTAAAAAATTCTGTAGAAAAAGTTAATGAGCAGCAAATGTCTGCGACCGATTTAGCTAATAGGTTTGAGAGAGGTGATTCAAGTGTTGAATTATCTAGAGTAATGATTGAAATGCAGAAAGCACGTGTTTCATTTGAGGCAGTAAAGCAAGTACGAAATCAGCTTGTAACTGCGTATCAAGAAGTTATGAGTATGCCTGTTTAATCATAATAATTAATAACTAGAGACTATATACATGGAAGCTACATTAGAAGCTACTCAAGTTCCTAACACCTTTAATATTGGTGATTTTCTGCGGCAGTTATTTTCGCATTTAGGAATAATACTTACTTTATCAGCAGTATTAGCGCTAGGGGTGGGGGTGACGCTTTGGTCAATAAAACCTGAATATAGTCCAGTCTATTCGAATTTATCGCAGGCAGATGTCGGCATGGTCGCGGATGTATTGAGGACTTCAAATATTCCTTTTCGGATGGATGCTTCTACAGGAATGATTTTAGTGGCGAATGACAAGATCAATGAGGCAAAAATATTACTATCAAGCGAAGGATTGCCTCAATCGAATGGTACTGGTTATGAGTTGTTAAATAAAAAGCCATCATTAGGCACAAGTCAGTTTATGGAAACTGCGCGCTATCAACATGCTTTGGAGACAGAGCTTAGTCGAACTATTGCTGGAATGAGAAATATAGATAACTCTAGAGTGCATATTGCAACACCTAAACAATCTGTTTTTGTTAGAAATCGTGGCCTCACTTCTGCATCAGTAATGATTAAATTAATGCCCGGAAGAGTATTAGAGGCGGGTCAAGTGTCGTCGATTACTCACTTGGTAGCATCAAGTGTTCCTTATTTAGATGCCTCTAACGTTACTATTGTTAATCAATGGGGCCAGTTACTTAGTTCTACTGGTGAGGATGATGTTGTTGCGCAGTCAAATAAACAATTGGCGTATAAAAAGTCTGTAGAACAATCCTATGCTAATCGTATTGAAGCATTGCTTTCACCTATATATGGAAGAAATAAAATTAAAGCTCAAGTAAATGCTGAAATTGAGTTTTCTAAAAGTGAAAGTGCTGAGGAACTTTTTGAGCCAGATGAAAATCAAATACGCAGTGAACAAATATCTGATCAGCGAAATCAAGGTAGTTCAACTGCCGCTTTAGGAATTCCTGGTGCTTTGACTAATCAACCACCATCAGGCGGCACAGTTCAAAATGAGGCAACCGATGTTACTGAAGAGAGCGGTGTAACCAATGCCATCCCAGTGTCGACATCTCAAAATTCAACAAAAAATTACGAATTAGATAAAACTTTGCGTTATACGCAAGAAGCAAAAAGTTTAATTAATCGAATAACGGTTGCCGTTGTTGTTGATGATAAAGATATTATTAATGAAGCAGGTGAGACGGTTAAGGCGCCACTTGAAAGCGAAGATCTTGAATTAATACGTGGAATTGTTCGTGATGCAATTGGTTTTACTGAAGAGCGTGGCGATAGTGTAACGGTATATAACAGTAGCTTCCTTCCACAAGAAGAGCTAGAGGAGCCAGAGGCAACACCAATTTGGAAACAAGCTTGGTTGCTAGCTATTATTAAGCAAGTTTTTGCTGGGATATCTGTATTGATCATACTGTTTATGTTTGTACGCCCAGCAATGAAGACATTAATGAGTAAGCATAATACAGCTGCTAATACGTCAAGTTCAGCATCATCTCAAGCATTACTGGAAGGTAGTGCAGGAGAGACAGCTGCGAGCACTGCTGCTATTGGAAATTATCCAAATTATGTACAACAGCTAGCGATGGCAAAAGAACTGGTGTCGCAAGACCCTAAACAAGTAGCTAAAATTGTAAAGAACTGGGTGGCTCCAAGTGGCGAATGAAGAAGCAACAGAAACAAGCGCTAGCTCATTAGATGGAGCGCAGCGTGCAGCCATACTTATGATGGTGCTTGGAGAGTCTGAAGCCTCCAAAGTTCTTAAATTTATGGACCCAGAAGAACTTGAGTTAATTGGTTCTGCTATTGGTGCTCTGAAAGATGTATCACAACACCATATTTATGATGTCTTAAATGACTTTGGCGAAGTTAATAAAAAACACACGCCATTAGATATTGGTGCACAGGAATATCTCAAAAAGATACTTTTTCAAGCGATAGGCCCTCAAAAAGCAAATAATATTTTGTCACGAATCGAATTAGGTCCAAATGCTAGTGGAATAGAGGCATTGAAATGGGTAGATCCTGAAGCAATTGCAGATGCTATTAAAGATGAACATCCACAATTAATTGCAATATTGCTAGTTCATTTAAATGATGAGCAAGCTGGAAAGATATTGGAATTATTAGATAAAGATAAGAAAACAAATGTACTTATTAGGATTGCTAAGCTTGGAGATGTAAATTCATCTGCTCTGAAAGAATTAGAAGTGCTTATTGAAAACAGGTTTACTCAAGAGACTGATAGTAAAATAAAAAATTTAGGTGGAATAAAAGCTGCTGCAGATATATTGAATAATGTTGATAAAGATACAGAAAATAATATCGTTGAGTCACTTGCAGAAATAGACAAAGAGTTGTGTGAAGAGATAAAAGGAAAAATGTTTGTTTTTGATAATCTATTAAGTGTTGATGATCGTGGTATGCAAACGATATTGAGAGAGGCGCCTCAAGACAAGCTAGTAGTTGCACTTAAAGGCGCTAGTACTGAACTTGCCAACAAAATATTTAAAAACATGTCTAAACGTGCAGCTGAACTACTGAAAGATGATTTAGAAACATCGGGGCCAGTGCGCTTAGCAGAGGTGGAAGAGGCGCAAAAAGGAATTTTAGAAGTTGCACTTAGATTAGCTGAGGAAGGAACGATTATGCTCGGTGGGAAAGGTGATGATTTCCTATAATTTTTAGGCACACTTATGGATAATCAACAATCTTGGCAACGAGCATCATTAAGCACTTTTGAGATAAATAAGGAAGGACCTTACTTAGATCAAGAGCTCTCGGTTTCAAATTCACAACGTTCTTATGATGAAAAATTAAAAAATGGCTATGAAGACGGACTTAAGCAAGCACAGCAAGTCCTGGGTGAATATAAACAAAGTTTCGAATCCATCTTTTCTAGCTTTGATAATGCACTTAAGGATATTGATCAAGATGTACTTCAAGCTATTTCACAACTTGCAATTTCAATATCAAAGCAAATTATTAGAAGAGAATTAGAGATAAATTCAGAACAAATTGTTTCTATTGTAAAAGAGGCGATTAAACTGTTGCCATTAGATGAAAGTCGCCTGACTATTCATTTAAATCCAAGTGATATCGGTACTGTTAAGAACTTATTTAATCAAGATGATATTGTGAATAATTATGCAATTGTTGAAGATCTCTCTATTCAAAGAGGAGGTTGTAAACTGGCAACGGATGATTCTGCTATTGATGCAAGCATTGATTCACAGATAGCACAAATCGCTGCAAATATTCTAGGTAGTCAACGTTCAGAGGAGCGTTCTGATGAATAATGCAATGGATTTTCTACCATACCTTAGTAAACGAAAACAACATTTGATAGACGCTATCAATGATACACAGCAATCTATGCCACCCCATAGTTATACAGTTGAGGGTAGATTAACACGTCTTGTGGGCTTAACCATTGAGGCACAAGGTTGCCAGGTAAATGTTGGTGGTCGTTGTTTGATTGTGTCGCCTGCAAACCAAAAGATGGAGGCAGAAGTAGTAGGCTTTTCAGGTAATAAAAGCTATTTAATGCCGATTGAGAAAATGCAGGGTGCAGTGCTTGGCGCACGAGTTATTCCTACAAAAAATAATCATAAGTTGCCAGTAGGGGAAGAATTACTAGGACGTGTAGTAGATGGTGCGGGTAAGCCTCTAGATAAAAAAGGCCCTGTACAAACAAATCACTATCGAGATTTAGAAGGTAAGGTAATCAATCCTTTTGAGAGAATGCCAATTGAAACACCACTTGATGTTGGTGTTAAAGCTATAAATGCCTTGCTAAGTATTGGTACTGGGCAGCGAATGGGATTATTTGCTGGCAGTGGTGTAGGTAAGAGTGTCTTGTTAGGTATGATGACGAAATTTACTTCTGCAGATGTCATTGTTGTAGGCTTAATTGGGGAACGTGGTAGGGAAGTAAAAGAATTTATAGATCAAATTTTAGGGCAAGAAGGCTTAAGGAAAACAGTAGTAGTCGCGGCTCCAGCTGATTGTTCGCCTTTGCAAAGAGTGCATGCAGCTAAATACTCTACAACTATTGCTGAGTACTTTCGTGATCAAGGGGAAAAGGTGTTACTCCTAATGGATTCGCTAACACGGGTGGCTCAATCTTATAGAGAGATTGCTCTTGCGATTGGTGAGCCTCCTGCAACGAAAGGGTATCCGCCTTCTGTCTTTACTAAAATTCCTGCATTAGTAGAACGCGCTGGAAATTCGAGTGTTGCAGGTGGGTCTATTACTGCATTTTATACAGTGCTGGTAGAGGGTGATGATCATAATGATCCAATAGCAGATGCATCGCGAGCTATTTTAGATGGGCATATTACTTTGTCGAGAGCATTGGCCGAAGTAGGTCACTTTCCAGCTATAGATGTAGAAGCT
>JBOEHC010000117.1:0-3461 GCA_050633765.1 Gammaproteobacteria bacterium
GAATAAAGTGTTATGGGCTGCAATATTCTTCTCTATAGCCTTAGGGCTGGTTTTATTTACCGATATTCGCCTTTCGATAGCTTTGCTGACAGGTGCAATTGGTATGGTGTTATCAGGAGTGTTGCGCATAGATGAAGCCTATGAGGCGGTGTCGTGGAAAACAGTATTTTTATTAGCAAGTTTAATTCCGCTGGGTATCGCAGTTGAACAGACCGGTACGGCTAAGTGGATTGCAGATCAAACTTTATTAGTAGTAGGCGATATGCCTATCTGGGTGATACAAGCTGCAATGGCAATATTAGCTACGTTTTTTACACTAGTAATGTCTAATGTAGGTGCCACTGTTTTATTAGTCCCCCTTGCAGTAAATATCGCGATCGGTGTTGGTGCTAATCCAGCTTTGTTTGCGTTAACTGTCGCGATTGCGACTTCTAACTCCTTTCTTATTCCCACCCACCAAGTGAATGCTCTTATTATGGGGCCTGGGGGGTATCGTGTGCCTGATTTTATGCGTGCTGGCGGTATTATGACGATCTTATTTTTGATTGTGTCGGTAACGGTTTTGAACTTGTTTTATTAAAAACTAAAACTCATCATCAAATTTGTGGCGGTAACATTTCTAAAATTTCGTCAATATAGTCCAATAGTGCGCACGCCATCATATCGTCTTGTTTTTTATCGCCGATTATCGATAGTGATTTCAACGCGGTAGCGATTTTTTCAGAATCTTGCGGCGATGTTTGAATGTTTAATTGATTAGTGCTGTTTATGTGCTCTTGCAAATTGTCTAGATGAATTTTTGCAGCAGCTTGGTCGCGTTCGTCATTTAGAATTTGTGGAAAGTAAATTTGTGCTTGTGTGGTGAACTCAACAAGTGCTTCATGTACACCTGGCTGCAGAAATTTATCTAACTCTTCATTAAGTGGCGGAACAGTTGATTCATCAACATTTCCTAGATTTATTTTCTCTTTGTTATTCATTGCTGTTATTTATCGTTCGGCTAATGGTTTTAAGTGCTTTTAAAATTTAATACTTGCCCATTGTTGCACCAGCGCTGCCCAGTGGGCAATGGGCCATCCATGATTAGGTGCCCATGATGTCCTCCGCATTGAGCGCATCGGTATCCGGTTTTAGGCCACATGCCTTTTAGATCGGTATAGGTTTCTAAGTGCCCCCTTATGTGGTCGTTAAAACTCGGCCAACCAGTTTTACTGTCATATTTCATGTCTGCAGTGAATAAGTCCAAATCACAACCCTGACAATGATAAATGCCCATTTCGTAGAAATTGTTATATTGGCTTGAAAAGCGTGGTTCAGTGGCACCGGTGCGTAAAATTGCATATTGGCTTGGTGTTAAGTGTTCATGCCAATATTTTTCATCTTTTTGCCATTTTTTGATATCTGGGCTGGCTTTAAAGGCCATCTGATTTTGTTTTGAACTTAATTGCAGGGCAGTGAACAATGTTAGACCGCCGGCCACAACTAAAAAGTTTCTTTTGTTCAAACGATTCATTCCATCGGTATAGTGTATTAACTATTTGATAGTGTAACGCTTCTAGAAGTTGCAATATTGGGCCAAAATAGACATTAACAAATCAGTCTACAAATACTTTGTAAGCTTATGAATAAAAACATTATTTTTGTAGCGATAATCATTGCATTATGTGCCTTAGCACAACTAAGCCTGCTGTTAGGGGTAGACTGGTTACAGTTTACTCGTACAAATATTGATATGGGGCAGTGGTGGCGGTTCCTCACAGCCAACTTGGTGCACTTAACATGGCGTCATTTCGCGATGAATGCATTGGCTTTAGTCGCGATATTCGCATTATTTCCAAGAACCCTGAATGTTAAGGCTATGTTTTTGGTATTTTTGTTGAGTTGTTTGTCAGTGACGATAGGGATCTGGGTATTCAGTCCTGAAATTCATTGGTATGTTGGATTATCAGGTGCATTACATGGTTTGTTAGTTGCCTTAATAATTATTGACTATGCCATTCACAAGAATGGGTTAAATATTTTTTTAATGTTGGCGATTATTGCTAAATTAGTTTGGGAAGGCATGATGGGAGCATTGCCCGGGAGTGAGTCAACTGCCGGTGGCCCAGTGGTAGTGCAGGCACATTTTTATGGATTTGTGGGTGGATTAATTACTGCTGCTTGTATGTTTATATTTAATAAAAATAAGAAGTTATAGTTATGTCTGAAAGTAATGTATCTGATGAAATATATAAAGAATTTCACCAAATTAGTCGAACGTTGACGTTTTGCACTGTGGCTATTGTCGCTGCTGCCGCATTGATAGTATGGCTACTAGGTATTGATGTAGGAGGTAAAAGAACCAGTCTGATGGGAGTTGCGTTTATGCTGCTCGCATTTTTTACCTACCAAATCCCCTATATTTGTTACCGATATCTGCTTTATAAGTATAAAAATGAATCGCAAAAGCGCTCTGCTGTGGGCTATGACTGGAAGCACTTCAGAGACCAGGCCATGCAGCATAGATAGCAACTAATTGCTTTCTTTAATTATTTCCTTTCTAGAGGTATAAATCCGTGAATTTATCGGTGCAGGCTGTCACATAAATATTTGTATTTCTATGCTAGTTTAACTAGCTAAATACCTTCATGACTTATTCATTGCTATTACTAAAATGCTGGGCATATTTCGCAAAAAACCATTACGTACTTCAAAATTCCCTAGAGGAGAAAGAACCGAGATTGGGGGCGATATATATGTGAAGCGGTCAGGTTTATCAACACTACGTGCAAGAAAGGGTGACATCAGTGATGGTGGCTTATATCTTCAGATACCCGAGCATGATCTTGAACGCGGTAAAAAAGTTGAATTAGTGTTGGTAAGCAAAAATGGCTCCCTGCGTCGTATAGGCAGAATGATGGGTATCGTGATTCGTACAGACGAGCAGGGTGTAGCGATGGTGACCTATAAGAAAGACAACATGAATACTCAACAAAACTTAATTACAGAAGAACAATCGCTAAAGAATGAGTTTGGTGAGGTGTAGGCGCTTATTTCAAAGATCTTTTGAGATTCTTGGTGCAAAAGGCGGTTTTTCACAGATGAGCTGTAAGTCAGATACTATCTTACAGGACTATAATACACACTGTAGTTTCTCTCCTTCTGAAACTGACCCACGTTGACTACTTGTCATACGTGGGTTTTTTTTGCCTGCTAGTTTTCCACTCCCCATTAATTAAGCCCTATAATTTTTTAATGTTTTGCGTATTTTCAATTAAACATACTGTGGTAGCATCTAAATTATGCAAGCACTGTTACTAATCGCCCATGGCAGCCGGCGAGAAGCCTCCAATGATGAAATTAGAGATCTAACGATGGCTTTAAAGCAACATGCTGATGGTAAATTCTCCATTGTAAAGTGTGCCTTTCTAGAATTGGCTGAGCCATCCATACCGGACGGTGTAAGTGCGTGTGTAGAAAAG
>JBOEHC010000118.1:0-17632 GCA_050633765.1 Gammaproteobacteria bacterium
TCTACAGGCCCTAGCACTTCATCAATCAAACTTTGCAATGGAGAACCATCTAGATCACCAGGTTCTGGTGCTTTCCATGGTACAATCACCAATGCTTTGGGCAATTCACGATTACCTATTACAGAAATCCCATCCAACTCTTGCGTCACCCCAGGCAATTCATCTTCAGCTAAGGCAGGAAAGTTAATTAAGAATAGGAAAGTTAATATTAAAATACGTTGCATAAACTTTAACTTCCTTGCTTCTCTAATTGCGACATCCAAGCACTAACTTGTTTATCTTGCCCACCCGTAAGATTTAAATATTCTTGATAATGCTCTTGCGCACAGGCTATTTTCCTTAAATAGGCATCACACAAAATAGCTAGATTCAGATGAGCGTTTTGATAATCCGGATATGCGGAGAGCGCTTGCTTATATAACTTCTCTGCTAATTCAAATTTCCCTTCTTCACGTTGCAAAATCGCTAATTGATTAAGCGCATATGGATTCTTTGCATTGATAATTAATGCTTTTTGAAAAGCAGCTTTAGCTTTTGGCATATCATCTAACTCTTTATATGCCATTCCTATGTTCACCCATGGACCCGATATGCGTTGATCCATCTCGGCTACTTTTTGCATCTCTAAGATAGCAGTATCATAATTTTTAGTACTCATATGCTTCAATGCATTGCTATATGCATCTGCAGTCTTTTTGCTAATTCGAAACTTCGGTTGCGCTATAATTTTACCTGCAGCTTTATCATTAGATTTTTCAGTCTTTGATGTAAAACTAGGTTTTTTAAAAGTTGTATTTGCACAGCTAGTTAATAATGTAACTAGAAGAGCTAAAATTATGCTAGCGAAAACAGTTTTAATATATATTCTGAACAAAATCTTCGCTCCTCTCTGCTTTTACATATTGAGCTGGAGATAGAACAGCTAACTCCGCCAAACTTTTTTTAACCCACTCATCAAAAACTTCATCTGAAATACGCGCAGCATTTAGTTCATGTATCTCTATCGCCTGTTCTTCAAATGGATATGCTTGTTCTTCTAAAAGAATTTCATATTGATCAAACTCGTCTGCAGATAGGCCAGAAGGACGGTCTGACTCTAGTAAAGCTATCGCAAAATCCTGATAAATTTTTGCTGTCCAATAGGTTGCAGCAGTGGTGACCTGTTCCACTTTATAGTTACTTGCAGCTTCATATGCATCTAAAGCAACTTGCATTTGTTTTTTCTTAAGTTTTAAATTTTTCTTCAAAGGATGTAGCAAGAAAATTTGACTAAATTCATCATATTCAGGCTTGGCTAGATCCAAGGTAGCATTAGCTGCTAAAAACTTTGTGCGATCGCTACGCTCAGCCCCCGCTCCGGCATCAGCACTAATAATTTTTTCCTGCCAATTTAACTTATCATCTAGGTATTTACGCTCGGCATACATATCAACAAGTTTTTGCATAGCCTCCATTGCAGGCTCTATTGGTTTAGGATGTTCTTTTACATATTCAATTAAACTTTTCTCTGCGCCGTAAAAATCACCGCCTTTGCCATATAATTCAGCAGCATGTAGGCGCGCTTCACGCTTTACGGTTAAATCTTTAGTACTTGCACCAATAACTTCATATTCTTTAGCAGCCTTCAAATGTTCGCCACCCTTATCGTATGAAACAGCTAGTTTTTTTGTTACATCACTTTGTAATTCATGCTTTGGATAGCGTTGTCGAAAATCCTCTAAAGTGTTTGAAGCTCGGCTCCAATCTTCAAGCTCTAACAACGCTGCTGAAGCATCGTACTGAGCAGTAGCCCTTATTTCTGCATCAGGGACTACTCGACCCACTCTCAAGTAATGAGAGACGGCCGCTTCAAGATCACCTTCTTTCTTACTCGCCTCACCTTGCTTATATACTGACGCTGCAAGTCTGTCTTTAAGCGGGTCACGCAATTCTTCATTAGCTTCGACTCTCCTCAATGCTTCTATATATGCCTTTTCAGATGCCCCATATTCTGCAGTGTCGAAGGCCGAGTTTGCTTTCACTGCCCAAGCTGATAACACTAATTTTTTATCTGTATTTGAATAATCATCAATGATGATGTCCGAAGCTTTTGTGGCACGTGCATAATCTTTCCGTGCATATAGCTCTTCTGCATTCACCGTCATTACTTTCGCCACTTCAGGATGCTGAGGATAATTTTCAGCAAATCTAAAGCTGCTATCTATTAAGTCATTTTTAATTACAGATTGTTGTGCTACTTGCTTTTCTTGTTTTAACCATTCGTTATAGGCAATGATTGCTGCAAATCCTGCTTCAGAGGACTTAGGATGCTTATCGTAACCATATGCAGTTTTTTCATAAGCTTTGACAGCTTTAGAATATTGCTTGGTCTCATACTGCACTTCAGCGAGATAAAAATTCATCTCAGGTGCTTTTTCATCACTAGGAAATGATTCTAAGTAAGCGCTATACCAAGTTGCCGCTTCATCATAGTATTCTTTTGGTTTTTTGCGCTCTTTCTGCGCTATCGAATGATAGTGCTTTGCAAGATCAGTAATGGTTGACTTAAGTAACGTTACAATATCATCAGATTGTGCAATATCGTTATGCGCCCAATACTCTGATTTCAAATTATAGTCTACGACAAATTGTTTTTTCGCACGTAATACTTCAGATGGAAACTCACCTTTCTTGTACGCATCGATAGACTTAATTTGAAAGTGTGGGGCTTTAGGACTAAATTGATGTGTTTCTACATATTGTCTATACGTATTCGCTGCATCACTCCATCGTCTCTTGTCTAAATATTGTTTGCCCAATCTTTCGTACACAAGAATCTCATAAGGTTGTCTACCGGATTCAGCATAGAATTTTGATAACTCATCTGGACCGCCTAAATACGCAAAACTTAGACTAATTGCTCGCAACGTATCATCAATTAGCTCTTGATCTGGTTGTGATAGTTGAGCAATCTGCTCTTCCTCAACGCCATTAACCAATAAGTTATCAAGTACAGTGTTAAATGATGGAATTCCGTAATCGTAATCAACTTGTTTAAAGTGAGACCAACCATGCTTATATAATGAATGTATATAAAAACGTCCATCAGAACCCAACTTTATGACCGATTCATAAGCATCTTCAGCTTGAGCATACTTTTTTTCAACAAATAAGATTTCAGCACGTCTAAATTGGGTTTCACCAAAATAAGCAGACTCTGGGTATTCATAAACTAACTGGTCTAAAGCTCTTAACGCCTTTTCATACTCTCCGCTTAATTCGTATGCTCTTGATAGCTGATATAGAACACGATCTCGGTTGGGATATTGAGCATGGTTAGTTAAAACATCTTCATAAAGTCTAATAGTTTCTGCATAGGTACTTTTATCTGGCACTTGAACATTCTCTGCCAAATGATCTTCCGTCTCTTCCATGCGTAAATCACCCAGTCTACGTAAAACTTCTGGGTGCACATTATCAGGATCCTCTTTAACCAACTTTTTGTATTGTGTTATAGCTTTACTACGGCTACTCGTAACTGGAAGATCTTCTTTTACTTTGACACGTTTTTTGCTGACACTACCTATCGTTTCACCACGACCACCACCGAAACTACCGCATGAAACAAAAACTACTGAGATAACTAACGCTAAAATAGTTTTATATATATGGTTTACCATAGCTTCCACCATTTCTTAGATTTTTCTGGCTTGATATCGTCTCCTGTAGAATTATCTGCACCAGGGGTAGTAGAAGATGCAGCAGCATCATATGCGGAAGCTAATTTATAACGCGCATGTTTTTCATAGCCAGCTAAAATCTTTTCACGCTTTTTAAGTTCTTTGACTGCAACATGTTCTAGATAATGCGATTGTTCTTCAAAAACACGGTCAGCGATTGGTATTAATCTTTTAATTTCTTTATGAAGTGCAAGAATTCGTATTTCAAATTCATCAAATTTTTCAACACTTTTAGAAATAGCTCTCTTAATAGAAACACTTTTTTCAGGCGTAATGGATAAATGTTTTTTTACATCTGATATTTCTTTCTTATGATTCCAGCTACGTTCAATATATGCACTATGGATCTGCCATCTCATAACACCTTGCATAAGAGCAATTTTTTCGCTCATCTGTGCAATTTTATTATTTTCAGGTTCTTGCTGTTTTAATAATTCTAGTTTCTGCTCTAACTTATCAATCTCTGCTAATTTTTTCTTTTCTTCGCGTGTAGCAAGTTGAATAAATGCATCATCATTTTCAATTTCATTCAATGCGAATGAGATACTATCTTGCTGCGCTTGCAGTTTATTAATATCCAAACCACTTAATCTTTGCTGGACTAAAGGTAAGTATTTTTGATATCTAGCTTTTCGTGTATCCAGCATTGTTAAATAAATTGATATATTTTCATCCCAATGTGCTAGATTCTTCTTTAGAAATAGCAAATCACGAAAATTTTTCAATGCCTCATGGAATTCATGTTCGGCTAATAATTCGGTAAAGTATTTTACTTCTGGTAATTCTGGGAGATCTCTCAAGGTCCAGAACCATCCCATTTGCGGTCCACCTTTAGTGCGATCTAATAAAGCATCTACTAGAACCCCGCGCTCAATCTCATTTGCAGAAAATGCTAATTCATTTGCTTCTTGCAAATATATCTCAGCAGCTTTTTCATATGCCTGAACAGCTCGTCCATGCAACCCCATTTCGTTATAGGCATGGGCAAGTGCTAACACTCCCTCTTGCACTTCTGAATGATAGGCACTGCGATTTCTAAGCTCCTGTAGAGGTGCTATAGCAGAACTATGCTTGTCTGAATTTGTATTCGCCCAACCAATACCTAATAAAGCTAAGTTTGAATAAAGGCCTTCTAATCGAACCTTTTCAAGATATTCAATTGAATCTTCTGGACGATCGTTTTGTATTAATGTTAAACCTGAAGCAAGATTTGCGCGATCTCTGAGTGTGCGCATAGTTTCAGTTTTTGCTTTTAATTTGCCAACCTTTTTAAGGTATTCAATTCCTTTATCTATATCTCCACGCTTAGTGTATGCAACACCTAGATTATAATTGGCATATTCTTTATAGTTTTTTGGTGCTTTCCATTTGCCTAAACTGGAAATTGCTGCATCATAATTTCCCTGCGCCATATTTACTTGGCCAGTTAATAATTTTAACTCCCCAAAAATACTTTGCTGAACAGGCCCACTAACATTACTCAAAAACCCTGCAGACTCATCTAAGTAGCCACGTTGATAGTAAATTTTAGCAAGATAATAATAAGCTCGGTTCTTAATCGCATCGCGCACATTCCCTTGCAACAACTTATCAAATATTCTTGAGGCTTCTTTATGCAACCCATATGAAAGATCAATTCCACCAAGCAACAATTCATCTTCAGGCATGTGGTTTGTGGTGCGATTTAAATCGCGTGCGGCCAGTAGATGCACAATAGATGTGAAGTAATCTTCTTGGTAGAAATGAAATAACACTTCTCCATAGTGCAAATCCTTGATGACATTAGGTTGTTCAATATTTGCAAAAGAATTTCCAGAAAATAGTGTGAGCACACAAATACAAAAAGCCAAGTTGATCTTGGCTTTTGAAATTCGTAATAATTCAGTCAGAGCGATCACCATCTACAAGCTCATTCCCATTCTTTCACGACGAAATCTGGTTGATGCTTAGGTGTTCGATCCGTAATTTTTAACTCGAGATATTTAGCCCCCAAACCCTTGTCAATAATACGGTTTGCTCCACGTTTAAAGTCCCTACCTTTAGGACCTTTACCTACAAAATAGGCAACGAGCTCATGTTCTCCTGAAGGAAGATTACCAATATAAATTTGATGCACACCACCACGAAGCAAGGCATCTACTTCTCTCTCTGTGTACAAGTAATTTGCAACAATCTTTTCATTAAGCGTAACTTGCACGGAATCTAAATCAAAAAAATCACCTACATCGACAGATACATACACCGCAACCTGAGTGCTAGATGGATATAATAATTCTTCTTCTAAAATATAAAGATCACGATTTAATTCCAACACCTCTTCTTTTAATTCTTGAATATCTTCATCGAGACCCTGAAAGTCTTGATTGTCGCTTTCGTTTAATTTGCCAATGTCTGCAGTCACACTACAAATACAGGTTATTAAAAGACAGCTGACTAATAATATAAATTTCTTATACATAAGTTTTCTCCAAAAACTCAACCCAACCAAATAAATTAAAACCAAGCCGAAAAGTAAAACTGAACGGTTGTAGCATCAAATGAATATCCACTTGTTCCTAATTTCGACACTTCGGAAACCGATTCAATACCTGAGTAGTCGTCATAGTCATAATCCAAATACTCGACAGCAAGATTCAATGAAGCTGTACGGAAGTATTTATGGTCTTTAAATAAGTCATAACGAATTCGGCCACCTACTGCAAAGCTATCAAATGAACTCAATTCTTTATCTCGCGCCATATACTTCAAACGAGTACTGAAATTGTCGCTATAGAAATCAGCCTTGTCCTGTGTGTAATAGCGTCCATAAATGTCAGCAACCCATTGATTTCCAATGTATTGTGAATAATTAAGATCTACCGTAGATGAACGAACATCCCAAGTGTCCCTATAAAACCGATAACCGAGAGATGTGGAAGCTCTATGTTGCCAGTATTTAATTCCTTTCAGAGAGTACGCTTGTCCTGTTCGAGTATCCGGATATTCCTCAGAACCACTACCTTGCGAAACACCACTTACAAACACGAAGCGATAAGGGTTATTTAGAAAGCCTTCTTCAACGGTAGCTTCGTAATCAAATGCCATAACAATAGTTTTTGTGATCACTTGTGAAAGACCTGCACGAAATGAATACCGGTCTAAATCTTCAGCAAAGCTTGGCAGATCAGTTCTTTCTATATCATCTGCCCCGATCGAAACACCAATATTCATTTTTGTCATGGCACCAAACATCTCGTGCGAAACATCAAAACTAGCTGTATTGGACTCATAGTCATCTTCATCACTGTAGACATATGAAAGATCGAGCAGTGTATTGTCGTACAGGTAGGTCCCGCCAATAGTGTACTCATCACGATCTTCTTCATACTTACTTGCACCAGCTAGTACGTCGGGTGATGCACCACTAATACTGTCATGATGATAGCCTCCATAGATCGAATACTTACCAGCAAAATTTTTACGGACAAGCATCGTTGCACCGTCAACCTCTACGCCACCACCGTCATAATAGTGATAACCAATATCTGCTCTCTCTTCAGGTAACACTTCTGCATGAACAAGCTGAATGCTATAAATAAATAGCAAAACAACTAGCAAATATATTTTGTAAATTATATTTATCATTACTTTAATAATTTAATTGCACCCACAACCGCCACCATGCGCATAACCTGCTCCACGAGCACCTTCTCGTGTATTAAAAACATGTTGTCGATATTTATTAGAAAGCGGATCTTTATTGAAACTCATAATTGGGTCTGCTAAATATTCTCGCTCATATGGCGCAACCCAAGGCTCTACTTCAGGAATACTAGGTAGACGAAAAGAGGAACATGCACTAACTGACATTAGTAGTGAAACTACAAAAAGTGAACCACATGTTGTTTTAATTTTATTTAACATGTCTTACTCCTTTCTTAGTGCCTGCACCTGTTGGTAATATCGATCGATGTAGCCTTTTTTAAATCCGTGGTTCACATGCCTGATTTTCCCTGCGCGATCGATAATAATCGTCGTAGGCATTGCTTTGATATCAAAGCTTCTGCTTACATCTTTTTCAGAATCAAATAAAACTGGAAAATTAACTTCTAATTTATTCGCAAGATGTATCGCTTTGGATTGATCTTCATCTAAATTAATACCTAATAATTCAAAATCATATGGATCAAGCGATTCGTGTAATTCATTCAAGTGAGGTATTTCCTCAGCACATGGCCCGCACCAAGTTGCCCAGAAATTCAACATTACGACGCGCCCTTTCAATTCGCTCAAGCGGACGTTGTCCCCAGACGCGCTTTTCAACACAAAATCAGGTGCGCTATCAGCTTTAATTTTTGCGAAGGCTACAACACTTACCAGACTAATCATAAGTAATACAACAATACTTAGCGTATTAAATTTTTTTCTATTCATTCCTTTACGCGTCTTTGAATATTCATCTATTCCGTAAATCACACTCATTAGAAAAACACTCCTATATTTGCAGTGATTTCAAAATTGTTAGTGAATTCGTTATCTCCTAACAGATCTGTTTCATAGACGATGTCGCGAACATCAAGCCGCAATGACAACCAATCTTTAGGCAATACCTTCATTCCAAACCCTATGTTGTAAGCAAACTCATCTTCTTCATTAAACTCCACATTGCCCACCCCAAACATCAGGTAAAAAGTACTAGTCATTGCATAATTCCGCCCTAAAAATATTTCCCCGGGAAATATGTTGTAACCAATTGATACGTTGTAATAAGTAATATCTTCATCTTGCAAGATATTAAATGTAGTCAAGTTCTCTAATGTTTCATCAGAAACCTCAGATGCACCTATCGATCCCTCGATAAAAAAGTCTTCCGTTATGTGATATGCCGCCCTTAATCCATAACTAGGTTCTGTTCCAAAATCCTCTACATCTAACACACCGTAATAAGCCGTTATCTCAAAATTTTCTGTATCAATACGAGGCACAACAATATCTCTTCGATAGATATCCGGCTCTATCACTTGTTCTTGAGATGACTCAGGCTCGGGCGCATCATCTGCCGAATACACAGGCTGCAAAAAAATCATGAAAAATATAATAATTAATGTAACTTTCATACGATGTCCTATAAGTTAAGCATCAGAAAAAGAATGAAACCCCTGCGCTGAATTCATCGAACTCATCGTTTCGGTCATCTTCTGATAAAACAATGTAGCGTCGATAATCGCCACGCAAAAAGAATCTTTTCGTTAAGTAATAACGTGCACCTAAACCAAAGTTTGCTAAATCATCTTCGGTTTCAATATTTTGTACTAGTGCACCCTTTGGCTCATTTTCAAAACGACCATAGCCAATTGTAAAATGCGGAGTGAGTCGCCAATCAGGGAAAGGAGTAGAAACTAAATTAATGGCATAAATATCTGAGCTAGATAATTTACCGGCAACTTTTGAAACTTGAAATTCAAGCGCAATATTTTCAGTAAACTTGTAAGCAAGACGTGCAGATACCATGGGATCACTATCAAACTCACCTGATGAAATTCCTAATTCGATACGGCGATGCAAGTAATCGTCGTATAGAACATCTCTAAATGATTTTGGAATGCCTGCGACGGTTAATGTTTGCTCCATTTGTGCGCGACTTACCCAACCTTCTACCCCACGGTCATTTTTAACTTTGAACCAATCTGTTTTCCGCTTCATGATGTCGATCCAATCATGACGTTTAACAACATGGAAAATTGGATAACCTCGCCCTGGGCCTGTATGCAATTCAACATATGGATCAACAATCTTTACGCGCTGATACTCCTTTTCCGCTAGTGCATTAGAAAAAGGTATAATTGCAAGAACTAAAAATAAAAACACTACAAATGAGTGAGTTATGCTCTGGAATGAGCCAAAAAAATATTTGCTGTTATTATTTTCTTTCATAGAAATTATGGTGCACACATTCCTACGATGGCAGCTGGATTGGCGATGATAAAGTTGCAATTAGGAATTGTGGCTGGCGCTATTGAACATGCAGAGCCATCTGTTGGAGCTGAGATAGAACGCCATTCAGAAATCGCGTTATAGCAAATACTTCCTGTATTGAAACGTGCTCCACCTGTAGGATGCCCAACACCTGTTGCCCTTGTTAAAAGTAAATTATTATTTAAAGTCCGCGCTTCAACAGCACTGAAGTTCATTATCATTGCTGCCGAACCACTTGCTGCACCTGGAGTTAACCCAAATCCAGCTGCTGGAACTGTGCTAGGTAAGTTATGACATCCATTTTGTGAACAAGACTGCCCATCTGATGTAGTGTTATGCATGATTGGGTCTATACATGTCTCATAAAGATTGATGCACAGACTTACACCACTGTTAGGCAGTGCTTCATTGGATGTGCTGTCACATCCTTGAATAAAAAATATTGGTGCTATTGCGACCAGTAGCACCAGTCGCAATAAATGCACGACAAACCTCTGTTTTATTTACTAATTTAGACAGGTTGGATTACTAGCTTCACCCATCATAAGCCAGGTCAAAATTATGTCGTAAGAGGAGTTTGGACCAGTGTCTGAAAATACCGGTTGAGTGGCACTTAGTGGGTCATTGATATCCATCAAGATTTGCGGATGCGGCAAATTAGGCGCCACATTGTCGGAAATTGGTCGTAGCAATAAATCATTGTTCATCGGATCACAAAGATTATTGATCATTGCGCGAGTAACATTAAAGTCACCACTTTGATTACCCGTAAGCACGAATCGATTAAAATCGTGTGTCTCATCATTTTCATCAGCAAATTCATTAGGATCTACAGTTGAATCCCCACCGAATCCACCAGGCGCATGACATGACATACATTCAGCCTGCAAAATAGGGTGAATTTGATCATTAAATACTGTTCTGCTAACTGTCCGACTTGAAACAATTGCATCACGAACTACATATTGTCCATTAACGAGTTCGTATGGTTCATTAGTATATTGAGCACCTACATCTACCCAAGTAGAAATTAACCATTTTTCATCTTCCGTTAGCATAGCTGCATGATCGGTAGCTCCAATATCATAGCTGCCACCTGCACGTAACTTAGAGTTATAAATTGTCTCTACTAAATGACTAGTACGTGAACTGTTAGCTGAACTACCTACACGAACTAAGGCCGGACCTCGTGGGAATATTACTCGGCCATTTGCTGTAACAACTGGAGGAAGTGGAATACCATTTTCATCTACTTTAAATGGCCCTCGCATTAGTTGGTCATAAGAGATCACATGACCTGCAAACCCTGACAATCCACCTTCCAAACTTAAGCCTGCGGAAATTGGATCAGCGAGCAAACTATTACGGTGACAACCTGTACAAGTATTTAAACCACGGTCCTTGTCCCACAATGGTTGAATATGTGTAACGTAATCTATTCGACCATTATCAGGAACTGGCGTGTCCATATTAGCCAATGACAATGTGAAATTAGCCTCTAAGCCATTTGACCAGTATTCGGTAAACTCTACATCTGAGTTCAAGCTTGGTGTCCCTTGTAAACGCGCACGAGTTTCAGCCATAGTTTCAGCACCTAATGCATTGGCATGGCTTCCGGCGATTGGTGCAACATTTAATGCAGACTCAGCACGTCTTGGTGAATGACAACCACTGCACGTTCTCGTTTCACCTGGTCTTACTTGTAACCAGTTTGTATGCGTTTGGAAAGCACGCCCTGCTTCATCTAAAACGGTAATAGTTAAAGCAGAATCTGCTGGTACTTTTGCCAATAGCGAACCATCAGGTTCTACAGGCACGTAACCTAACACTTCTTGCATTTCAAAATTGGTGCGACCAATTGCACTTCTGGAAATTCCAGGAGGCGTTGGCAATGCACGGGTAACACGCGCAAAGTAACCTGGTCGATTCAAATAACTTGGATTATTTGGATCTTTCATCATTAACAAATCAGGAACACCGCCATTCTTAGGTATATTTTCACCTAATGCAGGTACAAGAACGCGGTCACCCATAATGTCTAAGAAATCTGTGTGATAAACAGATTTTACGCCTAACACTCCCATACCTTGTCCGTTACCTAAACCATTTGGCTCAGCCGCCAACACTGGATCAACAGGCTTCTCAGGAATAATTAATGGATAATCACTTAATGCACGTGGGAAAAGTGATATAGGATCTACTAACGCTTTGCCCGGGCTGTCTGTTTGTACAACACGTGCTACTTGTGAATTAAAATCCAACATCCATATTTGATATTTTGTTGGCCCAAATACTTGCGTCACAGAGCCGTCAAATGGATGTATTTCAGTAGGAATTCCTCCAAAATTAGCATTAGGGGGGATTGCATAAGAAACTAAAGCTCTATTTGTACCATCCCACAACGGGTAAGGCGTTGTATAACGACCACCTGCTGAGAAGCTGCCATCATACGTTACTGGTTGATTATTAAATTGCATGTCACTTTGCCCATTACAACCCGGCGCTACACCAGGTGCTGGCTCACAATGCTCAGAGTAATTAGCTGTATCAATAGAAAGGATTGGGCCACCTTCGTCAGTACCCGACAAAGGCATCAAAGTTGACATGATTCTCCCGTTTCTTTGCTCCATTGGATGTAATAAAGAATTACCAGGACTAAATGCACCGTACATAACAAACAAGTCGGTACCGTCCGGGTTTACTGTGAAAATAGGAAAATGATTACGATTTGCCAAATGATCCCAGCGACTAAACATAATGCGACCATCTTTTAATACAGTAGGGTTACGGTCGTGACTTTGATTAAACGAAATTTGCGTAATGTCTTGAGTTACAGGATCTAGTACGTGTAATTGTAAGGCTGCCTCTCTTTCGTATTCATCTAGTGTTTTATGTCGCGCAATATTTTGATCTTGCATCATCTCTTGCATGCGTTTTTGACGATCCGATGAAAATACAATTCTTCCATCAGGAAGGTATGCAGGATCTACATCATTACCAAATTCTGCTGCTACGGCATCGGCTATCAATGGAGTATATATCTTAGTTGCCACATCCATTTCCCAAAGACTAAATGTCTCGTCATTAGGGCCGCGCATAGAAAACACAACTTTAGTTGCATCATAATTTGCAGAAGGATCAGAAACATCGCCCTGACCTTGTGTGTATGCGGAAGTTATGTTGATTGGAAGAATTACTGGAATAGAAGCATCCTTATACATAAGGTCGCCACCTGGAGAGAAAGTAACACCATCTGTTGGATCACCAATAGCGTCCAAATTCCTTTGGGCATACACAACAGGGAAATCACCATTAACTGTAGTAAACCCTTCTGATGATGTCGATGACCCTGTCTTACAACTTGGCAGTACAACCAATACACAAGTTATCGCAACCATCGCAACCCAAATTTGTTTAAAATTCCTTCTCATAACCAGCTCCGAAAACGAATAAAAATTTCTCTTAATAGAAAAACTCACGTAGATTCAGTTGTTAACATTAAAATCTTTAATGCTAAAACCAACCTCACTTAATAGCCCTATCTCCTTGATTTAAAAGGACTATACAGTGCTGATTATTCTCTGGTTAAATGAACGGAACCGTGCCAGGGGAGCTAACGGCTAAAACTAACAGACAGGTGGTATTAGAAATTCCTGTACGAAAATAGAAGAATTTTTTTCAGTGTGTTAAGTGTGAATCACATCACACAGAAAAGTTACTTTTCAATGTTTTGCTCTTTTTGCAGGCCTTCAGAATAATAAAGTTTGCCTTGTTGATCGACGATGACTCCTTCCACACCTTCTAAAGTATTTAGTAATTCAAGACCCTTGCTGGCACCCATTACAAAAATGCTGGTAGAAAATGCATCAGTGGTAGTTGAGTCACTCGCAAGAATCGAGACACTACGAACTTCACTGGCTGAATACCCGGTAGTGGGGTGAAGTATATGATGATATTTTTGCCCATCTTCGATAAAAAATCGCTCATAGTCACCCGAAGTTGATAATGCTTCATCTTGTAGCGGCAACATTACAATTACATCATCTGTATTCGCGGGATCACGAATTCCAACTAACCATGACCTGCCACGTCGATCACCCAGCAATCGCGTATCTCCACCTGCGGACACTAACGCATGTTTAATATTCAGATCGCGTAAATGTTGAATGGATTGATCAACTGAAAATCCTTTTGCTATTCCTCCTAAATCTATTTTCACGCCCTCTTTCAAAAACGCAACACTTAGTTGAGTTTCATCTAAAACAATATTTTTATAATCAATTAATAATTTAGCTGCTGCAATTTCTTCTTCAGTAGGTTTAATTTCTTTTTTGTAGTTATATAGACTACCGACACTAGCATAGGTTATATCGAATGCACCTTTTGTGAGGCGCGACACCTCCAAAG
The DNA here is from genome assembly GCA_050633765.1 of Gammaproteobacteria bacterium. GTDB lineage: Bacteria > Pseudomonadota > Gammaproteobacteria > UBA4575 > UBA4575 > JABDMD01. Next base: position 14,082 of record JBOEHC010000118.1, read on the forward strand.
ACTTCTCGATTAGCTTAAATAAATCTCTATCAACTTCGACAGGCCCTTCATGCGCATACTTATTAATTTTTGAAAGCTGACTGTGCTCAATATAAGGACTCATCAAACGATTCACGCGCTCCATTTCTTCTAAAACTTTATCTATCCCTTGCTGGCGCACTGTAGAATCTTCGTGCCACACCTCAACACGAATTGTAGTACCCATAATGGCTGCATCCTCTGTTTGCCATTCAGCACAGAGTGGAGTAACCATTAATAGTAAGAACAAATAACCTAATACAAGATGTCTAGCTATAAACTTAGATGATATTTTATATGTCATATATGGATTAATAGATTAGAAATAAGGGTTACATATTTTGCTAGTGCAACTAAAATAGACGCTTAGCATTCACTCGAGTTCCTTCACTACGAGCATTATACTTATAATTTATAGAATATAATCAACCTAAAATCATAATGAGCAAAAATAAACAAAAATCGGAATCTATTAAGCCTGACCCAAGTTGTATGGATGATTTTGATCCAAACTCAATGGATGCCAATGATGCTTTACAACATATTCTCAATCAGGTTAGTTCTCTCACTGAAACCATAAATACTCCTATTCGCGATGCATTACATTGCACACTAGCTAATGATGTTTTTTCCTCAATAGATGTACCAGGACATACCAATTCAGCAATGGATGGGTATGCGATTAGTGCATCGGATATACCTAAAGAATTAACCGTTACTTTAAAAAACATCGGTACCGCATGGGCAGGAAAACCATATCAAGGTGAAGTTAATAAAGAAGAATGTGTACGCATCATGACTGGTGCAGCAATGCCAAAGGGCACTGACACAGTCATCATGCAAGAGCATGTGCAAAAAGAAGGTAAAAATATTCTTATTGATCACACTCATCAAGCAGGGCAAAACGTTCGCCAAGCAGGTGAAGACATTCCAAAAGATGGGCTTGTTCTCAAAAAAGGAAAACTACTCACGCCTGCAGATCTAGGCTTACTCGCATCTGTAGGGATAAGTGAAATACAAATAATTAAAAAATTACGTGTTGCCTTTTTCTCTACAGGTGATGAACTTCGTCCGGTGGGCAGTCAACTTGAAGTTGGACAGATATACGATAGCAATCGTTACACTTTATATGGAATGCTCACACGTTTAGGAGTAGAGATAATTGATTTAGGCGTTATAAAAGACAAGCGTGAGATGGTAGAACAAGCATTTATGGATGCGGCCAATAAAGCTGATGTGATTATTACTTCTGGCGGGGTATCCGTTGGCGATGCAGACTTCGTAAAAGAAACCTTAGAAAAAATTGGTGAAGTAAAATTTTGGAAAGTAGCCATGAAACCAGGTCGCCCACTTGCGTTTGGTAAAATTAAAAATGCTTGGTTCTTTGGCTTACCTGGAAATCCCGTATCAGTAATGGTTACATTTTATATGTTTGTACAACCTGCACTTAAAAAGTTAACCGGTAGCGCATATCAGCTGCCACTTATGATTAGCGCAAATTGCCAAACTAAACTAAGAAAAAAGCCCGGACGAGTTGAATATCAACGCGGCATACTCACTCAAAACAAAAATGATCCTACGCAACATGAAGTAGTTAAAACGGGCGCACAAGGCTCAGGTATTTTACGTTCTATGTCCGATGCAAATTGCTTTATTATTCTACCGATGGAATCAAACGGAGTTGAAGTTGGCGATAATGTTCAAGTACTTCCCTTTTCTTCCATTATCTAAAGATTCTAGCTTTTCTTAACCAGGCGTATTCTTTTCAACCCAACGCTGTTTCTCTTTACCATCTGCAAGTGTTTCTTTTTTCCAAAAAGGTGCTTTGGCTTTTAAGTCTTCCATAATAAAACGATTTGCATCATAAGCCGCAGCACGATGCGCAGACCATGCAGCAACACATACAATTGGGTCGTTGGGATAAATCTGCCCTACTCGATGCATCAGTAACACATCAATCACTTCAAATTGCTCTATTGCATTCTTTGTGATTTGTTCTAAATGCTTTTGTGTCATCTCAGGATAATGCTCTAGTGTCATCGAAGTTACCGAATCACCTTCGTTCACATCACGCATCGTTCCTACAAATAATGCCATCGCGCCGAACTTACCTTTACCAAGGCATTCATCTTGATATCGCCTGGCTTCTTGCCAAGGATCGTAGGATTTATCAAAAATTTCTACTTTCATTTTCTATGACATTAACCGCTAAGTGCGTTAAATTAAGAATTCAAATTATTTCAGACCACTATTATATATGAGTAGCAACAAACGTTCTTTTATACCTTTAGAAATTGCGGTATTAACCATATCGGATACTCGTACAGAAGCCGATGATAAATCAGGCAAGATACTTTGTGACCGTTTAAGTGATGCGGGTCATACGATTCATGAAAAAATGATTGTGACTGACGATATTTATCAAGTAAGGGCCGCAGTATCAGCCTGGATAGCCAAGGAGAAACCCGATGTCGTGCTCACCACAGGTGGCACAGGTGTAACAGGCCGTGATGGCACACCAGAAGCGATTCGCCCCCTTTTAGATAAAGAAATAACTGGCTTTGGTGAAATGTTTCGCGTGCTGTCATTCGAAACCATTAAAACCTCTACCCTACAATCTCGTGCTTTTGCCGGTGTTGCAAATCGAACGTACATCTTTTGCTTGCCAGGTTCAGCCGGCGCATGCGCCGAAGCATGGGATAAATTAATTTCGCATCAATTAGACTATCGCAGTCGACCCTGTAACTTGGTGGAATTGATGCCTAGGTTAAATGAATAATAAATGTCTGCTAACGACCCATAGTAAGTAAATGGATGTACGCATATGAGTCGCGTCAAGGATGACGCAACACATTAAAATCTTTCTTGCTAAAATTTCTGCTTTCGATCCAAGGCGGACATCCTTATTGGTATAAGAATTTGATAAATTTATTCAAATCATTTTTTATCTTTATTATCATTTACTGTAATCCAGTATTTGCAGAATCTATTTTACCATTAAATCCTCAGGTCGAATATGTTGTAACAAATGGTAATTGGACTAATAAGGAAGAAAGAGGGACTTATCGTGTGGTGTCATTTGTAGGTGGGTATGAGCACATACACAATAATATTGTTGCAGAGTGGATTCAATACCCTAAGAAACAATCCGATTTATATGAAGTGGTGCGTTCTGAGACTTTAATTAATATATATTTATTAAGATTCAATCAACCAAAATTAACTCAAATTGAAGATCGTGTCCGTGTCGATCTTGAGGGTGTGTTTAATACTAATATCGATAAAGAAGTAAGTTGTGGCTTCATGCTTTATCCCACAGGAATTATAGAAGAACTAAAAACTTGCATTACTGCTAAAGACACTGAATGATCGCTATTGACCGAAAGCGGACATTATTGAGACCCCTATACTCTAGTTTGTGACAACATCCATGTTGTAACTCATATGCGTGCATCCATGCACTTACTAATTGGCCGAAAGCGGACATTTTACTTTCACCTGACTTTAATCAGATGCAACATCCATGTTGCTAA
>JBOEHC010000119.1:0-8443 GCA_050633765.1 Gammaproteobacteria bacterium
CGTCAATCTAAGTGCTGAGTCGCACAAAAAGATCCATGATCCGACTCCTATGAAACATAAACCCCTAAAGCAGCGGCGCGCTTTAGCACATCCAGCCATGATGTGGCGTTGCTGCCTTGACTTGTTATATATTTTATTTGTGTGCAATTGGCTTATCAGTAAATAGGTAATCCTTTAACTCTTTATCAAAGCTTGTATCTTGTCTTCTGATCCACTCAAGAACCATTGCAGCGTGTTCTTTTTCCTCATCTCTATTGTGCGCAAGTATTGCCTTCAATTCTCCATTCTTACACGCATCGACTCTTTGGTTGTACCAGTCCACTGCTTCAAGCTCTTCCATTAATGATGTAATGGCTCGATGCATATCTCGCGTTTCATCTGATATTTCATCTATTGGTTCATGATAACCTTCATTTGCCATACCAAACTCCTTACAATTAAATAATAGGACATATTTATTACCAGTAGTTTACTAAACTATAATCCCTATCTCACATAAATAATTAACAAATGAAACACGAAGTTATCGATGCACAGGTCTACCCTGACGGGCAATTAGACGTCTTATCTAAAATTGAAGTCAGCAGACTACTCGATACTAGCCAAGGTGGTTTATATCGGTTATTTCGCAACTCCTCACTAGCTGTACTGAATTGTGGAAATCCTCTAAATGATGGCAAAGAATTATTAGAAAGATACAGATCCTTTGATATTTCATTACTACAAGAAGAAAAAGGCATTAGTCTTCTTTTAAAAAATGCTCCAGCCAGTGCATTTGTCGATAACACCATCATAAAAGGTATAGGTGAGCATCTATTTTCAGTATTGCGTGATGTTATCTATGTAAATGATGAAATTTACTCAAACCCAAAATTAGATTTAGATACATCTGAGGGCATTACCGATGCGGTATTTCATATACTACGCAATGCTGATGTTCTACAACCCGATACTGAACCCAACTTAGTCGTTTGTTGGGGCGGCCACTCCATAGGCAGAAAAGAGTATGACTACTCCAAAGAAGTTGGATATGAATTAGGTCTACGTGGCTTTAATATATGCACTGGCTGTGGGCCCGGCGCAATGAAAGGACCCATGAAAGGTGCAACCATAGGTCACGCGAAACAACGTATCAAAAATTCGCAATATATAGGATTAACCGAGCCAGGAATCATTGCCGCAGAACCACCTAACCCGATTGTTAATGACTTAGTGATTTTGCCAGACATTGAAAAACGTTTAGAAGCGTTTGTGCGTCTTGGGCATGCAATGATTGTATTTCCTGGAGGCGTCGGCACCGCTGAAGAAATTTTTTATACGCTAGGCTTTCTACTACATCCTAGTAATAAAAATATCCCTTTTCCATTGATTTTTACCGGCCCCGAAAGTGCAAAAGATTACTTCATTGAAATCGATAATTTTATTATCAATACTCTAGGAAAAGAGGCTCAGAATTTCTATGAAATTATTATTGCTGACTCTGAAGCTGTCGCCAAAAAAATCCAAGCTGGTGTTAGAAAAGTAAGTGAGTATCGTGAAAATAAAAATGATGCGTACTATTTTAATTGGACACTTAATATTGATCCAATTATGCAGATTCCTTTCATACCTAATCACGAAAATATTTTGGCTTTACAATTACACCTACATCAAGAAAAACATCAACTTGCAGCAAATATTCGCAATGCTTTATCTGCAATTGTTGCAGGCAACGTTAAAGAAGAAGGTATTAAAGCAGTAGAAAGCAAAGGTCCATTCAAAATAACAGGTGATCAGAACATATTACAGCCATTAGCATCTTTACTAGAATCATTTGCTGCAATGCGCCGCATGAAAATTTCAGACAGCGGCTATACGCCATGCTATGAGATTGAATATAGCGAAAATAAAGTTTCTAGATAAGAAACTGAGTTATTTTATATTACTTCCATAAATCCCAAACTTCATGGTAAGTAACCCCATCCTTAGTTATGGTGCGAATACCTGCATGTCGATTATGATTCTGCACTTTATCAATAGCATGATTATAGGCCTTCGATCCATCAGTGCCGGCGCGTACACGAAATTGAGTAACTAAATGCCAACCCTTATTATTTAAAATAGCGGTGTCTAAACCATCTAGTGATTCAATATCCGCAGAACTTTCAGACATGTTGTGGCCAACCCTAATGAACTTAAATATCAAGAAAAGTATGCAAAATCCACCAGATAGTCATACTTGATAATAGGCACTATACGAAAACTTATTTTCAACTGAAGCTTGTAACCGATGACTTGTAGAATCAGAACTATAAATGGTTTCGAATCACAACTACCGAAAAGACAGCTAAAAACGAATGGTTATTCAAGTAACTGCTTTTGATAATGTTGAATAACAAATAACGATTACTTGAATTAATTTATCGCGCAATGAAGTACATCCTTGTACTAAACATTACTATTAATTATGAATTAGATTTTTCCATCTAAACCCATTTGATAATACTTATGCGTAATCTCTTCTTGATTCTCTAATAACCAGTCAATATTCGGCTCATTATTCATCGCCTTATGAATCGCACCTGCCATCGCTTTGCGATGTATATCAAATAATATTTTATGATCTAGATCATCTGCTGTGGCAACCATAGGGTTCAACCATACAGAAACAATAATACCGATATCATTGGCTTTTTCCTTCGGTATATCTCCCGCTCGAACCGCATCCAATACGCCATTTGCAATGGCGCCTTGCACGGTACCCATTAAAATATTGGTATAGCGCTCATCCTTAACGGTAACTTTACTTACCATAAGCGTCGCTGGCCGCACCTGAATATCAGTGTTCATAATAGCAAGTACTCTCGAGTGACCCTTTACTTGGTCTCCTAATAATGTTGCAAATGCAGTGCCTACTGGTCCATCCAATTCACCAATTATAACCTCAGGTTCGGCCGCTGTTCCCGCAGGACCGCCCGCAACTAGCGATTCACCCACTCTCATAACAATTTTTTCTGACATGTAATAAGCTCCTTAGTATTAAATCTCATAAATGTTGTTTTCTTATAGAAATAAAGGCGCAAGATTATACAGCAAAGACTTTAAAGAATTTTAAATTTTACCTATAGGTAAATAACTTTACTTGAATTATATCCATCGCCAAAAATGAACCGTTTATTTTTAATTATCACCTCAAAAATTATTACTCAATACGACTTTCCTCACATCAATAGAATAATTAATGTTTATGCGATTCTGCCGATAAGTTATTAATCTCAATTAAAATATCAAGAGCATGTCAATCAATATGAATAAGGTTATCGCGACAGTACTCAGTCTTATAATTATCGTATTTCCTATCAATGCATATGCGGCGGATGCTGCACACGGTATACAGAATTTTACTTCTCATTGGGCTGCAATTTTAGCATTAGTCATTTTTGGAGCGTCCTACTCACTAGTAATATTTGAAGAACAGTTACATCTTAGAAAATCTAAACCCGTTTTAGTTTCTGCCGGAATAGTGTGGCTCATCGTAGCACTTGTTTATATTTCACATGGTGACAATCATACGGCTGAGGTACTGGTGCGGCATAATATTTTAGAGTTTGCAGAACTCTTTTTATTTTTACTAGCCGCAATGACCTTCATCAATACCATGTATGAACGAGGAATTTTTGATTGGTTGCGGTCCTGGCTATTGAAAAAAGGATTTAGTCTGCGAGGAATATTTTGGGCCACCGGTATTGTTTCATTTTTTCTTTCCCCAATTGCAGACAACCTCACTACTGCATTACTTATGGCAACTGTCGCGATGGCAGTCGGCGGCACCAACGTAAAGTTTATAAGTATTGCTTGTGTCAATATTGTCGTAGCAGCAAATGCAGGTGGCGCATTTAGTCCATTTGGCGATATCACCACACTCATGGTATGGCAAAAAGGAATCATTGAATTCCAAGAATTCTTTGTTTTGTTTTTACCTTCTGTAGCAAACTGGATCGTTCCTGCTGTCATACTAAGTTTCTTCATTTCTCAAGACAAACCTCAAGGAATTTATAGTGAAGTGGAAGTACGACACGGCGCATGGTTTGTGGTTGGACTATTTATTCTTACAATAATTATGGCAGTCAGCGCACATAATTTCCTTCATCTCCCTCCCGTTCTTGGCATGATGACTGGTCTTGGTCTATTGAAAGTCTTTGGATATTACCTCTATCGTCGTGACAAAAATCGTTTTGAAAATGAAGGCTTAGATGAGATCGAAGACGAAGCACTGGATATCGAAAGTGATGCAAATTCAACGGATGAACCCAATCGCAGAAAGCCCGAACTATACAATATCTTCAAATCAATAGAACGTGCAGAATGGGACACACTGATGTTTTTCTATGGTGTAATTTTAAGTGTAGGAGGCCTGGGTGCTTTAGGGTATATGGCTCTAGGTTCCGAATTAATGTATGACGGTTTAGGTGCAACCAATGCAAATATTTTGGTTGGTGTTCTGTCTGCAATTTTCGACAATATCCCAGTAATGTTTGCTGTGCTCGCTATGGAACCAAGTATGAGTCATGGCCAGTGGTTATTAGTTACATTAACAGCCGGTGTTGGTGGCTCCATGCTCTCAGTCGGCTCTGCCGCCGGTGTTGCCGTGATGGGACAAGCACGTGGTATTTATACATTTTTCTCGCATCTGAAATGGACTTGGGCAATAGCTCTAGGGTACATCGCGAGTATTTGGGTTCATTTCTTAATTAATAAGAGTTTATTTTAAGTATTACAAGGTATTTTAAACATGGTTAAGATAGAAGCAACACCTGATAAAATGAATAAACTCTCAAAAAAATATTACGAAAAAGAACTTATTTGCCTTCAAACCGAATTGATTAAACTACAAGAGTGGGTAAAACATGAAAATCAACGCGTAGTTGTTGTTTTTGAAGGGAGAGATGCTGCAGGAAAAGGTGGCGTCATTAAAAGGATTATGCAACATTTAAATCCACGTATATGTCATGTCATCGCATTAGGCACCCCAACCGAACGTGAACGAAGTCAATGGTATTTCCAGAGATATGTCGCCCATTTACCTGGGGCAGGTGAAATTATTTTATTTGATAGAAGCTGGTATAACCGTGCAGGCGTAGAACGTGTTATGGGTTTTTGTAGTGATGATGAATATTGGCAGTTTTTACGTGATTGTCCACAGTTTGAACGAATGTTAATTCACTCAGGAATTTATTTGAGAAAATATTGGTTTTCTGTTAGCGATATTGAGCAAGAAAAACGTTTTCAGGCGCGTATTGATGAACCCACAAAACGCTGGAAGCTTAGTCCAATGGATTTGCAAGCTCGTAATCGGTGGAATGAGTACTCCAAAGCAAAAGACATAATGCTTGATCACACTGACATACGTGAAGCACCATGGCATATAGTAGAATCTGACAATAAAAAACGTGCCCGTTTAAATTGCATTAGTCATTTACTAGACTCGATTGATTATAAGGACCTCACCCCTAAAAAAGTAAAGCTCAAAAAGAGAGAGCTAGATAGCGATTACATTCGTCCGCCAATGAACAGTCAAAACCTAGTCGATCAAGGCTATTAAAAAGCTACTTAGTTGTAGCCCAATTTAGACCTAACTACGCAGCCACATTTCGGCTCGCACGCTTACGCTCAATTTCTTTTAAAAACTTTTTACGTAGACGTATATAATTTGGTGTAACTTCAACTAACTCATCTTCTTCGATGAATTCTAACGCTTGTTCAAGCGTATGTTTAATTGGCGTCGTTAAAGTAATTGCCTCATCAGTCCCAGATGCGCGAACATTTGTGAGCTGCTTACCTTTAATGGGATTTACGGCTAGATCGTTATCACGATTATGTATACCTATAATCATTCCTTCATACACTTCAACCGCGGGATCAATCAAAAGACGTCCTCGCTCTTGCAAGGCAAAAAGTGAATAGCCAAGTGCCTTACCTGACACCATAGAAACCAACACACCATTTTGACGCTCTGCTACTGCACCAGTTTTAACCGGCCCATAATGATCAAATATGTGAGTCATAATGCCGCCACCTGAAGTCATGGTCATAAATTGAGATCGAAATCCAATTAAACCACGCGCTGGAACAATGAATTCAAGTCGTACACGACCTTTACCATCTGGTTCCATGTTTTTAATCTCTGCACGTCGCTCCCCTAATTCTTCCAGCACGGAACCCTGATGCTCAGCCTCACAATCTATCACCAATTGCTCGTATGGCTCATGCATTACTCCGTCAATTTCTTTGCGGATCACTTCAGGGCGTGATACGCCAAGTTCGAATCCTTCTCGGCGCATAGTCTCGATTAATACACTTAAATGTAATTCTCCGCGACCCGAAACTTTAAACTTATCAGCGGTTTCACCCTCTTCCACACGTAGAGCAACATTATGAATGAGCTCTTTATCTAGCCTTTCTCTAATATTTCGACTGGTTACATATTTCCCATCTTGACCCGCAAAAGGCGAATCATTTACCTGAAATGTCATACTTATCGTGGGCTCATCTACCGACAAGTGAGGCATAGCTTCTATATTGTCGGGCGAACAGATGGTGTCTGAAATATTCAATCCATCAATGCCAGTAATACAAATTATTTCCCCAGCCTCTGCTTGTTCAGCATCAATACGATCCAAACCATGGTAAGTCATTACATTTAGAATTTTTCCATTACGAGATTTATTATCTGCATTAGCAACAGCTACTTGCATATTTCTCTTAATAATCCCACGCGTAATACGACCTACTCCGATCACACCAACATAACTGTTGTAATCAAGTGCACTGATCTGCATTTGTAGCGGACCATCAACATTAACCTCTGGCGCTGGCACTTTATCGATAATTAAATCCAACATCGGCGTCATATCTTCTTGCATAGCATCAACTTCCAACCCAGCAATTCCTTCTAATGCCGAAGCATAGACAACGGGGAAATCTAACTGCTCATCAGTTGCGCCTAAGCGATCAAACAAATCAAAAACTTGATCCACCACCCAATCTGGTCGTGAGCCATCACGGTCAATTTTGTTTATTACAACAATTGGTTTTAAACCACGCTCAAAAGCTTTTGAGGTTACAAAACGCGTTTGTGGCATTGGTCCATCTACCGCATCCACCAATAACAGCACGCTATCTACCATTGATAACACTCGCTCTACTTCACCACCAAAATCCGCGTGTCCAGGTGTATCCACGATGTTAATACGATGATCTTTCCAAGAGATGGCAGTATTTTTAGCCAGGATGGTAATACCACGTTCACGTTCTTGGTCATTGGAATCCATGATGCGTTCTGCATCCATACTTTTACGATCTAAAGTGCCAGACTGAGCTAACAACTTATCTACCAAAGTGGTTTTCCCATGGTCTACATGAGCAATAATTGCGATATTTCTTAGTGACTCAGACAAAATAATTTCCAGTTAAATATATGTATATAAGTGGCTGATTTAAAACCAAACTGCGTGCGGGAATATGCCTGAATCTATTTCAAAATAGTACATTTCATTCTGAATAGAGATCCTAGAATACAGGCTAAGAAAATAGCTTAATCTCACCAATAACTGTAAGACAAACAACACCTTGGAGAAATATTACCTATTTCAGAATAAACCATTAATACCGACCTAAATAGATGCTCTATGCATCACGAAACGAATTTAAAATGGCAGGAATTATTGATTAACACGTTAAAGCTTTAGATAGCGTTCAGGTATAGGTTCTTTTAGTGGGAATAACATTCCTAACACCGCCTCTGGGGTCTTCCACATCACCGACATATCTTGGTATTAAATGAATATGAGTATGCGGTACAGATTGACCTGCGGTTTGACTCACATTTATGCCGATATTATATGAATTGGGTTTATGGTCTTTTTCAACCATTTGCTTGGCTAGATGAACGTTATCCCACAATTCTGCAATTTCTTCCTTGGTGCAATCGAAATAGTTAGGAACGTGTCGATTAGGAATAATAAGCAGGTGGCCAGGTGATGCGGGATACTTATCCTGGCTAATGAAACTGAGTTCTCCTTGATAAACCAAATCAACTCTTCGACAGAAAATACAATCGGATGACATAAACAATATTTAAACAATCGTGTACAACGCAGCCCATACCTCTAATGTGTCATAACGCGTCTACCTAACTGCTAATATTGCTTATAATATGCATTTCCCTACTACCAACATTGTGTGATGAACCTAAACACAGACTTCAATTCAAGAATTGTACTTCATAGCCCACAGATGGAGTGGCAAGGCTCACCCATAGATGGAGTATTACGACGCACACTTGAGCATATAGGAAATGAAACCGCGGCAAGAGCCACAACTATTGTAAAATTTGAACCAGGCAGTCAATTCTCTCCCCATGTACACACCGGCGGCGAAGAATTTATTGTGCTTGATGGAGTAT
>JBOEHC010000120.1:0-6196 GCA_050633765.1 Gammaproteobacteria bacterium
CTCTTCTAAAGAATAGTCAGAAATTTTCTTATTCTCACGCTGCGCTAATTGCTCCACCATACGAAATCTTTTAATAAATTTTTTATTACCTTTGCGCAAAGCATTTTCCGCATTTATGTTAATATGACGACTGAGATTCACGACTGAAAACAGCAAGTCACCTAATTCTTCCTCTAGTGCCTCTGAGTCTTTGCCAGTAGCGATAACATCTTTTAGTTCATTTAATTCTTCTTCAACTTTATCTATTACTCCGGTTACCTCTGGCCAGTCAAATCCAACGCATGCAACACGTTTTTGAATTTTTTTTGCACGTATTAGCTGTGGCATAGAATCAGGAATATCATTAAGCAACATATCAGAATTTGAATCTGATTTTTCATTACGCTCTTGCTGCTTAATTTTTTCCCAACTCTCGCCTTCCCCAGAACTATTGTCATTGCTATTTGGTTTATCAAAAACATGCGGATGCCTTCGAATCAATTTGTCACAAATACTTGCAGCTACATCTTCCAAATCAAATAAATTTTGTTCCCTAGCCATTTGCGTGTAATAAACAATCTGCAATAACAAATCTCCAAGCTCATCTTTAAGCTGTACAAAGTCTTCTGCATCAATGGCATCGGCAACCTCGTACACCTCTTCAATGGTATACGGCACGATAGATGCAAATGTCTGCTGAATATCCCAAGGACAACCATTTTCTGGGTCACGTAGCATTTGCATAATGTTGAGTAAGCGGAGCAAGTTATCCATTTATATAAATCCAAAATAGGTTGAATTTGAGTGATTCCATACATTAGTTATTATTAATATTCTTATATATAGTGTTTTTATCCCGGTAATATAAGAATCTCACCACTACAGTTGTTAAGACGAAGGCTTCAAAACTGAGGAATTTGGCTACTTGGCAACCAATGACCTCTTATTTTTCAGTACGTTCCAGCAACTTCTCAAACCACTTTTTTTGTATAGTTATGAGAAGTTTGTCATACTATTATCATGATATTCGAATGATAATTAAATGACACCACCAGAAGAAAAAAAGCCTCAAAATTCTGCTCTTTTACAGGTAAGGATTTCCCGTGATCTACGAGATGAATTTATGCGTCAAGTTAAGGATGAAGATGACAGTGCTTCACGCTTGGTCCGTCAATGGATTCGGCAATATATAAAAGCAAACTCTCAAAATGACCTTTTTAAAGTGAAGTCTTTCTAACACGTGATTCGGACAATTGACAAACGCTTCAAAAATAAAATGAGCGCAAATCATGCACATGATGAAGACGGCACTAGTCGGTTTTCAAATATGGCTATCAAAGTATCTCTTGTTAATGTTGGCAAAGATCTCTGGACTTATCTTTGTCGCCATACTCCACCACCATTAGCTATATCGAATCTCGCGAGCGAACAACAACTCACCGATATACTTCACGATGGGCATATAGATAGTAAGGCAATCGTTCTTGGACATCATATGAAAGAACCAATACAAGTTATAAATTGGATTCTTGAACATGATGCAAGTATTAAAATATTTTTACTGCGCAAACCGACTGATTTTGATCTTATAGATCAAACCATTAAAGAATCTGTTTCACTATCAAAAGACGTTGAAGTTTGGTCAACAGCTAACATTAAAGCTTTGCCCGCTGCATTAAAAAGCTCGATAGATGATTCTAACGAAACACAAGACAATCTAATTGAATTCAATACCCCTATTGCTAGTGAGCCTGAAATTCTTCCTATTAGTGCTCAACAAATTTCTGAAAATAAACTAGATACTATTTTAGAAGTTGCGGCCATCGGCTTACTAAGCGTCGATGAAGAAGACACCATTGTAGAGCTAAACACTACTGCAGCACTGATGCTCGACCTTGATGAGCAAGATTCTCTAGGTACTCCTTTATCATTAGTTTTCAAGCAATCAGAAATCATCAAACTGCATCATATTATTAATACTTGCGAAAATAATGATGAAGAAATAAGCCCAGAAATAAAATTCATACCATTAGAAGGCCCAGCAAAACACTTCCGCGTGTCTGCATTCAGTGAACATAAAAATGGTCAATCTTCTTTTAGTCTGATCTTACAAGATATTACCAATACTTCGATTACTGAAAATAAGCTTGAACAAGAAAAACAACGCAACCGCATTACATTAAAACTACTTAAAGATGGTGTAATTGCTACTGATGTAAAATGTCAGGTCGAATCGATGAACCCTGTTGCAGAAGGATTAACAGGTTGGCCTAGCTATGAAGCTAAAGGCAAGCACGTCGATGGGATTCTTAAACTAATTGACGCTACAACTAGAGAACGCATAACAAGCTTAGGCAAAAGCTGTTTAGACACTGGGAAAGCCATTGAGTCTAGAAACAATCTCATTTTGCTAGACCGCTTCAATAATGAGCATCCGATTGAGTTATCAGCCACACCCAACAGCTCATTAAATATAGAAACAGGCGGGCTGGTATTAATATTTAAAGATGCGTCTGAAACCAATCGCCTTACTCAAAAAATTAGCCATCAAGCTTCTCATGATGCATTAACTGGGTTATTAAACAGACAAGAATTTGAATTGCGTTTAGAAGGGGCGATTGCTAGTGCTGCCACTCATGATGTGCAACATGTCTTATGTTATCTAGACCTAAATCAGTTCAAAATTATTAACGCACAGGCTGGGCATACTGCTGGGGACATCGTACTTAAACAAGCAGCAGAACATATGAAACAGCACATGCGTAGTATCGATGTTTTTGCACGCTTAGGCGGTGATGAATTTGCTTTACTATTAGTTAATACCACAGCCGATCAAGCCAAAGTAATTGCACAAGAACTTATCAACACTATTCGCAGCTCTACATTTAAATGGCGTGACCAACATTTTGAAATTGGTATTAGTATCGGCCTAATTACTATCGACAAACATTCACAAGATCCAGCGCATATGCTAACGCGCGCTGAGCTTGCATGTTTTACAGCAAAAGACCACGGCAGAAACAAATTACATATCCATCGCAAAGAAGATGATGAATTAACACGACGACATACGGAAATGATGCGTGCCGCAGGAGTTACTGGTGCGTTGCAAGAAGATCGCTTTCGAATTTACTGCCAACCCATTGTTGCGCTGTCTCCAGAAAACACCGAAGCATTGCATTACGAATTATTAATCCGTTTAACAGACCCTAAAGGTGATTTAATCATGCCAGCAAGCTTTATACCGGCTGCAGAGCGTTATGGCTTAATGACAAGCCTTGACCGTTGGATGATTAGCACAGCATTCCGCAGTTATAACGATATATTTGGCCGCGAATCTGGGGTTCAAATTGCGATTAACTTATCAGGCAACTCATTAAACGATGATTCATTGCTAGGTTTCATTAAAGGTGAAATTTCTAAAACAGAAATTGAACCCTCAAGAGTTTGTTTCGAAATTACCGAAACTGCTGCAATAAGCAACTTAGATCAAGTTAGCCAACTAATTTTAGAACTGAAAAAAATTGGCTGCCGATTTGCTTTAGATGATTTTGGAAGCGGGCTTTCATCTTTCACTTACCTGAAAAATCTACCGGTCGATTATTTGAAAATCGATGGCAGCTTTGTACATGACATGATCGATGACACGATCGATCACGCAATGGTTGAAGCCATTAATCAAGTTGGACATATTATGGGTATAGGCACTATAGCCGAATGCGCAGAAAGTGAAGAAGTTGTCGATATGCTTCGCGAGCTGGGTGTTGATTACGCACAAGGTTATGCCATGGGTTCACCCGTACCAATCGAAGGTTTAAAACAGGTTACCTAAGATCATGCCTACTGCACCACATATTGAAGAAGAAATTACCGAGGTTGACGCCTTACGTAATAAATTAGAATCATTAGTGCATGATGCGCGAAGAAATGAAGTTACCTTACGTAAATTTCAAAATTTAGAATTAAGATTACTAGGCTGTAGCTCGCTAGCTGAACTCATGCAACTTATTGCTCATAAGAGTAAATCAACATTCGGATGGGATGTGTTAACGATAATCTTGCATGATGAGCATCAAGATATAAAACGTTTATTGCGTGATGTAGGCGAAGATACGAGTCGTTATCCTGAACTCGTTTTTACCAGCGATATTTTACAACTGAAAAAGTTTTATGGCCGTTTCAAAAAACCATTACTTGGATCGTTTGATGGTAATCTTCATGAAGACTTATTTCTAACAGATAGAAAATTCCCACGTAGCGTCGCTTTATTACCTCTATTTCGCAAAAACAAATTACTGGGCAGCTTAAATTTAGGTAGCTTCCAGTTAGGGAGATTTAATAAACATGATGCAACTGATTTCCTTGAGCATCTTGCAGCGGTATTAGCGACATGTCTTGATACCACCATTGCTCAAGAAAAACTCAAACAAGCAGGCTTGACGGATGCATTAACGGGTGTAAATAATCGCAGGTTCTTTGACCAACGCCTAAATGAAGAAATTTCACGCGCCCAACGACTACAATCATCGGTAAGTTGTCTGTTTATCGATATCGATCACTTCAAAGTCGTGAATGATAGCTTTGGACATGAAACCGGTGACAACGTATTAACCAAAGTTGCTGAACTCATTCGTGCACAGTTACGTAACATCGATGTCGTGGCACGCTATGGCGGCGAAGAGTTCGCAGTGCTATTAGAACAGTCAGGTCAAGATTGGGCAGAGGATGTAGCCGAACGTATTCAACAAAGTATTGCAGAAACCACTTTTGTAGAAGGTGAGAATTGTTCTTTAACGGTATCTATCGGTGTTTCTACACTTGAGCAGCCTAATACCAAACAAAACACATTTGATCTAGGACGCGAACTACTTCGCAAAGCAGACAAAGCGCTTTATCAAGCCAAACAAGATGGTCGCAATAAAGTAGTACTACATAGCACTTTGTAAATTTTTCTAATTTACATCAATCTAGTACCCGTTAATCTAAACTAGAAAACTCCCCCAAAGGTCGCTTAAAAGTAAAAGCAGTGGGTTCCTTTACTAATTTTTCTCTAGCTTGCTTTTCATTACCGCCCAATAAACTAAACGGCAAAGACACTATATAGACAGCAGAACCTACTACAGTTGTCACTAGACCTATAGGTCTCGCAACTAGCGCATCAGCAACCATGGCCTCTGCCGAACCAGATTCAACAAAGTAGCTACCATGATATTGAAACTCATAGGACACATCACCTGCGTCAACCGCAACTGGCAAGAGATAGCAGAAAAAACATATCATTAACAAAGATATTTTAATGTTCATATAGATATCTCCACACACATTATGCTCTTTTAAATACCTATTTTAATCATTGGTATTTGCATAGTAACTACTAGCATTCAATAATTAACTCTTATACAAATAGTAGTTTACTCGTATGCACCTCGTTACGCATTACAAAATAAATAGCTGATTATTTGTTAACTCTCAGAATTATGTAGATATTTATAACAATACTTTATAGAAGATATCTGCATTAAAAACATAATTCTTATTTATTGAACTACAGCACATAAACCAGGAGATTAGCGCTCAATTTTCTTGCTCAACGGCCGTTACTTAGAAGTGTATAAAAAGGCAAATCCATTGAAAAATGGAGACGCAAAGTCACCGGTCTAAGGACTCATGCAAATGCTACGAGGAAACTCGCAAGCAAAGGCAAGAATCTATGATAGCGGGTCCGCCAGTAAACATAGATGTGTTTTTATTAAGCACGTTATTATGTACATCTGAATGGTCTTGTTAAACCGTGGTTGCGCAAACGGAATACACATGAAACATTCAGCTACACAAATTAATTTAACTATTTCTCGCTACTTACAAAAGTGCTTACTTGTAGGCTTGTTGGTAAGCCTTTCGTTTCATGTTGTTGATGCAGCCTCTCAAGGTAAACTCGGTACTCACTCATCTGCATCTATTGAAATCTCAGTTACTGTGAATCAATCCTTACATACAGTAAGTCCAAAAGAATTAATTTTAAATAGCGCTAACAAATCTGCGCAAACAAGCATGCCATTTTGCATTGCACATCATGGGGTCAATAAGAATTCGAGCGTACCCTACGAATTAATCGTTGCCAGCCCAGCAACTTCAAGCAAAGGCCAACAGGCTTCACTTCCATATAAAATATATTTAGAAGATAAAAATAAAATCAAACAACTATTAAATGATGGGA
>JBOEHC010000121.1:0-147 GCA_050633765.1 Gammaproteobacteria bacterium
ACATTGGCATCGCCCATGTTGATGTTGATGTCATCTTCACCGTAGGTGTACACACGATCCGTACCTTCACCACCATCTACACTATCGTTACCATCGATATATATATAGTCATCACCGGCACCACCTTTTATGTCGTCCGTTCCACCT
>JBOEHC010000121.1:158-3544 GCA_050633765.1 Gammaproteobacteria bacterium
AACATTTTCACCTTCACCACCATAGATACGATCATCCCCAGCTCCACCGTACACTTCATCGTTACCACCTTGCCCGGCTAAAACATCGTTACCACCACCACCATAAATTGCATCATGTCCTTCCTCACCATACACACTATCATTACCATCCAATGCTTCAATTTTATCGTCACCGGATGTTCCTTTTATATAGTCGTTATTCTCGGTACCGGTAATAAGATTAAATTCATTTACATCATTAACATTGACTATAAATTCTTGCGATGTTGACAATCCACCTTCATCAGTTGAGGTTACGGTAATTTCTACAGATGCATCTTTTTCATAATTTAAACTTTGACCATCTTTTAGCTTGAGCTGTATATTGCCCTCACCATCATTTACAACCTCAAATCGTTCATCTGAAACACTATAAGAGTGCGAATCTCCGGTATCTACATCTTCTGTAGACAGTATTCCAACTACTGCACCATCGCTATTTTCTGAAATTGTGTTTCCATCAATACTGATTTCATTTGGCGCATCATTAATTCCATTTACACTTACAGATAGGGTTGCCTCTGTAGAGGTCATATCATTGTTTGATTGTTCTGTAGAAGTAGCACTAATTTTTAAATCAAAATCAGAATCACTATTGCTAACTGGTGTTATGGTTAATGAATCAAAATTCCATTCACTTACATTGACACTTGATTCAGTTGAGTTTGCAACAAAACTATTCACACCATCTGAAAGTATTGCACCTTCAGGTATATCTTGAATCTGGATTACTAAGCTCTCTGAACCATCAACATCTGTCAAGGATGCGCTAATATCAAGTGTAATAGCAGAATCTTCATCACCTTTTGCTTGTTCTACATTTAATTCTGGAGCACTCGCTTCGTTATCCACATCATTCTCAAAATCACTAGCACCACCAGGTACATTAGAAGCACTAAAATTTTCTGACTCTTCACTAGAATTTAGATTTGAAGATTGATATGCATCACTTTTAATAGAAGAATCACTTTGCTCAGGATTTTGTGCATTAGAAAATAAGACTGAGTTATTTTCAGTGGTCGAATTACTATTTGATTTTGAAGAAACATTTGAACCATTAAATTCTTGATCACTTAATGATGTTTCATAAGTTGACTCAGAATTATTATCACGTGGCTGGCTTGCACTATCAGTATTTTTTGAAGCGTTAATTTTTTCGTTAGTTTGAGAGTCAGCATGCTGCAATGCTTCATCTTGCATGAATAAGCTTGCCTCACCCATTTGTATATTTTGCTTAAAAAATTCTTCTTTTGGGAAATTAGAAGATTGGTCTCCAGCATCAGGTATTTGATTCTGGTTAGTATTGCCATTTAATTGATCATCACTCAAGATAATCTTATTTACTGCAACATCCTTATCACCGCTAGCCATGACCATATTCCTTGCTTAAATAAAATCCATTTACATTTACGCAAGTACGGTAACGGCCAATTTAGTGCTAGCTTTAGCGTATATCAGCAGATAAACGTGAAAACTACATCAATATGTGACCGATATCTCAATTAATCTTTAGAATGAAATAAAGGTTTTATTACTCAGTTACCACTCAATACCCTCAACACCATCAAAATTGACAGTGCTTCCATCATCAAAGGTAATCGATCCAGATGCATCTGGTCCTAGATCTAAATAACCTAATGCAACATCATAACTAACTTCATTACCACCAACCGTAACTGTCCATGGATCTGCAGGATTCGGCATAGATGAAATATCAACATCCAAACTTACAACATCCGTCCATCCACCGCCATTACCTCCACTAAATGAATCCGTATCACCCAATGCTTCAAACACATAGACATCGTCACCTGCGCCACCAACAGCGGCATCATTGCCCGCACCACCTATTAAGATATCATTGCCAACACCACCGTTAAGCACATCATTCCCATCACCACCAAATATCTGATCATTACCAGCATCACCATTCAAGGTGTCATTTCCGGCACCACCCATTATCAAGTCGTTACCATCACCGCCTGATACAATATCCGTACCATCTCTTGCCACAATTACATCATCATTTACTGTACCAGTAATGCTATCGTTTCCGAGTGTTCCAAACATTGGTCCATCTAAGGTTTCTAATACTACATCCACATTATGTGTGACAGTGGATGTGTCGCCACCATTCACTTCGGTAGACGTTGCACTTACTGTTAACGAAACTGTTCCAGAAGTTGTAGCTGAAGGTACAAGTTGCAATCCATCTACATCATTTTGATTTACCGACCATACACCACTACCTAAATTAGTTCCTGCACTTAAGCTAGCATCAGTCGGTACACCAGATATTTCTACTTCAATAGTTTCTGATCCATCGTTGTCAGTTAATGCTATGGTTAAATTTAAATCAATAGGACGCGTATCCACAGAACTACCATTGACTTGTAAGTTATCAATTAACAGACTTGAATCTACTTGTTGATCTCTTGTATTAAGCATTGCAAAACCAAGATCCAAAACACCATCTTCAGTAGCTGTAAACGTAAAGGTTTGCCAACCCGTTGCACCTGGTGTTCCCACAGTAGATGATTGTGCAAGAGTTTGCGGAGTTCCGTTAATATTCACAATTGCGAAATCATCAAACCCATTGCCTATGTCATTTGCGTTTTCCGCATTGAAAAAATTCCAGTCAAAAGTAACGACATCACCTTCTTGTACAGAAATAGCAGTTTGCATGGATGATCCATCGGTTGCATTTCCTGGTGACAATCCATCTAAAGAACCGGCTGTTAATCCAAGTTCTGCTTCTACTTGGGCATCAGTTGCCCCATTAGCTAATAGTTGTGCGATTGATGCACCTTCTGTTGGGTTTTGACCTTGAAATGTATTTGGGTTGTTCACTGAACCTAATATATCAACATTCCCTAAGCCACCTTCAAAATTAGTTGCTGGATTTTGCAAATGTGTAATCGTCTCTGGCCCCACTAACATTGGAGCATCTGCGACAGCATCCACATTTACATTAAATGTGTTGTTATATGTCTGGGTATTACCATTTTCAGTGACTGTAGTTTGTACTGCCAATGAAAAATCTGTATCACTATTCTCAGGAGGTGTTAACGTTAGCCCTGATAATTCTGATTGATCTAGTGTCCAACTACCATCATTATTATCTGTGCCTGCTGACAATAATGATCCTGCAGGAACACCGCTTATCGTAATTGCAACCGTAGCACCTTGTTCCACACTAGATAATTGGATATTAAGTGCTATTGCACTATCTTCATTGCCACTCGCATTAGCGGTAGTAACTACTGCACCTTCATTTATATCCTCTACAGCGATGTTAAACGTCGCCGCACTTGAAGAACCGTCGGTACTCGTCGCGGTCACTTCGA
>JBOEHC010000122.1:0-11909 GCA_050633765.1 Gammaproteobacteria bacterium
CTGAACTTAGACCATTAACTTTTTGCAACAACTCATGATTAACTTCAGAGCTCTTAAGCCTTTCAGTATCACTACTGATATTAAATTTCACATTCTCAATACATTCTGAAAATACATCAAACTGTTCTGCTTTAAGTTTTAATTTAGTCTGCTTACACTCTTGACAATATTTTTCTAAAGGACCAACAAGTTTAGCTACTGCATCAACTTTTGCCGTACGCGAACAACCAAATAAGGTATGCAACGCGTGCAATAATGTTTCATCAATAGGTAATGTCTTATGTTCTTTCTTAGAATCTAGAATTTTTTCAATCACACTTACATGCTGCTTAGCTTCTTCTAGAAATAGTGCATATAACTCATCAGCAAGATTGTCTTCAGGCAATTCATCTATATGCACATCATCAACATCTTCTTGCTCCTGAGCGCTATTAAGCTCATCAATATCAAGGCTGACGACTTCAATATTTGTTGCAATTGGGTCATCTAAATCATCACCCTCAATACTATCTTGCGATATATTTTGGTCCGCGTCTTTATTCTTCATCAAGAAATTTTGTGCAGATGCAAAGAGACCTGCCACATTGGCAGCAGGATTACGGTTTGATTTAAGCTGATGCACTAACTCGTTTGTCAGCGCTACTGCATTTTCTAATAAATCATGTAAATCATCGGTTACGACTAATGTCTTATCAATTACTTTGTTTAAGATTTTTTCAAGTTGCCATGCATATTCACCGACTATCTCAGCGCCTACTAAACGTCCACCACCTTTCAAAGTATGAAAAGATCGCCGCATGATAGTTAATGCATCAATGTTGCCTTCATCATCTTTCCAGATGGCACGATTTAAATTAATCTTTACAGCTTCTTCTTCAGCTTCCTCAATAAAGATTTCAAGAACTTCTTCATCAATATCTTCTCGAATAGCCAATAAACTTTGTTCGTTATTATCGAGAATGACAGTTATTTGATAAGGCTCTGATTTAGCATCAGTGTCATCCTCATCAACATTCGTGTCTTCGATAGCAATTTCTGGCAATAAGGGCTCTTTTGACTCTGCTTGCACAACTACTTTTGATTCAGGTTTAGTAATTGACTCTTCTGACTCACTTAACTCATTTAAATCATATTTCTGAACACTCGAACTGAGCTCTTCTTCAATTTCATTCAAATCAAGCATGTTAGTCGCATCAAGGTCTATTTCTACTAAGCCAACACTCTCATCTTCTTCGCTTACATCCAATGTAAGTTCATTATCTAAAGGGACGTCTGCAATACTATTTAACTCCGTGGCGGCCTCTTCAATACTGGTAGATTCAAGAGCTGCTAAATCGGGAGATAACTCCAATCCTTCCTCAGCCTCGGGCAACTCCAGCAATTCTGTTTCTTCAACATCATCACTCGTTTCTGGCATTGATACGGGTTCTGTCAGACTTTGTTTTGGTTCTGCTCGAGAATCGAGCAAGTCATAATCAATCGCTAGATCAAGCGATGTAGCGCTTAGATCTTCTAGATCTAACTCTTCAATATCATCGCTACTTAAATCGGAGTTTGGGTCTACTTGGGGGATTTTCAGTTTTTTTTTTAATTCCAGATTTGAGGAGCTCAGCAATGCTAATGAATCTTCATCAGCAACGGAATCAACGCTCGCAAATTCCCCAACTTCTACCGTTTGCAATGGCTCATTACTACTGAATGATTTCATCTCAGCGGAATCCACTAATTTAGATACACTTGCAATGCCATACTCGAGAATATCTTTTGGATCACCATCATCAACGATCAATGCTTCTAAATAACATTCCACACTTGTAATTGAATCAGCAAACGCATCAAGTTTTTCTGATTGAGCGCTAAGCTCTTGTACAGCATTTTCGTCTAATAAAAATACTTGTAAATATTCTAAAATTTTTGCTGCATCAGCCAAATCTAACATAGACAAGGCACCAGTAACTTTACGCAAATGATCCTGTACTTTTACATAATTATCTTCATCTTCAGGCGAAGTAAGCATTTGAGAAATAGTATTTTTAGCTTCTTCGATCTCACTTAGTGCCTCAGTGATTGTTTGTATTTGAATTTTTCTAAGCTGATTAGCGTCACTCGGAGCATTTAATTCTGCTTCATCTGTATCCACAACCTGAACCGCAGGCTTATTTAAAACTCTATAATTAACAAAATTATCTACAATGTTCTCAGCTTTTATTAGCGTCTCTGCAATTGCTATAAAATTACTATCTGCATGCTCTAGCTCTTCAGAAGACAAACCATTTAGTGATCTTACTTCACGCAACACATCTTCTCTTGGCTCATCTAAGCCAAGCATACTTAATGTGTCTGCAATCTTTTGTAGCTCATTGCCTACTTGAGATACACTCTCTGGAGAACGATTTTTGCTATGCACATACAACTCGATTGAATCTTTAACGGTCTCAATATCTTCATGCAATGCTTTTGACACGGCTTTTAATACATCTGCGTTAGGGCCAGACATGCCTTCACGCATTTTATCGATATCCATTTCATTCGGAATTAATTCATTCAGACCGTAAGCTTGCTTTACTTTACTTACAATGCGCCCACGCGTATCTGCTATGCCAACATAGTAGAGTAAGTTTTTAATTAATCCAGATGGAATTTCTGCAGAAAAATTAACTTCATCTAATTCGATAAAACGTTTAATTTGACGATCCACTTGCCCAAGTAATGAAGCTAAACCGGTACTGGTCGGCAAGGCCTCAATTGCCAGAGCTTGTGAAATAGCACTAGTAACCCACCACAATCTACGAGATGCAATTTCAGATGAGCATTGGTGTAAACGAATAGCAACTTTACACATTTTAGTTGCTGCAATATCAATTTCTTTATTTTGGATTATACCAACTAGCCCTGTTTGAAAACCGTAACGTATTTTCTTAGCATATTCTTGGGCAGACATCCCTAGCGATACATCAACATTGGGAACATCTATATCGTCTAGATCTGGGAAAAATAATATATGCTCTGATAGCAGTGGTGCATCTCTAACGCCGCGCAAATCATTTAATAATGGCAGCAACACAACCGGTAGATCTTTATTACCTGCTTGCACATACTCAAGGTAGTCTGACATTTGCAATATGCCACGTGACAAACATTCTTGAGCTTTATCTTGTTGAGTAATTGATTCAGTAATCAATCCTTCAACAACTTCACACATTTCACGTGCAAGCACAGCTGCACCATTGATTTGAACAAGCTGCAAAGTTCGCTCAACCTGTACAAGTGCATTCAGAACCTCACTAAGTAGAGAAGATTCTGACTCATCTTCTACATATTCTTCTAACTTTGTGCGCGCGGCATCGATAATAGCATCGACTTCTTGCTTTACTTTTTTGACTGCTACTTTCTCAAGCGCACTATTTCGCATTTTCATATCTATTTTTTCTTAAATAATGATACGCACTTTAAGAAGCTTCTCTATTCTCAATAATAGTATCTTCAATCGTTTGTGGTAACTTAAAGCCTGCAACAGATCGTTTAAGATCTTGCCCAAGATTCTTAAGCTTGCCGACCCAACTTGCGGTATTACTAGCACTTTCAGAAGTCTGCATTGTGATCTCTTGAATTACATTCATCGTTTTCGTTACATTGCCTGCTGCAACAGTTTGCTTGTCAGTAGCATCAGTAATATTCTGAATTAGCGCTGCCAAATTGTCAGATACCGATTCAATTTCTACCAAAGCTTCACCTGCATTCTCCGCAAGTCTCGCACCACTCACAACGTTAGAAGTACTTTGCTCCATGGATATAACCGCTTCATTAGTATCACTTTGAATAGTTTTAACCAGGGCTTCGATTTGTTTCGTTGCGGTACCAGCTCGTTCAGCAAGTCTCTGCACCTCGTCTGCAACCACCGCAAATCCTCGACCCGCCTCACCAGCTGTGGATGCCTGGATCGCAGCATTTAATGCAAGAATATTAGTTTGATCAGCAATCTCATCAATTAGTCCTACAATATCGCCAATTTCTTGCGAGCTTTCGCCTAATCGTTTAATTCGTTTTGAAGTTTCTTGTATTTGTTCACGAATAGTGTCCATACCATCGATAGTACGACTCACTGCTTGCGCACCTTTGTGTGCGATGCCAACGGATTGTTGTGCAACATCTGCCGAGCTCTTAGCATGATCAGATACTTGTTCAATTGATTTCGCCATTTCAGATACAGCAGAAGTTACATTGGCAATTTCACGCGCTTGCTTTTCACTTGATGTTGTAAGCTTTTCTGTAGAATCGTGAGTAACGTCAGCAGCCGAAGCTACTTGCTTTGACGTGTTGTTAATGGTGTGCACAAGATTACGTAGTGCATCGATTGAATAATTTACGGAGTCTGCAATCGCACCTGTGATATCTTCTGTAACCGTTGTATGTACCGTTAAATCACCTTCTGCAAGATTAGTCATTTCATCAAGCAACAATAAAATGGCCTGTTGGTTTCTGCGATTTTGTTCGTCAACTGCAGAGAGCTGTTGTTTAACCTTTGTTCCCCACTTATTGGCAAATACCAACAGCAACACAAGACATGCCATGCCTAAGGTAAAGATTAATACCGGGAAAAAACTGCTACTTGAATTTACGCCAACAAATTTTCCTAAATCGAAGGCCAGTATTGCCATTGCACCCATCACTAGGGATGCCAGCAATGCCAAAATAGTTAAAGCAGATTTGCTAGCTTGACTGTCCTTGTCTACACGAGCAATAGATTTTGTTAACGCCATGATTCAAGTAATCCTAATTAAAACTTTTAGAGTTATATTCATTTAAGTTTTGCCATTACGGCTTTATTAAGCGGTTTGAGAAATTTCCTTGCGAGCCCAAATACCCACCTAAAATCAATAATTTCCAAGTACTAATGATACGGGGGAATGGCTTAAGCTAAGACATAGCTGTGTCGTGAAAATACTCACTTTTATCGGTTCGAATGATCAATTTCAAATGATACAAATCGCCTTTTTGGACAATTTGCTTAATTTACTCAGATAGTCATTAAGTCAAGGCTTGCAACTGAGCGAATCGCTCATCAGACAACAAACTCTGTATAGATAGCGCAGCAAACCACTCCTCGCCTGAACTATAAAAGGCGCTGATATGGTCGATGTGGTCATAATCAAAACCTTCGGGCACCTCATCTATACCTTGGTCTGCATTGAATGACTTCATACCAATAATTGAATCAATAATTAGACCGTAATAATGAATATCTTGCTTTACCAACAACATACGTTTTGAATCAACTTTACCTTGTATTGGCTTACCAAAAATAAATTCATGCGTATCCAATAAAGTAATTAGGTTTCCTCTTACATTGGCTATACCCACTAACCATGAAGGTGAGCGTGGAATACCTGTCAAATCGTTTACCGCTAACACCTCTGTAACATCAGCAATAGGAATAATGTACTTATGTGTACTTAACTGGAACGCCAAGCCATGTGAAAAGCTAACATCGGATTCTTGCTGAACTAAGCCACCTTGCAAGGCAATACATTTACGATCTACAGAGAGTAAGTATTCAAATGGAGTGCTATCTTCTGAAGCGGCCATACCGAGAATAATGAATGATCAAGCAGCTAAAAAAGATTTAATCGAATTGATCAACATCTCAGAATTGACAGGTTTAACTAAATAACCTTTAGCGCCTTGTCTAGTCGCCCAAACTTTATCAGTTTGCTGACTTTTAGTAGAAACCATAACAACTGGAATTTCTGCTGTCTCAGGACTGGTAGTTATCTGCCGTGTAGCCTGAAAGCCATTCATACCTGGCATCACAATATCCATAAGAATTAAATCTGGGTGTGTATCTTTTGCCACCTCAACACCTTCTTCTCCACTATCTGCAGTAGAAACTTTATGCCCAGTCTGCTCAAGAAGCTTGGAAATAAAATGACGCTCTGTAGGAGAGTCATCTACAACAAGGATATGTGCCATATCAGCTGAATTTTGTTGGTTATTTGCCACTATATTCTGCAATGGCACCAAGCAAATCGTCACGAGTAAAAGGTTTGGTTAAATACTGTTCTGAACCTACAATCTTTCCTCGCGCTTTATCAAAGATACTGTCTTTACTGGATAACATAATGACTGGTGTAGATTTAAATAATCGATTGTTCTTGATCAACGCACATGTTTGATAACCATCTAAACGCGGCATCATGATATCGATGAAAATTAAGTTAGGGCGATGTTCTGCAATTTTAGCCAATGCTTCAAATCCATCATTAGCTGTAAATACTTCACAACCTTCTTTTGTTAGTAGAGATTCTGCTGATTTTCGAATAGTCTTACTATCATCAATCACCATTACCTTTAGAGCACCTGCCGTATCGCTACTGGCTTGTGTCGAATCATCTAGCGCTAAACCACTTTCTTGCATAATTGCTTCCTAAAGATCGATATTGGAACCTTAAGGTGCCCCCAATAATCAAATTGTTATTCTGTAACTCACACAAGCATAATTACTTATAGAACCAATAAGCCCAAAGCTAATAAACTTGGTAGAAATCTAACCATGCCAGCTATGGAATACAGGACAACAAGCTTCCGATATAAGTAGCCTAATCTCAGACGAGGTAAATAGAGATGACCATAAAACTAGGCGTAATCATGGACCCGATAGAGGGCATCAAGGTAAGTAAAGACAGTACCTTTGCCATGCTATTAGAGGCGCAGCATCGTGACTACGAAATCCACTATATGCAGGCAGGCAACCTGCTTCTCAAAGATGGCCTAGTGTTGGCGAATAGTATGCAGATCTGTGTAGAAGACCAAAGTAATAAATGGTTTACTGCAAAAGATCCAAAACAAATTAATCTTGCTGATCTAGACGTTGTACTAATGCGCAAAGACCCTCCATTTAACATGGAGTATATATACACCACCTATTTACTAGACCGGATTCAAAATCAAGACACTTTAGTCATCAATCACCCACAAAGCCTGCGCAATGCTAATGAAAAACTATTTGCTACTCAATTTAGCAATTGCATAACACCCTATCTAGTTACACAGCAACAGACTGCGTTAAATGAATTTATTGACCAACACAAAGTAATTGTAGTTAAACCATTAGACGGCATGGCAGGCGATTCAATTTTCCAAATTAAACACGATGACGCCAACCGCAATGTCATTCTTGAAACAATTACTCAATTGGAACAACGTACCGTTATGGCGCAAAAACTCATCCCCGAGTATGTAGAGGGAGACAAACGCGTTTTACTTATCAATGGGGAACCTATTCCATATGCTTTGCTAAGGGTGCCATCAAAAGGAGAACTTCGCGCCAACCTTGCTAAAGGAGGCGTTGGCAAAGGAATCGAGCTCAATGAACGTGATCGTTATATTTGCGAGCAAATTAAACCTACCTTGCAAACTATGCAATTAGGTTTTGTTGGTATAGACATTATTGGGGAATTTCTAACAGAAATTAACGTTACTAGCCCCACAGGAATCCGCGAATTGGATAAAATGTATGACTTGAATATTAGCGCAACACTATTTGATCATATTGAAACACAGTTAAATGCTTGTTAATTCTCCTTATGGTTCATCTAAATAGACAAATGATGCTTTAATAAAATTATTTATAGCAAATAAAGTTTTACACTATACAAATATTTTCGTTATAAAACCTAGATATCTAGAACACAAATCAACTTCAATATAATGTCAGCTGTAATTAATCCAATACAAGTTACCGCATCTGATCGACTTGGCTTTAGTTTGTTTGTAGCCGCAATTCTGCATGCAATTATCATTTTAGGTTTAGGATTTGGCATTCCATTTTCCCGTGATTTTAATTCTGCTTCAATGCTTGAAGTAACGATGGTGTTAACTAAAACGCATCAAGAACCTATCGATGCAGAACACATCGCTAGCGAAAACCAATTGGCTAGCGGCAGTACGGATCGCAAAAATCAACCTTCTGCTCCCTTTGCAGGAACTAGTTTGAATGATACAAATGGGATTGCTCTTGAGCAAAGCCGCGAAACTTCTAGCTACGCATCCGAGAATAACGAGCAACAAGAACAACTGATTGTTCAAAATAAAGCCCAAACTAATGTGGCCGTCAACGATATCCTAGAAAACTCTGAGCAACCAAATTTGAATCCTGAACAAAACTTTTCTGAACAGCAATTAGAGCTCGCAAAATTAGTCGCGGAATTGCGTCAAGAAGAGAAAGATTATGCCAAACGCCCTCGGGTAAACTATATTGATACACTAAGCGCTAAAACTGCGACCGAAGCAGCCTATGTACGTGAATGGGTAGAAAAGGTTGAGCGTGTTGGCAACCTCAATTATCCCGATGAGGTTAGAAGCAAACATCTATCTGGGACATTGATACTCGGTGTGCTTATAAATCATGATGGCACTGTGGAAATGATGGAAGTTCGATCATCAGCTGGGAAATCATTACTCGATGAATCAGCCAAACGAATCGTAAATATAGCATCACCGTATAAAGCATTTCCATCAGAGATGCGTGAGAATTACGATCAATTGATGATTACGCGAACCTGGTTATTTGGGAAAGATAACACGCTACTCACTGAATGAGTTAGCCATATAAAATGGTGCCTTATATATAGAATGTCAGACAACCTGACCAAGCAGTTACTCATCGCCATGCCGAGCATGGAAGACCCTAATTTTTCTCGCACTGTTACCCTTATTTGTGAACACAACCAAGATGGCGCCATGGGAATCATCATCAACCAGCCCACCACTCTGTTTGTTGATGAATTACTGAGTAATTTAGAGAAAGATGATGCTATCGACTCAAAAACTACTAAGAATTCCCTAAGCAATAACGATCCAGTCTATGCAGGTGGACCGGTTCAAGTTGATCGAGGTTTTATCCTGCATGATTCTGATAAGCAGTGGGATTCAACACATATCATTGATAATGACCTGAGCCTTACCACCTCGGAAGATATCTTGCTCGCGATGGCTGAAGGCAAAGGCCCTGAAAATGCATTAATCGCGCTGGGCTATGCAGGCTGGGGGGCAGGACAATTAGAAGAGGAGCTCTCCGCGAATGCGTGGCTCACAGTACCATATGAAGCCAATATCATTTTTGACACCCCTATCGAAAAACGTTGGCAAAGTGCCGCAACCAAGATCGGAATCGACCTACACTTGATCTCTAACCAAGCAGGCCATGCTTAATATTAATTACCGAAATGGTTGTATTAACTGTAAGCTTAAACGCTTCACACTGCTATACGTGTTATGTCTAGCGTAATCGGATTTGATTATGGAGCACGCAGAATTGGTATCGCAATTGGTATTTTAGATTTAAAAACTGCCAACCCTTTAACTACTATCATCGTACCTCCTTCAGGCATACCTTGGGATGAAATTACCACCGTAATTGAAGAATGGAAGCCCAACACATTGGTCGTAGGCACTGTTGACCATGCTACCCAAAATAATAACGCTATCCAAAAACAGGTTCAGAACTTTTGCAAAAATCTGAATACGCGTTACCATTTGCCAGTAGAAACGGTTGATGAGTCAAATACTTCAATAAAGGCGTATGAAATACTCAAAGATTTACGCAGCAAAGGGCAACGAAAAAAAATTAATAAGACCGATATTGATAAAGCCTCTGCTGCTATTATCCTTGATTCTTGGTTTTCATCTAGAGACGCTATCAACCTAAACGCAAACACATGACCGAATTAAATGCTCAACAACTACTGAAAGATCTTGCCAAAGATCTCAGTAGTTATTTAAGTGAACGTAATATTTCAGATCCAGTGTTTATAGGAATTCAAACAGGTGGTGTTTGGGTTGCTAAGCAACTACAAGCCTTACTAAAAAATAAACAAAAACTAGGTGTCTTAGATATCACATTTTACCGTGATGACTTCAGCCGAGCTGGCATACAGCCAACGGTAAAGCCTTCTAAATTACCCTTGAGCGTAAACGATAAGCATATCGTACTGGTCGATGATGTGCTGTATACCGGACGCACTGTACGTGCTGCATTAAATGAAATTTTTGATTATGGCCGACCGGCCTCGGTAAGTTTAGTGACCTTGGTGCAACGCAACGGTAATGAACTACCAATAAAAGCAGACGTAGTTGCCAGCACGCTCACTTTAGATGCCAGCCAGCACGTCAAACTGAGTGGTCCAGATCCATTAGAATTGAAAATTNNCCTAAAGATAACAATGCGCCATTTTTTACAAATAGACGGACTTAGTACAGAAGACTTGCAGCATATTTTAGATACGACTGAATCGTTCACAAGTGTTGATGATCGTGCAGTTAAAAAAGTTCCCTTGTTACGCGGCAAAACGATTGTAAATCTTTTTTTTGAGCCTAGTACGCGTACACGCACCACCTTTGAATTAGCTGCTAAACGACTTTCAGCAGACGTTCTAAACATTAACATCGCAACCTCCGCTACCACAAAAGGCGAAAGTCTTCTTGATACATTGTTTAATCTTGAAGCCATGAATACCGACATGTTTATTGTTCGACATCCAGAAAGTGGCGCAGCAGAATTTATGAGCCGATATGTATCCTCTCATGTCAGCGTTATTAATGCTGGTGACGGGAAACATGCACATCCCACACAAGCCATGCTAGACATGTTTACCATTCGCAAGCATTATCCAGATTTTTCTAAGATCAGTGTTGCAATTGTCGGTGACATCTTACATTCGCGTGTTGCACGGTCCCAAATCGAAGCTTTAAGTTTACTAGGCACAAAAGAAATACGAGTAATCGCTCCGAGAACATTGTTGCCTGTAAACATAGAACAACTAGGTGTAGAGGTATTTCAAAACTGCAAAGAAGGCTTACGCAATGTCGATGTAGTCATCATGTTGAGATTACAAAAAGAGCGTATGCAAGGCGGTTTCATTCCTAGCGAACATGAGTATTTTCAGTTATATGGTTTAACCCTTGAACGTTTAGCCATTGCGAAACCTGATGCCATTGTGATGC
Source organism: Gammaproteobacteria bacterium (assembly GCA_050633765.1). GTDB lineage: Bacteria > Pseudomonadota > Gammaproteobacteria > UBA4575 > UBA4575 > JABDMD01. The sequence continues at coordinate 11,002 of JBOEHC010000122.1, forward strand.
ATCCGGGACCCATTAACCGAGGAGTTGAAATTAGCTCTGAAGTAGCCGATGGCCCTCAGTCTGTCATTTTGCAACAAGTTGAGTACGGTATCGCCGTACGCATGGCAATTTTATCGCTTGCTATGAGTTCAGATGATGACCACGTTGATAACACGGGAGAGACAAGTGAAGCTTGAAATAGTAAATGGCCATCTTGTCGACCCAAAAAACGAAATTGACCAACAAGCAGACATGTATATCGCAGATGGCAAAGTAGTTGCGATTGGTAAAAAACCTGCGGACTGGCACGCCGAGCAAACTATTGATGCAAAAAGTAAATTAGTTTTACCGGGCTTAGTAGAATTATCTGCAAGCTTACGCGAACCTGGACATGAACATAAAGCTACAGTGCGATCGGAGACTAAAGCTGCAGCAGCTGCGGGTATTACCAGCCTTGCTTGCTTGCCCACTACAGATCCAGTTGTCGACACACCTGCACAAGTAGAACTTATAGAGCAACTCTCCCATAACAGTGGACTGTGCAACGTTTATATTATTGGCGCATTAACCACAAACCTAAATGGTGAAAACTTGAGTGAAATGGCGGCCTTAAAAGCTGCCGGTTGCGTGGGCGTGAGTAATGTATTTCAGCCAATGAAAAGCTCTTTGGTATTTAGGCGCGCAATGGAATATGCAAGCAGTCAAGATCTAACTGTATTTTCATACCCACTCGTGCACGCCTTAGCAAACCATGGTTGTGTGCATGAAGGCATAACATCAACTCGCTTGGGTCTACCAGGAATTCCAGCCGCCGCAGAAACAGCAGCGGTTGCATTTCAAATAGCCTTAATTGAAGAACTCAATGTGCGCACTCATTTCTGCCGAATTTCCACACACCGTTCGGTAAATATGATTGCACGTGCCCGCTT
>JBOEHC010000123.1:0-7304 GCA_050633765.1 Gammaproteobacteria bacterium
TTTCATTGCGTGCTAAAAAAGGTGCCCACACTTGCTGTTCTAAGGTTGATTCACGTCCATCATGAAATATCAGTTCTAAATAAGCCACGTTGTAAATCATCGGCGCATTACGCTTTCCAGATCGACCTTCTACTCCAACGGCTGTTTGAATTTCATTATTTGTAAAGCCTTGCTCAGGTATATGACAAATTGCACATGAAAATGTGTCATTAATAGATAAGCGTCTATCAAAAAATAGCCTTCTTCCTAAATTTACTTTTTCTTCAGTGATGGGATTATCTGCAGGCACGGGAACGGGCGGTAATCCTAGTGGAGGATTACTTACAAAGTCTAATAAATTAGCTTTTTTACCAATACGCTTTTGTAAATCTAGTGCATTTGTTTTGTAATCTATAGAATCATAGCCTTGCTTATTATCACCAGGCCCATAGTAATGTTTGCTCTCTTCTGCAGAAGCTTCTGATGTAGATGAGCTGTAAAGCTTTCCTGATGTTGCAACTAAAAATGCAACACCGATAAGTATTGCGATATTAATCACATAAAATTTATTTCGCAGATGTGAAGTCATTGTTCAACATCATCCATTTCTATAATTCCGTCTTCTATCAAAAGTGTCATAATATCCGTATTAACCAATTCATCGTGCAAGAAAGAAACACTATACTCTTGTCGAATATTCTTAGATCGATCGATTAAAAATGCACGTAATACATGCGCCATGGCACCTGTGTAATTACCCTCACTGTCATACTGTTTAATCATCATTTGACCATAGCTATTTGTGATCGGCAGCAACACTTCTTCCGAAGCCGTAGTCAGGAACAGCCACTCCGGCTCACCGCCATCAAATCCTGCGCCATACAGTCTCATAACTTCTGGAGTGTCGTGCTCTGGATCAAAACTGATACTGATTAAGCGAATTTTATCAGCAAGTTTTGGATTATCCTTGAATCGTTCTTTAATTTTATAAAATACAGCCGTAGCCAAAGGGCAGCCATTCAAGTCAGTACAGCTACTGTATATGAATGTTAGCAATACAATTTTATCACCTAGCAAAGAATCCAATTCTAATTCTTTGCCGTCCACTCCTAATACTGCTCCACCTGCAGCATTATTGATTTTTGATAGGGTATAACTACCTGGCTTAGGCACATCGTATGGTAATTCAGCCACCCAGCCATCTGCTATCACTCGAACTTCAGCTTCTGCAACTGCAGCATGCGAACCAGGAACAGGGGCATCATCTTTTACAGCTCGCTCACAAGCTGTTAGTAATAAAGTACAAATTATTAAGTATCGAATTTTCATCTATGAAAAATTATCTGGTTTCCAGAAACAACAAGGCCGCCTCGAGGGCGGCCTTGTTTTGAACTTTAACTAAGTTACATTTCTGGGTTACATCAATGTAACTTTTAACAGCCCTTACTTAGCTTGAGACAACAATGTGCCGCTTGAGTTCGGCTTTCCTGAGTATAGTGAGTAAGCACCGAAACGCATTTGATGCGCACGTCCTAACTTCAACTCATAAAAGTCTACGGTGAACTCATGCGCAAGCTTCTTACCATTCCAAGTAAATAGTTTGAAGTATTGCTCATCTGCTTCACCCGTCTTATCCCAACTACCTAGCAAAGATGAAGTGAAGTAAGCACGCTTACCGTCCCAGCTTTGTGAAATCATATTCACTTGTGATCCGATCTCATGCTCATAAGTTTGTTTAGGAGCGTGTGGATCTGAGATATCAAAGAAACGAGTTTTGCCGTCCATGAATGTTTGAACCCAAAGACCTTTATCGTCTGCTGTGATTGAAATATCTACTGGTAGAGGCACTTTAGAAGGATCACCAATGTCTCCAACATCTGCAGCTTGCCATTCACCTGCCTCATCTTCATAAATCAACCAGATCTTTGAAGTTAATGCAGTAGTAGTAAAGCAATAGTTATTTGTAGCACCCCATGCACAACGAATTTCTAATGGTGCACCTGGCACTTCAAATACTTTCTTAGGCTTACGTGTATGTAAATCCCAAACTACTACGGTGTTACCAAAACGCTTCATTGCTTCTGCATCACCTAACATTTGACCGAAGTCCATCATGTAGTTCGACCAGCCAGTGAAAGATGAAGTAATCATGACATTACGGCGTGGTAATGCACGTATATCATAGCCATAACCATCAGCAGCGTTTCCTACTTTTTCTGCACCGCGAAGATCTTCGTCAGTTGGATTCCAGTGTGCAGCAATGAAGTCGCCTTCATTTGTAAATTCAGCCATTCCAGTACGACCACCATGATCAACATTATTTGATAATGCACTTACCATGATGCGACCTGGCAATGCATACATAGTGTGTGGTCCAACCATGCCGCCAGTTTTTTCTACAAAGTCAGTAATAACTTTGTGAAGCGTTGGCTTGCCTGGATTGGTGTGAACATCAAAGATGAAAATTTTATTGCTGTCTAATCCACCAGCAAAAAGATAACGACGATCATCAGTTAAACCAGAGTGATGCGCTTCATTACGGCCACCTACTGAAAGAACGTTTACAACTTTTCCGTAGTTTTCAGAATCTGGATTTACAGAAAGAGTAACAAGCTTATCTTGTCCGTCACCCATTCCTTCAACACCTAATGTCCAAACATATACGTAGTCTTCTTGACCTACAATTTTCGCCATGTAGGGAGACATACATGTCTCATCTGCCATTGCGGTAGACTGAAAACCAACTACAGAAGCAAACAATACACATGTAAATGTGATGATGCTCTGAATCCATTTGGCTTTTGATAATGCCTTATTCTTCATAATCTTATGACTCCATCTCGTATTGGGTTTAACCAGATTGGTTAGTTAAGTTTTTCTTTGACTTGGAGCATACTAGCCCACAGGCTCATTAATAGTAATGACCCAAATCAGTTAGAAATCAATTGCGACATTATGCCGCATCTTGTAGTCCATTCAAAGATATATCATTCCATAACTATTTACTGAAAAATCAATGTGCTACTTAATTTATTAGACATAGAATGGGCGAAATCGATCGATTTTAATGACTACTTTATTTACCCCAGTAAGTTATTGTAATTACTACTGTATATATTTTTTAAATCCACAAATTAAATGGAACTGGAAGGATAATAAACCCTCTAAATAAGTAGATATAATGCTTCAAAGTGCATTAGTTTAGTGCAATATTCCTGATATATAATGTTTAAATCACTTCTAGCTAGCATATTCACACTATATTTATGCCTTGTACCAACGCTTGTTTTTTGCGAGAAGTCAGAAATTACAAAGCTTGGCGGTGATTTCGAACTCACTTCTCAACTAAATCAGCCATACTCCTCAACCCAGGCACGCGGCAAAGTAGTTATACTATTTTTTGGTTTTACTCATTGCCCAGATGTCTGTCCTAATACTCTGGGTACGATCCAAACGGTTCTTGGGCAGCTAGGTAAGTTGGCCGATAACGTACAACCCATTTTTATTAGCGTAGATCCACAACGTGATAAACCTGAAATTTTAAAAAGTTATTTGGAATATTTTAATAGTAATTTCATTGGGTTAACTGGAACTAGTGAGGAAATTGATAAAGTAGTAAAGCAGTTCCAAGGTTTCTACTCGTATAAAGGGAATGTTGCTGCAAACCAATATACAGTGGATCACACATCGAATCTGTATATTCTGGATACTACAGGTGAAGTCACCAACATTATTCCGTATGGCCTGCCTCCTCAAGCCATTACCAAAGCTATAAAAAAACTAATAGTAAAATAAAGACTTAGAACTTTTTCTTAATATAAAATATTAAGAAATTTTACAGATATTAGTATTGCAGATAAGCAAACCGCTGATCTTTAGGGGTACCCTCAAGATCACTTTCTTCCATGCCTGGTTGCCACAAAATAACATCTTCTATTTTCTTCGCTAATTCAAAGTCTTTATTGGTTACACCCTTTGCCGCGTGATTCACTAACTTGCAGATAACAAAGGCATAGGACACGGTGAGGTCAGGATGATGCCAAGCTACCTCCGCTAAATGACCAATAGTATTCACCACCATCAACGTGCCTTTCCAGCTATGGGTTTTATATTTGCGGCGAATCCAGCCGTTTTCGTAGACCCATTCAGGAAGCTCTTCTGCCAGCCGCTGATTAATCTGTTCTTCTGTGTAAGTTTGCTCAGGTTTAATTTCTCGCCATTTAGACATTATTTTGGCTCCTATAATTGTGTGTATATGTATAGAATGCAGGTAAATACGATTGGTATACATTAATTTCTTTACTAAATCTGTCGAATTTGAGATACAGACGATATACCCTTCATACGGTACATTTTAACAGTGGTTTTATGAAGTAAATGCGAACAGTCACACCTAGCACTTCACTATCTGTTTAAGTGCCGTACCCGATCATACTGTTCCTCTTGTTAGGCACGTCGATATAACTAATCATGCAATTTGAAAATGTTACTTGTCCGCATTGCGGATTGCTATGTGATGATCTGTCTGTAGAGGTTGCAGATTTCACCGTGCAGTTAACCGATGCTACGCATCCCTGCGCTCAAGCATTTACGAATACCTCAATACCATCTGATGTACTGCCCACACCTCTTGTATTGGGTAAACCTGCAACTGAAGAACAAGCATTAGAAAAAGCAGCAACGCTATTACGTGCCTCAAAACTACCTTCTGTAAATGGACTCATTACTGATGTGCAAGCATGTCGTGAAGCCATTGCGCTGACGGAAAAAATAGGCGGCGTAATCGATCACGCAAATGGACGCTCTATTCGAAAAGGAACAGCTGTGATGCAACGAATTGGAGAAGTTCGCACTACTTTAGCTGAAGTACGTAACCGAGCGGATTGCGTCATTATTTTTGGCTCTGCAGTAACTGAAAGATTTCCACGTTTAAAAGAACGAATTTTAACGCCTGAAAAATCTTTAGGATCAGAAAGCTCTATTCACAAAAAAATATTTATTCTAGATATTTCTAATAACGGTGAAACGCGATGCGAATCCAAAGATAGCATTACACATATCTTTTTAAATTACCCATTACTTGAATCACTTGTATATCGTTTTCAAGAAGTGGTCACACGCCCCAAAGAGTATTTTATAGAACACAATGCTGAATCAGATCCTGAACATGACAAAGATACCAAACAACTGTTTAGCCTTCTCGACACAATTTTAAATAGCCAGTACACAACTCTTATTTGGAGTGTTGGAGATTTTAATCAGGAATCTGCAGAACATACTGTGCAAGCTCTAACTGAATCGATCAAAACATTGATGCAAAAAATTCGTTGCGTAGGATTGCCATTAGGTGGCTCAAAAGGCGAAGTTACTGCAAATCATGTAGCAACTTGGCAAACAGGCGTACCGCTACCAGTGTCTTTTACACAAGACTCCCCCATCCATAATCCTGTGCTTTTTGATGGTATGAAAATTTTGGAAAACCAAGAGACAGATTGTTTAGTTTGGATTTCAACATATAACCCAGATGATGTCCCGCCGACATATGCAATACCAACCATCGTATTCGGCCACCCTAATATGAAGTGCGAATCAGCGGAGGTTTACCTTCCTGTTGGTGTGCCTGGAATTGATCATCGCGGCTTGGCTTGCCGAACTGACAATGTAGCAACACTACCTTTACATAAAATTCGCGACAGCAAACTTCCTGCCGCTAGCGATTTGTTAAATAAACTCATCAAACTACTTTAGTAATATGGCAATTAAATTAACAGGTGGTGAAGTTTACGATCCCGCACACCAAATCGATGGTGAACAAAAAGATCTTTATCTTGTAAATAGTAAATTACAAAGCCAATTACCGGACAATGAAAAGTTAGATCAGACATATGATCTAAAAGATTGCATTGTAATGGCCGGTGCAATTGACCTGCACACACACATTGGTGGCGGCAAAGTAAATATTGCTCGCACCATGATGTTAGAAGATGCTCATTCGCATCCTCACCCCGGCTCCAACATGCTTCGTTCTGGTAATGGACAAGCAGTACCCTCCACCTTTAGCGCAGGTTATCGCTATGCTGAAATGGGTTATACCGCATGTTTTGAACCTGCAGTACTACCGGTTAATGCTCGCCAAGCACATATGGAGTTGGCAGACACACCCATGGTTGATAAAGGCGGTTATGCATTACTAGGAAATGACGACTTTTTATTAAACATGATTCGTGAAGGCGCAACTCAAAACGCTATTAATGATTATGTTGCTTGGTTACTCAACGCAACTCAATGTATCGGTATCAAAGTCGTAAATGCCGGAGGAATTCACGCATTTAAATATAATCAACGTCGACTTGATATTGACGAAACTGGGCCTACAGGCAACAAGCCTAGAGACATCATTGCAACCTTAAGCAGAGCCGTGCATGAACTTGGAATCGCTCACCCATTGCATGTGCATGCGAGCAATTTAGGAGTACCAGGTAATTTTGCATCGACACTTGCCACCATGGCTGCGGCCGATGGATTACCCATCCATTTAACTCATATCCAGTTTCACAGTTATGGTACTGAAGGAGATCATAAATTTTCTTCTGCCGCTTGTGAAATTGCAGAAGCAATTAATAATAATAAGAATGTCAGCGCTGATGTGGGTCAAATAATGTTTGGCCAAACAATAACGACTTCGGGCGACACCATGATGCAATATTTTGGTCATGACCACGCGTCACCAAAGAAATGGACTGTAATGGACATTGAATGCGAAGCGGGTTGTGGCGTAATACCATTTAAGTATCGCGACAAAAGTTTTGTCAATGCATTGCAATGGTCAATTGGTTTAGAAATATTTTTACAAGTTAACGATCCATGGCGTGTATTTCTTACTACTGATCACCCTAACGGCGCACCGTTTACGAGCTATCCACATCTAATTAAATTATTAATGGACCGATCTTTCAGAAACGATGTATTCAAAATTGTACATAAAGATGCACAAAAAGCATCTAACCTTGCCGCCATGGATCGCGAATATTCCTTGTATGAAATTGCCATCATGACACGCGCTGCACCTGCAAAAATTTTAGGCTTAGAAAATCATGGGCATCTCGGCGATGGTGCGAATGGCGATATTACGGTGTACCGCAAACAAGACGACATTGAACAGATGTTTGCCAAACCTGCTTATGTATTTAAAAACGGCACATTGATCGTCAAAGATGGTGAAATTGTAATCGTAGATGAGTTTACCGGTCGAACCATGCCTGGTCGCCGCTGGTCTGACGGATTGCATCAGGCAGTGGAAGCGAAAGAGGGTGTGAAGATCAAAG
>JBOEHC010000124.1:0-13272 GCA_050633765.1 Gammaproteobacteria bacterium
ACCCCACTGCGCACAGTAGCAACAAGAGAATTTGTTGTACCTAAATCGATACCCGCTGCAAACCTATGCTCATGCGGAGCAGTTGATTGGCCGGGCTCTGAAATCTGCAATAATGCCATATACGTAAACTCTGATTTATCCTTATGCTTCGTTAAAAAATAATCTCAAATTCGCTCATGTATAAAGCAATACAAATCGCTCTTCTCGATATTTTTTGCCTAATCTCAGAATAAATCAGAGCTTCGTTAGTAATTACTTATTTAGTCAATAACTTATAATACGTTAATTACTGCGTCACCCATTTCATTGGTTCCAATTACCGTATTGTTATCGGCAATATCTGCGGTTCGTAAACCCTTTGTAATGACTTTTTGAACTGCCGCTTCAACTTTATCGGCAAGTTCAATTTCGTTCAAACTGTAACGCAGCATCATAGCAATTGATAAAATCGTTGCTAATGGATTTGCACTATTTTTACCGGCTATATCTGGCGCTGATCCATGAATAGGCTCATACATACCTTTGTCATTACTATCCAGAGAAGCAGAAGGTAACATGCCTATTGACCCTGTCAGCATTGCTGCCGCATCAGAAAGAATATCGCCAAACATATTGCCGGTTAGTACCACATCAAATTGATTAGGCTCTCTCACTAACTGCATCGCAGCGTTATCCACATACATATGACTTAGTACCACATCTTTATATTCGCCATGCACAGTTTCAACCACTTCACGCCAAAGCTCAGACACTTCCAGTACATTAGCTTTATCTACTGAACAAAGCTTACTGTTGCGTTTTTGCGCAATTCGAAATGCGACATGCGCAATTCGAGTAACTTCATTTTCGTCATATACAAGAGTATTAAAACCTTGGCGCACTCCATTCTCTAAAGTTTTAATGCCGCGAGGCTCGCCAAAATAAATACCTCCCGTTAACTCACGTACAATCATAATATCTAGATCAGCCACTAATTCGGGCTTAAGCGAAGAAGCCCCTGCTAAAGACTTATACAAAATAGCAGGACGTAAATTGGCAAAAAGGTCTAACTCTGCACGTATTCGCAGCAAGCCTTTTTCCGGTCGCAACTCGCGTTCAACCGCTTCATACTGCGGTCCACCTACTGCACCTAATAAAATTGCATCACATGCTTGAGCTAGACTAAGTGTTTCATCTGGCAAAGGGTTCTTATATTCGTCATACGCACTGCCACCGATTAATGCTTCTTCAAGATCAAGTGACAGACCATGTTGATCGCGCAAATGTAACAACACTTTTTTAGCCTGAGCAATAACTTCAGGCCCGATGCCATCACCTGGCAATAATAAAACTTTATTCATTTTTTATTCAGCCAATTCTACTCGCCAACAAACAACCAAGGACTGGTTTGTTTTAATTGTTTCTCGTAATTTTTAATTTTATCTGCGTGCTGCAAAGTAAGATCAATCTCATCAAAGCCATTTAGCAAACAATACTTTCTAAACTCATCTATCTGGAAATTAAATTGCTTGTCATTTTCATCGCTGACTATTTGTGCCTGCAAATCCACTTTGCAGCGATATGTTGCATCAGCTTTTACTTGATTAAATAGATAATCCACTTCGCTCTCACTTAAAGAAACGGGCAACAAACCATTCTTATAACAATTACTACAAAATATATCGGCAAAACTTGGTGCAATGACAACATCAAAGCCATAATCCAATATAGACCATACTGCATGTTCACGCGAAGAGCCGCATCCAAAATTCTCTCGTGCTAATAAAATTTTAGCTGCTTGATATTCTGGTTGATTCAACACAAAATCTTTATGCAAACGTCGTTGACTATGATCTTGCCCAAGTAATCCTGGATCTTGGTAACGCCAGTTATCAAATAAATTAACACCAAAGCCGGATCGTTTAACGGACTTTAAATATTGCTGCGGAATGATGGCATCGGTATCTACGTTGCTACGATCAAGCGGCAAAATTGTTGTCGTAATTTCTGCAAATGCTTTCATGTCATAACTCTCTTCTAACATCTACAAAATGACCGTGTACTGCAGCTGCTGCGGCCATCACTGGACTGACTAAATGTGTGCGGCCACCCTTGCCTTGTCGCCCCTCAAAATTTCGATTGGACGTCGACGCACAACGCTCACCGGACTCTAATTGATCTGCATTCATCCCCAAACACATGGAGCATCCTGGTTCACGCCACTCAAACCCAGCCGCTTTGAAAATTTTATCTAAACCTTCTTGCTCTGCTTGCTGTTTTATTAAACCAGAACCTGGCACTACTAGTGCTAACTTAATATTATCGGCAAGCTTACGTTCTTGAATAATGGTTGCAGCTTCACGTAAATCTTCTATTCGTGAATTGGTGCAAGAACCAATAAAAACTTTATCCACGTGGATGTCTTCTATCGGCATTCCGGGCTGAAGATCCATGTACTGCAAAGCACGTTGTTGGTCAGCAGAATTATTGCTTGGAACTACGCCATCAACCCCGACCACCATTTCGGGCGAAGTACCCCAGGTGACCTGTGGTTGCAACTCATTGGCATCAATTTCTAAAACCGAATCAAAGTCTGCGCCTTCATCTGAATACAAAGTACTCCAATGCTCTACCGCAAGATCCCAATATTTTTCTTTCGGTGAAAATGGTCGCCCTGCAACATACTCAATTGTGACATCATCGACCGCAACCATACCGGCACGACCACCGGCTTCAATTGACATATTACAAACTGTCATACGTCCTTCAACAGATAACGCACGCATCGCACTTCCTGCAAATTCAATCGTATGCCCATTTGCACCTGCCGTTCCCAACTTGCCAATGATCGCTAAAACAATATCTTTTGCAGTAACACCAGGTGCACATTGACCATTTACACTCACCAACATGTTTTTTGATTTCTTCATCAATAAACATTGTGTAGCTAAAACATGTTCGACTTCTGATGTACCAATACCAAATGCAAGTGCCCCTAATGCTCCATGCGTAGAAGTATGCGAGTCACCACATACAATCGTCATACCTGGCAATGAGGCGCCCTGCTCTGGGCCAATCACATGCACAATGCCTTGGCGTACATCCAACATTGGAAATTGCGTTAAAGAAAAATCTTTACAGTTTTGATCCAAGGTGTCGACTTGGGTCTTAGAAATTACATCTTCTATTCCTGCACTACGATCTGTCGTTGGAATATTATGATCTACGGTTGCTAAGATTGAATCTTTACGCCACAAATTACGCTTTGCCAAACGCAAACCCTCAAATGCTTGAGGCGATGTAACTTCATGCACTAAATGTCGATCGATATAAAGCAAGCTCATTCCATCATCGCGCTCATGCACTACATGGTTTTGCCAAACTTTGTCGTAGAGAGTTTTATTTTGCATTTTTTTAATTAAATCATTTAACAATATCAATCTATGCCTTGGCTTAGTGTTAACCGACTAAGCGGGGCTTCACAATCCATAGGTACTGAACCAAGGCGACCAGGGCTACACACATCGCCAATAAATATACATAAGATGGCCCGATTGAGTTCCAAGTATACCCGCTCACCAGACTTCCTAGCGAGCCACCAAGACCGAAACTTATACTTGCAAACAGAGCCTGCCCGCGCCCTTGAATACTATCCGTAAAATACTTATCTATAAGGTGGATCGCCGAGGCATGAAAAAGCCCATATGACGCTGCGTGCAATAATTGCGCAAACAGCAAGATAGATAAATACTCCACATAGTAGGCAATTAGCCACCAACGAATTACAGTTAGCAGCATGGCGGTCACTAATAGAATTTTTGCTCCGAATTTGGGCAGCCAGCGGTACATAAAATAGAATACAACCACCTCTGCCAGCACGCCTAACGACCATAATTGCCCTATTAACGACCGGGAATAGCCGTTGTCTTCAGCATAGATACTAAAAAAGGTGTAATAAGGCCCATGACTCGCTTGAATTAAAAAGCATGCTAATAGAAGCGCAAATACGTGTGGCTGCAAGCAGGTTTTCAGCATGGATGATGGCGCAACTTCTTGCAAACTGGGCAATTTTTCATTAACAAATAAAGTGTTCAACCAAGTGAGTATCAAAATCAGTAAAACAATCCATGGCAAATAATGAATGCCAAAACGCTCTACAACCGGCGCTAACAATGAAGCGGTAAAAATAAAACCTACCGACCCCCATAAGCGAATACGACTGTACATGTGCTTACGATCGCCCAAATTATTCATGGTGGCCGCTTCAAATTGCGGAAGTGTTGCATTCCAAAAAAAACTATAGCCCGCAAGAACCGCAAACAAAGACCAATAGCCACGCACCACTAAAGTAGATGCGAAAATTAACATGCCAATAAACGCTGCTAAACGAATGATCGACAAACGTTTGCCACTGTGGTCTGCCACCCAGCCCCAAATATAGGGAGCGAAAATTTTTGTCGCTAACAATACGGCAGATAACTCACCAATTTGGCGCGCAGAAAAATCAAGATGTTTTAAATATAGATTCCAATACGGGAGCAATGCACCAATGCTTGCAAAATAGAAAAAATAAAAACCTGCGAGCGACTGATGCTCTGCAGAAGACTTCTGCTTATCAAACATGGAAAAGAAATAGAAGCAGGTTTAAATTGAAGATGGAATATCTGGTGTAGAACAATCCACATCTGAATTTTGCGCGCGATGACGTAAAGCATGATCCATCAGCACTAGTGCAAGCATGGCTTCTACAATTGGCACACCGCGAATTCCAACACATGGATCGTGCCGACCTTTGGTGATAATTTCTGTGGCATTACCTTGTGTATCAACCGACTTGCCTGAAATACGAATACTTGATGTAGGCTTGAATGCAACACTGGCTAAGATATCTTGCCCAGAAGAAATACCACCTAATGTTCCACCTGCATGATTACTAACAAAACCTTGTGGTGTGATTTCATCACGATGTTGCGAACCTTTTTGCGCAATACTATTAAATCCTGCGCCAATCTCGACACCCTTTACAGCGTTAATACTCATTATCGCATGCGCAATATCGGCATCAAGTCGATCAAAAACTGGTTCTCCTAATCCTACCGGCACTCCACTAGCCACTACGTTTACCCGTGCACCTACCGAGTCACCTTGTTTGCGTAAATCATCCATATAGTTTTCGAGTTCAGATACTTTGCTTTCATCTGCACAAAAAAATGGATTCGTCTCTACTACTTGCCAATCTTTATGCTCAATTTCTATATCGCCAAGTTGAGAAAGATAGGCTTGAATACTTAATCCAAATTTCTCCTTAAGATATTTACGCGCAATAGCTCCCGCCGCAACCCGCATAGCGGTTTCTCGCGCTGAAGAACGACCTCCACCGCGGTAATCCCGCAGCCCGTATTTTTTTTCATAGGTATAGTCTGCATGTCCGGGCCGGAACTTGTTTTGAATATCGGAATAATCTTTAGAACGAGCATCTTGGTTGTAAATTATCAAGCCAATTGGTGCACCCGTGGTCTTGCCCTCAAAGGTTCCGGACAGAATTTCTACTTGATCTGGCTCGCGTCTTTGCGTGGTATGACGTGATTTTCCAGGCCTGCGACGCTCAAGATCATTTTGCAAGTCTTCTTCGCTCAAGGACAATCCAGGAGGACAGCCATCTACAATACAACCAATCGCTTTGCCATGGCTCTCGCCAAAGGAGCTTACGTTGAATAATTTTCCAATAGAATTACCAGACATGCTCAGATTGTAACGTATCAGTGTAAGGAATAGCAGCATACAGATTGATTACAAATCCTATAACTATCTACTCTGCTTGGTATACACGGAATTTGGCTATGAAATAATATATCCATGAATACAAGCTTAATGCACAATCGATCGCACCAACATGGGCGTGGTTTAAATATCTTGCTGGCAGCCATTGCTGCTTTTGCAATCGGCCTTGCGGTTTATTACTTTCAAGACAGACTAACTAATGAAGCAAGTGTAGATGCATTGCAAAAAGCCGTTTCACTACACTCTGATCCACGCGAACTCCCAGAGTTTTCACTTATCGATCAGCGCGGCGTAGATTTTAAGAATAAAGACTTGAAAGGCAATTGGAATTTAATATTTTTTGGCTTTACCAACTGCCCAGACGTGTGCCCACTCACACTAAACATTCTCAATCAAACTGTTGTTGAACTTGAAAAGTTCAACACGCATCCACGCAACATTTTCATTTCAGTAGATCCAAAGCGCGACCAACCTAATAAACTAAAAGAATATGTTGAACATTTTAGTAACAAGATGATTGGTTTAACTGGTGACAAAACGCAAATTGATACACTTACTCAATCACTAGGTGCTATTTATGCTATCGCAAATGATTCAACTGATAATTACTTAGTTGATCACAGTGCGCATGTATTTGTAATCGCCCCAGACGGGAAGATGGTTGCGTTATTTAGCACTCCTCATGATGCAAAAGTGATCGCAGATGATTTTAAAATTATTAGCACGCTCTACAAAAAACAAACAAGCTGATTAATTATGTGGAAACATTTTAAGGGAATTTTATTCCACTTTTTCCCTCATCATTTGGTATCACGTTTTACCTTTTGGTTAACGCGTTTACAAACACCCTTAAAAAATCCAGCGATAAGAATATTTATTCGCGCTTTTGATGTAGACATGAGTGAATCAGAACATCAATCTGCAGAAAACTATTCCAGTTTTAATGATTTTTTTACACGCAAATTAGTTTCTGATGCTCGCCCTATTGATAAAAATAAAAATACTATTGCCTGTCCAGCAGATGGCCGTATTAGCCAAATTTCAACTTACCAAGACGATCAAGTGGTTCAAGCCAAGGGGCAGGATTTTTCAATGTCTCAATTACTAGGCGGCGACAATCACTACGGTACACTTTGTCATAGCGGACACTTTGCAACCATCTATTTGTCTCCAAGAAACTATCATCGTGTACACATGCCTTTTGATGGCGAACTGGTCGAAATGATTTATGTACCGGGACGATTGTTTAGTGTAGCCCCTTACGCTGCAGAAGTGATCAAAGGTTTATACAGCAGAAATGAACGCGTGGTGTCTATTTTCAAAACAGATGCTGGTTACATGGCAGTGGTAATGGTAGGCGCTGTAAATGTTGCCGCCATTGAAATGGCTTGGGAAGGTTTAGTTACCCCTCCTCACGGCAAAAACATTGTTAGAAAAACATATGACAATATCAAACTAAAGAAAGGTGATGAGTTAGGAATATTCAACATGGGCTCGACTGCTATCATGGCATTCGAAGCTGACAAAGTAACCTGGCATAATGATTTGCAACTTCAACAGGTTGTTCAAATGGGACAAACGCTCGGCCACACTTCGGATTAATATAACTTACATTAAGAAAAACTCAGCACATAATCAATATGCTCAACTCCCAACATTACCATTAGTAATCTATCTACCCCCAACGCCACACCAGCACTCTCTGGCAAACCCGACTCAAGTGCTGACAAAAAATTTTCATCAATCTCTATCGCTTTTTTATTAGCAAGTAATCGCTTGCGATTATCTTCTTCAAACCTCGATAATTGTTGTTGCGCATCAGTAAGCTCTTGAAAGCCATTCGCAAGCTCTACACCACCCAAATATAATTCAAATCTTTCTGCCACACCGGATTGATTTAGCTTTGCCAAGGCTGCTTGTTCTGCAGGATAGTCATAGACAAATGTCATGCGTTGTTTTTCTAACTTAGGCACAATAATTTGATCGAGCACTAGCTCTTGATACTGCTCTATTGTTAACGAAGAATTCAAATTGATAGAGTGATCGCCAAATACTTGCAAATAATCTGCCTGTGTTGCGGTTTCAACATCTATACATACATAATTTTTAAATATTTCTTGATAGCGAATAAACTTCGTTTCAAGCAATTCTAGGTAATTGCATACTAATGAAGTCACTAAATCCGCTACTTCTTTCATCAAATCCTTATAGTTCATTTCAACGCGATACCATTCAAGCATTGTGAACTCATCATGATGCAATCGACCTACCTCATTTGCGCGAAATACTTTACATAATTGATAAATATCGCACTTATGAAACGCCAATAGTTTTTTCATTGCATATTCAGGGGAACTATGCAGAAACTTATCGTGATCCGTAGCAATACAGTCAATATGCAAATCGGTAACCGCATATTGATTAGCAACTGGAGTTTCTACTTCAATGACATTCCGTATTTGAAAATAGGAACGGATATGCGCATTCACTTGCGCTCTCACTTTCAAAATATCTATCGTAGCGCTCGGCTCCCAACTCATTTTTGCTACTATGTTTTAGCTGCCATCAAATTTTTTTGATAACGTGATAGGTAAGAATTTAACGAAACTAGCTCTTAACACGAGACACATACTCAGCTGTACGTGTATCAATTCGTAGCACTTCACCTTCTTCTACAAACAGCGGCACTTTTACAATCGCGCCAGTTTCAAGCGTGGCAGGCTTCGTTGCACCTTGCGCAGTATCTCCGCGTACACCTGGGTCGGATTGAGTAATCTGTAGCTCTACAAAATTAGGCACCGCAACCGATAACGGCTGACCATCCAACAACGTCACAACACAATCTTCCTGACCTTTTAGCCATTGCGCAGCATCACCTATGGCACTTTTTGATACGGCAAATTGCTCAAATGACTTGGGCTCCATAAAATGCCAATCTTCACCATCGTTATATAGATACTGCATATCAGTATCCATTACATCTGCAGCCTCTACTGACTCACCTGACTTAAAAGTACGATCCACTACACGCCCTGATTTCAAGTTACGAAGCTTTACTCGACTAAATGCCTGACCTTTACCAGGTTTAACAAATTCATTCTCAACGATATTATAGGGGTCACCGTCCAAAATTATCTTCAAGCCTGCTCGAAAATCATTAGTATTGTAATTTGCCATATCAATTAAAAAGCCAGAAATTTATTTAAAGAAATGTTATGAATTCAACATATACCCATAGTCTAACACGAGATGATTCATGCTCTAAAGATGAACAAGAAACAAACTTAATCGATGCATCAGATTGGCAGCAAGAATATAAACTTTCGATCACAAATATTGACCAACTATGCGACGCATTAGGATTAAAAATAGAACAACTACCAATTAGCACACAAGCAAATCGACAATTCCCATTACGCGTGCCACGCAGTTATGTTGAGCGCATGCAATGGTCTAATCCTAATGACCCATTATTACTGCAAGTATTACCAAGCCACAACGAAGATAAGCATATCGATGGATATTTAAAGGATCCCGTTGGCGATTTACAAAGCATTAAAGCCCCTGGCTTATTGCAAAAATATAATGGTCGCGCCTTATTACTGGCAACTAGTCGTTGCGCAGTACATTGTCGATACTGTTTTCGTCGACACTTCCCCTACTCATCCCAAAACCCACGACATGATGATTGGGAACAAGCACTACTAGAATTAGCGCAAGACGAAAGCATCACAGAGATTATACTTAGTGGCGGAGACCCCTTGGTGCTCGATGATGCAATATTGGCTGAATTAATAAACAAGCTAGAATCGATCAAACATCTGCAAAGATTACGCATTCACACTCGCCTCCCAGTAGTGATGCCAAACAGAATTTGCAAGGAACTATTAACCTGGATGAAAAATACTCGACTTAAAGTAATTATGGTCTTGCATATTAATCATGCCCAAGAAATTAATAATCATTTACAAGTAAAGCTACAAGAATTATTAAACATTCATTGCACTTTATTAAACCAAAGTGTGTTACTAAAAAACATTAATCATCGCGCGCCTACATTAATTCAATTAAGTGAAGCATTGTTTAATGCAGGTATACTGCCTTATTACTTACATCTGCTTGATAAAGTAAAAGGTGCAGCACATTT
Source organism: Gammaproteobacteria bacterium (assembly GCA_050633765.1). GTDB lineage: Bacteria > Pseudomonadota > Gammaproteobacteria > UBA4575 > UBA4575 > JABDMD01. The sequence continues at coordinate 9,908 of JBOEHC010000124.1, forward strand.
TGATGTGAGCAAAGAAGAGGCATGCAAATTGATGCGAGAAATTTCTAAACATTTACCAGGTTATCTCGTACCTAAATTAGTTAATGAAGTACCTGGAAAACATTCCAAAAGCTTAATCGCCTTCTGAGCAAGATAGAGTCAAGCATATTGGCTTTAGCCTGAACTGGTCACCGTGCTAATTCAATATGCCAACACCGTCACACTTTAATTAACCACCCTCATTTCTGAACCATTCTTCCAGACCAAACCACATAATTTAGAGATAAATCGCTTGCTCAATCACAGTGTGCAGGGCAATAAATCTATACACTTAGTTACAGCTAATTTGTATTTTTTAGGCTTGTTAAATCATTGTTTACGTAAGGGATTATGCTTCTCGATACTCACATTTCTATGCCCAGCCAAGACCCACTGGCTGAGAATAAATTTTCATTATTGCCACGCGATTTACGCAAGTGGATAAAAAACTTGCCTTACGTTGATCAAGATTTGGCTTTGCAACAATTCTATGATGGATTAAAACGTTCAAATCGCCAAGCACATGCAACTAAACAAAGACTAGCTGCGATTGAAATTATGTGTCCAGTCGCACATGATTTTCTTATAAGTCAGCGCAAATATTTATTATCACAAACTTTCCCTCTATCTAAGAAAGCCACTGAAGTATTAAAACTTCAACAAAATATTCTCAACGAACTAGCTGTTGCATATAAAATTATTATTCAAGAAACGGTAAATCGAGATAGTCGACTAAACAATAAAAAATTAGTCACATGCGTACATCATGCGATGCACTACCAACTAGAACAATATATAACGCTTGCGCAAGTTTACTCAGAACCTCCACAAAGTTTCTGGCAAGATTTATGTCAGATGTATGGGATTGCAGAACATTTTGAATTAACTGGCTTGCTGATCAAAAATGAAATTGATCCGTCACTTCCAAAGTCTTCGCCAAAATCTTTGTTTATTCATGCATGCTTATTATCTCTTTCAAATTTACATACATATGGACACGGCGAGGCTGGGAAAATAGCTAACCACCTAAATAAATTAGGCCATCTAGTACATTTAAGTGATGATTTACCGAAGAAAAGCGAATGCACGTTTTACATTAATCTGGCGCTTCGAGAGCCAGTGCGCCTAATGCATACCAACGAAATCTCAATATCCTCAAAAAACCGTTATATCGATGCTACTGCACTAGTAAAAGAATTAAAGGAAACTGAAAATTCTCAAAATAGCGATGAGCAAGAATCTAATTATTCACCTCAAGTAATCACTAAATCGCTTTCCAAACGTTTATTGAAAAAATTAACCAGCAAGCCTAATCGTGCTTCCAAACGTGCTGTACCTGCCAAAGGTAGATTACACCTTGTAATTGGTATGCATAACGTAATTGAAATACTACAAACTGGCCATACAGTCATAGAAAAAGTATCGAAATCTGATATTGACAAAGCTAATTTAGAGCTCATGCCCATCCAGAATTCAAAAACATCGACGTTCTACAATGACAATCATAACGATGATGAACCTGGTTATATGGTCTCAAGCTCGGATGCATGGGATTGGATAAGCCGTGGCAATGTCGTGTCAGAACAGAGCAAAAATGTAGTAGCGGAAACTACACCGAAACAAACGGACAACATTGACAAAGTTAATTTAAATCCTGTGGTACAAACATGGGATATCAGCAATGCGAGCAAAGGTGGTTACTGTCTAAGCTCCTGCAATACGTCTGATTACCAATCTCAAGTTGGCGATATTGTACTAATTAGACTTGAAGACAAACAGCATGATGATTGGCGCCTAGGGGTAATACGTTGGATGCAATCTCTATCATCGCAAGGCGTGAAAATGGGTATCGAAACCGTTAAAGGCACAGTTGATGTGATGGAAGTTATTGAAGCACAACAAACCTCAGAGAGATCTGCAGAAGTAGAATACATATTACAAACTACTGAAAAAACACCAAATGGCTGCAACAAAACGATTATCACACCCCCTAATGCGGCGGCGAACGGAGATTGTTTTGTGTTATCTAAAGATAACTCAAGGCAGGCAGTTTCATGCCAACAACTACTAGAGAAAACCATCGCCTTTGCTCAATTCTCTTACACAGAGATGCCGGCATTACCAAATGGAGAGCATAACTAAAATATGATTAATTTCTTGAAGTGCCTGATATATCAAGCAATTTACTCATTTCAACGATATCTCATACCGTTTAGAAGTATAAATAAAGGCATTGTCGTCTGCCGGTTGCATAGATTGCACTACTTGCCAAAATGTCCTTTGACGTCGAAAACCATCTAAAGTACGGAATACTAGAGGAATTATGAATCACCCGCTGCAACTCATATTCGTTGACAGCAGTCCTAATGATGTTGAAGAAATGGTTAGCTCCATTAAAACATCAGGGATTGCTGTACGCTCGCGAATTGCGCAAGACGCGGATGATTTGACTAGCCTTCTAAATGAGTCCCAACCGCACATTGTTTTACATGCACTCGAAGACAACGAAGTTACATTAGAGCAAACCGTATCAACGATTAATGGCCGAGCTCCAGAAATCCCCATAATTGCCTTAACCAAGTCAACAGAAGTAGACCCAGTTTCATATATGCAACAAGGCGCTACAACATTAGTAAACAAAACTAACACCGAACATTTACAGCTAGTGGTTAACGGTGCGGCAAAAACACAATTCCATATACAAGAGCTTAAGCAAGTTGCAGCAAACTGTGGTGAGCTTGAAACACGTTGCCAGAAACTTATGGAAAGCTCTCGCGATGCAATATGCTATTTGCACGAAGGCATGCACACCTATGCAAATGAAAAATATTTAGAAAAATTCGGTCATAGCGACAGCGAAGAATTATACGGATTATCGATCATGGATCTCGTTGCACCTGACGATCAAAATTCCATGAAAGATTTATTGAAAAAGTTTTCAAAATCTAAAGAAGCGGGTGAAACAACACTCAAATTTATAAAAGAAGGTGGTGAAGCATTTCCCGCAAAATTTAGTTACAACTCTGTAACTGTTTCGGGCGAAGAATGTATACAAATTGTCATACAAAGTACCGTAGGTGGCGGTGACACCAAAGAACTTGAAGAACAATTAAGTTACCTTAGCGAACGTGATGTACATACAGGATTTTATCATCGTCGTTCTATTATGGACCAACTTGACGAAGCAGCCACTGCTGCCAAACAAGGAAAAATTTCACAAGCCTTCATCCAAATTGATATTGCTAACTTCAACGATATAAAAGATAAATTCGGTATTGCTGCAATAGACAAAGTTAGCAGTGATGTAGCCAACACTCTTCGCGGTTGTTGCACTGAAAATGAAACAC
>JBOEHC010000125.1:0-4949 GCA_050633765.1 Gammaproteobacteria bacterium
TTAATGTCCGCTATCGACCCAAAGCGGACATTGAGACTTTGAACATATTAACTGGATATGATGTCAAAATTACTAAATGCAATGTTCTAAAGTTTCTGTGAGAAATTGAAATATAGGATAATGAGTGAATCACAAGTTGCTAGATAAAAAAAGTTATCGAGAAATAACAAATATTTTTACATCTGTTTTCACGTCATCTGAAGGAAAAAAGGAAGGCAAATTAATTGGTAGCCTTGCTTCTGAACTGTCTTTAGGGATCGATGATGAGGAAAACATCTGTATAGGGACTTATTTAGATAAAGTACTCATAGGTGTGATTTTTTTTACTCGTCTTCATTTTAATGAGGCCATTCAGGCCTATTTGCTCGCTCCTGTTGCAATTAGTACAAAACATCAAGGTAAGGGTGTTGGTCAGTCACTAATAAAACACGGTCTTAATGAATTAAAAAACCGATCTACGAATTTTGTTATTACGTATGGTGATCCATCTTTTTATTCTAAGGTGGGATTTCAACACCTATCCGAAAATATCATCCAAGCGCCATTAAAACTTTCAATACCGGAAGGTTGGCTTGGTCAGTCATTAAGTGAAGAGCCAATACTGTCAATCAATGAACGGCCCAGGTGCATTAAGGAGTTTAATGACCCTGTTTACTGGTAATTGAATGTCCGCTATTGGCCGAAAGCAGACATTTTAAGAAAAAGAATTTAATCAGAGCAAATCATCCATGATTTGGCTTTCACGCGTGCATCCACGCACTTACTAATTGGCCGACAGAAAATTGCTCCTGCATTTTTTGCACTTACATCATCCATGACGGTCGTCCATGAATTTACTTAATGTTTTTTATAACTCTCGCAAAAAGTAATAACGCAGTCAGTAAGTAGATAGCACCGCCTCCACCACCACCGGAAGATGCAGAGCTGCTAGATGCAACCATTGCTTCTAGAGCTGTTGCAGTAGATGGGTTATTGACAGGCGCAGACCCAATAGCGTTCATTGCAATGACTTGATAGCTATATGCCGTGCCTACGGTTAAGTTTGATTTGTTGTCTATATATGAAGTGCTGTTTGCAGGCAGGCTAGCAATCATTGCAAAACTACCGCCATTGCTCGAACGCTGCACTTGGAAGCTTTGTTCGTTATTACTATTATCGGTCCAACTTAAAGCAATATCGCCAGTATTTTGTGCAGTAGCACTTAAACCTGAAGGTGCTGCTGGAGCTGCTGCAGCTTGATTAACTGTACGAGCATCTGTCACAAACTGATTGCTAGTAACAATATCAATTCTTTGAGTTACATTAGAGCTGTCAAATGAAGAGCTAAAATTGAATGTTCCTAAACCTGCAGTTTGAATTTTTTCAGTTATAATTTGCTGTGTAGCAGCAGCTATAGAAGCAATGTTACATTGATATGATTTTCCGGCTGCTAATAGTGTACATGCTTGACCATTAACGGTGACTTCACTGAAGCTTGCATATAAGACATTGTCTATATCGCCATCTATCTGCACATTGCTAACTGCAACCGTGCCATTATTATTCACTGCAATTTGACGCGTAATTTCTTGTTGTTGCTGAAGGTTATCTGGTGGTGCTGCACCAAATCGCGCTAATGCGATATCAATGGGATTTTTATAACAAGTACCGTTAGCAATATGGGCATTTATTTCTGTTCTAGAGCAATTAGAAAAAGTGGTTAGGCCATTTGCCACCACTGGCGACATGATATTTGCACTTACTGGGCAAATTGCATTGGCAGGGTTAGGGTTAGGGCCATCGTGATTAGCACCAAAATTATGCCCCATTTCGTGTGCAAGAATAACTGATGCCACACCTTCACTACCACGATCTTCGTTTGCACTCACTGCAATGTTGAAACCATTTATTACAGTACAGGTTGCATTGAGTGGTGCAATTCCGGCTACACCATTAGTAACTTGTACATTGTTTACAAAAATCTCAAAATCTCGCGCTGTTAGTAATGCGCCAAGAGTGCGTTCATTATTACCAAAGATATTTGCCTGATTGATAATTGCTTGGTCTAACAAGATTTCAGCATCGGTTATACCAACGAAAATAGGATTATTATTGTCAAAGCTTTGGATAGCGGTATTGTTTATAGCTATACCAAGACTGTTGCGATAAATGGCATCTACATTATTTAAAATGCGCATGGCGCGTTGCACAGAATCTGCATATTGGGCAGTGTGGAATTGGTCAAGTGCGAGAACCACATTTACTGCCCGAGTAATACCACCAACTGCGAAGGCAACGTTGTTTGCCCCAGTAGCATTTTCAGTGTTTGCACCAGGTATGATAGAGGCTAAGGCAGATTGTACTGCTTCATTATGATCATGGGGCATCGCGCACATGCCGGATATATTAAGTTCACCTTCTAAATCTAGTTCGTTGGCACCCATGCTCACAGAAGCTGAATTGCCTACAGTGCTTAATGCTTTTCCTGAGAGGCCTTCGCCTTTTAGTTCATATAGTTTGTCATACACGGAAGCTAGACCTTGCCACTCACCGTCTTGATATGATGCTGCTACCCAGCTACCAGAAACACCTGTGACAGTGCCTTGATAAAGTTCTAAATTACTAGGTGGTTGTTCTTCATTAGAACTAGTGTGTACTTCAATACGTTCTGCAAAACTGCTTTTGTTCAACTCAACAGGATAACTGATTCCGTCTACAGTTATGGATAAGCTATTTAGGTCAGGAGATGCCTGTGTGATACCTGTAACTAAGACCCAAAATAATAATATGTGTAATCCAACTCTTATACGCATAGGTAGCCATTTTGTTATTACCAGTTTTACCTGGGCCTCATATTAGAGGCAATGATTGAAATCTCATCGTCTGCAATATTTTCTTTAAAATCGATGCTTAACTCTTTTATGTATCCATACTTTTCATCGTAAGCAATACTTAAATCTGCTGGGTTTTTTCCTAATGCCGCTTCGACAAATGAAAACATACCCTCAATCGTATTAAAGTCACCATAATGCTGTGGATCTACATCCTCACCAGTATCTGCGTAACGAACAGTTTCTACATTATCGCCACTTACTTCAAATACCATCATTCGAACTACTTCTGGAATGCAGTAGCAGATTTTCTGCATTTCTATTTCGTAGTCACTAATATCATGAGCCAACCATTTTTCTCTATTTTTTTGAATTTCCGAAGTGATATCGTTCGAAGTGGCTGTAGTACTTTCAGGGGCTGCAGTTTCTGCAACTTCTTGTTCACTAGTGTTAGCAGGAGCTTCTTCATTATTTCCGCCGCATGCGCTAATACTTATAGTGATGCTACATATAAATAAAATGTAACTGTACTTAATTAAACCTTTCAAATATTTTGAGTCAGTTGATTCATATTTATTAGAGAATGACATTTTGAGCTCCTTTTGGAATTAGGCGTAGTTCGAAGCAATGAACGGTAGTTTTTTCTTGACGAAACGTAACCGCATACTTCTTATCATATATTTAATGATTTTCATGAAAAGCCAATCTATTCAGACAGTTAATCACAGTATGCGATAACTCTGCATTTAGTTCTAGGTAATGGGTATGAATAAGTCCTATCAACGGGGGTGATTAGCGCGAATGCGAGTTAAGGCCTACAAACGTGCCACCATTTTGTTCACACAAGGCACGCATTAAGGTCGCAAACCGTATTCCAGTACCCTGTTCATTATCAGGGCGACTAAATTGAATTGGAAAGCCAACAGCATGAATACGTACACGTCGAATCCCACGTTTATTTTTTGGATTTAATCTACTAACTTCTTGTAAAACAGATTGAATAGATGACCCAGTAAATTCGTCCCCAAATACATATAGGCTAATTTTTTTATTCTTAGAGTAAAAAGTATTAATCGCAGCGTTAATGCCTTCCACAGGACTGCTATTGCTAAATGCCTGCCATTTTCTTAAGCGTTTAATAATGGATTTTCTACGAGCAGGTGTGTCGGGTATCCACTCACCAGCATATTGAGAAAACATATATTCGCCCATGTCATTCATCACTTGGATGCCTTTTACTTTTGGATAAATATTCAATACTTCGGAAAGTTTTTGCTCAACTGAACCCCAGCCATGGTTAAACATACTGCCTGATGTATCAATTATGAAAATGATATACTCGCTATCTACTGGTATGCCACCAACTGTGTTGTCTAATTCAGATCGTGGTAAACGTTGTTGTTCTTGAAGGCGCTGCATCTCTTCACTTAAATCTTGTTTGGCAATAGCTAATTGTTGTTCAATTTTGTTTTGTACGCTTGAAGTATCTTTCGATGTCGAAAAGCGGCCCAGAATGGAAGACAAGTCATCCTTCAATAATGCAATTTTTTCCACTTCCTTTGAAACTTGATTCTTTTTACTAATCAATTCACGATTTAAAATATGAGTTTCACCTCTAATTTCAAAAAGCTCTTCTTGTAGTTTTGAGATATCACGCTCAAGAGTTTGTGTATATTCTTCAAATATAATTGGTTCAGCCGTTTTTGAAAGTACTAGTAGCAGTATAAGAGCACCAAAGCCACAGCAAACACAATCTAAAAATGACAGGCTAAATATTTCTATATTTCTACGTCGTTTCATTTGTATTAAATTCTAGAGTATTCGTTTACGGCCAATCTTTTGAGGGGCTAAAAAAAGCGCCATTTGTTCGTTGAGCGAGTTTCCAGTATTCACTAGAGGCTTCTGGATCACCTTCCATATGGAATAAGATAATATTTACAGGTATACCGCGCGGTAACTTGTCCAAAGCTTTACGGAAATGTTTTTTACGTTGTTTAGCGCTTACCTTATTCCCAAAATTTATAGAAGCACCTTTAGTTGGCAATCCATCTGTCAATAAATAAATATTATCAGGCGGCGGTGATAACTTTTCGATGCTCTCAAAAGCCTTATAAAGATTTGTGCCTTTTTCAGGTGCCA
>JBOEHC010000126.1:0-4276 GCA_050633765.1 Gammaproteobacteria bacterium
TTGTTCTCCCTTCAGTGCAGCAACGCCAACTTTGGCCGCTTCTTCGGCAAGTTGGTCAGCGTCAATCTTTGCGGCCGTGTCATCTACTACAGATTTAGCGGCGTTTAACTCGGGTAAGGGTACTGCGCGTACATTTTGTTTAATGTTGACGTGATCAGGGTGAATTTCAACTTCAGTTAATTCATCCTTGTCTAAATATTGGAAGTATTTTGATTCTTGTTTTAAAGAAGGAATCACGCCGCCTTCAACGCCGCGAACAAGTACGGCTGAATCAAATCCCGATATTTTTGCTAAGTGTGTGTAAACTGGTGGATACGGTTTGTGTACATAGCCAGTCATTAGTGTAGTAGTTTTCTTGCCGCGCACTGGCCCGATTAAAACTTCAACTGTAGTAATTACAGGGCGTTTTACAATTTGGGTGCGCAGTGGAATTAAATTATGTAATGCAGGGCAAATTGTTTTTTGATCTAAATATGCCCATCCAATATCAGGAGTATTAATATGATTTAATGCTTGTTGCATGTCGTAATCAACATTAATTCCTGCTGCACGTAAAACTTTTCTGTGTGTAGCACCATACTTTGGGCCAACTGCTTCGGCACCATGTGAAACAGCAGGCAATCCGCATGCGGCTAATACGGCTGGAATAAATGGGGAAACGGGTAAGCCACGTGTGTAACCATCATAGGGATCGGCAACATCAATAACGTGATCTACATTTGCGGTAACAATATTGGATGCATCAATGATAGCTTGTAAGCAACCACCATTTTCATCCAAGGTTTCGCGTTTCATACGCAAAGCAATTAGGAAGATACCAGCTTGTACCGAGTCAGCCGAACCATTCAAGATATGAGTCATCGCATCTCGTGCTTCTTCGAACGAGATATCTTTGCTGTATTCTGGTCCAGTGGCGACACGCTGTATATAAGAGCGCATGGCAAGTTTAGGATCAGGGTTAATTTCTAGTTCAGTTGCTGACATGGGCTAATAATGCCACTTTACTTTGCCCATCACAGGATACAAAAGGTGGTATTTGGCGCTATATATCCCTATCGAGATGACTATATTTCCTGAATTTCAGGTATTCCCTTATATTAAGTTGGTTATATTTAGGGTTATTCCTACTAATTCAGAGTTTCGCGTATTATCAAGTGCCAGTAATGACTCATTAGAAGAATAACGTTTGGAGCAAATATGTCTGCGCAAGATGATATGGATTTCAATAGTGGCATGATGGCATTTGAGGCGAAGCATTTTTCGCGCGCTATGCAGATCCTTTCCGAAATTGCCGAAAAAGGGAACACTGATGCCATGCATCGTTGTGCCATCATGTATCAAAATGGTTTAGGCGTAGCAGTTAACAAAGAAGCGGCAGTTAAATGGATGACGAAAGCAGCAGAGCAGGGTCATGAGTTAGCACAACATGGCTTGGGTTTTATGTACATGGAAGGCGATTGTGTAGAACAAAATGGTGAGCTAGCAGTGAAATGGTTTACTGAAGCAGCAGAACAAGGTTTGCAAGGTTCGCAAACCACTCTGGGTATGATGTACGAGCAAGGTGTGGGTGGTGTTGAAAAAGATCTAGAAAAAGCTAATCAATGGTATGCAAAAGCAGGTTTCTCGCCTGAAGAATTTAAGCAATAACAAACTTAATAAAAATTAATACTTAATTCGATTAATACATATAGATTTATACATATATATGCGTCCTGCTCACCTACTTGTTGTACTAGAAAAAGAATTTAAGGGCGCGTCTGCTGGTAATCACACTCCTGTAATGTTGTGGGGGCCACCAGGAGTGGGCAAATCGGAAATGGTCTCGCAAGTTGCTAAAAATAATAATGTCGAAGTGATTGATATACGTTTGTCACAAATGGAGCCTAGCGACTTACGTGGCATACCATTTCGTAATAATGGTTCGGTTGAATGGGCTATTCCAGCCATGTTGCCAAATGCAGAGCGTCATGGTGGAACCGGAATTTTATTTTTAGATGAAATTACTTCTGCGGCACCCAGTGTTTCGGCTGCGGCTTATCAGCTCATCTTAGATCGTCGACTTGGGCAATATAATGTGCCTCCTGGTTGGGCGATTTTTGCTGCGGGAAACCGTCAAGGTGATCGTGGCGTGACTTATTCAATGCCCGCTCCATTAGCAAATCGATTCTCACATTTTGAAGTAGATATAAATTTAGACGACTGGGTTGCATGGGCTTATGCGAATAGTATCGATGAACGCATCATCGCGTTTTTACGTTTTCGACCGGATCTTTTATTTGATTTTGATCCTGCACACAATCCTGTTGCATTTCCTTCTCCGCGTTCTTGGCAATTTGCGCATCGTGCGTTAGAAAAATTTTCGGAACGACCTGATTTACTAACGGGTGCACTACAAGCGTGTGTAGGCCCTGCTGCAGGTGTGGAGTTAAATGCTTTTATTAGTAACCTTGATCAAATGCCAAATCTTGAAGCTATTGTTAATGGTGAAGATATTGCAGCGCCAAAAGAAATTGATCTGCAGTACGCAGTGGCATCTGCGTTAGTGGGTCACGCGATTCGAGCTAAAAAAACGGATGCTCAAACAAAAGTGCATGGTAATATTTTGAATTATGCAAATCGATTTCCGCAACGCGAAATGGGTGTAATGATGGTGTCTGATATGCATCGCGCGATAGGTGAAGATATTTTTTCTTTGCCAGAATTTGCTAATTGGGCAGATAAAATTGCTGATATTATGATTTTCGACCACGCTTAGCTTAATTTCATGTGGCTGATTCAGAAATACAAAATAAGCTTGCAGCAGCAAGAACACGTTTAATATTAGATAAACCATTTCTGGGTGCATTAGTCTTGCGCCTTCCATTAGTCGCTGCCGATCCTAAATGGTGTCAAGGTGCTGCGACTGATGCGAAAAAGTTGTATTACAACCAAGACTACATAGATGCACTAGACATTCAGCAAACACAATTTGTTTTAGCCAAGCAGGCTTTGCATTGTGCGTTGTCTCACTTTTCACGTCGTCAACACCGTATTAAACACCGTTGGGATTTGGCGTGTGATTTTGCAGTGAATCCTTTGCTAGTCAAAGATGGTCTAAAAGCACCACCGGAAACATTAGTAGACGATGGCTATGAAGGCATGACGGCAGAAGAGATCTACCATTATATTGATGACCTTGATAATGAAAATTCTGAATTAAACAAAGAAAACCAAGATCAATCCGATAATCAAGATAATAATGGTTCTAGTGATCAGGAGGGCCAACAAAACAGTCAGCCAGACAGTACAGAGCAGTCTTCCTCAGATGAAGCTCAATCATCATCTTCCACCAATACAGAAAATGAGATGATGGACTCACAGGACTTAGCGCCTCAACCAGCGCCACTTAGTCCGCAAGAGCAAGAAGAGCTGTCTATTCAATGGCAGCAGCGTTTAGCAGGTGCAGCTCAACAAGCGATGCAAGCTGGTAAGCTCGGTGGTTCGATGGCGCGCATGGTTGATTTCATGCTTCAGCCAAAATTACCTTGGCGTATGTTGCTTGCGCGATATATGACATCTACTGCTAGAGAAGATTACAGTTATTCAAGACCTTCTTCGCGACGTGGCGATCCGGCAATATTTCCAAGTATGCGTAGTGCGCAAATTAACATTGCCGTGGGTATGGATATAAGTGGTTCAGTTAGTGATAAAGAAATGAGCGAATTTATGTCAGAGGTAGATGCCATAAAAGCTAACATGCGGGCACGGATAACTTTGTTGCCATGTGATGCGACACTTGCTGAAGGTGCGCCTTGGATATTTGAACCATGGGAGGAAATCAATCTACCTGAAACGTTTAAAGGCGGGGGAGGTACCGATTTTAATCCGGTATTTGAGTGGTTAGACGACCAGGATCAGAACCCTGATTTGCTTGTATATTTCACAGACTGTAAAGGGGAGTTTCCAAAAGTATTGCCAGCATATCCGGTTATTTGGTTGGTAAAAGGCAAAGATAGCCCGCCATGGGGCCAACGAGTCCAATTAAACTAAGGAAGCTTTGATTTAATTTTATACTTCGTTAAANNATTTCAACATTATTTGCCTCGTCTATAATAAAATCAAAACTTCTTTTCGGTTGGTAAATAAATCTTAATTAGTCACTAAAGATAAGAAATAATGCAACTCTCTAGTGAAGATCAACTGCGACTGAATGTTTTAATTGCGCAACCGTTGCAAGCAGTACGTATTGATGAATCGCGTATGTGTGTGCACGTGTTATCAGAAAAAGGTGATGCAA
>JBOEHC010000127.1:0-8123 GCA_050633765.1 Gammaproteobacteria bacterium
CCATCTGTCAATAAATAAATATTATCAGGCGGCGGTGATAACTTTTCGATGCTCTCAAAAGCCTTATAAAGATTTGTTCCATTACTAGGTGCGAGTTCTAATAGATTGTTAACGGCCATGTTTAAATGTTTTCCATTGCCCCCATCTAACCATGGTGAGTTTTCTACCTGGTATGTAGGAAAAACCTCTTCATTAAAGCTATAAACCTGAAAGTTGCTTGTTGTTGGTATGCGCGTTGTAATCCAATCAACGGTATATAATACTTGTTGCCATTTTGCAGCACGCACTCTTTCTTCTGGAGGTAAATTTCGAAAACGGAGTATATTAATAATTCTATCGGCTAACATACTAGCTGAATTATCTACTAGGATTAATATTCTTTCTCCGTCCATTTTCAAACCAGTCAAGTATTGTCTCTGGCCTTGTCCTGAAAATTGTTTCAGACGCTCGCCCTCTAATTCTTTTTCTGCACCACCTTCTAATCGTTTGTTTTCTTCCTCAAGCGATTTAAGGTCTGCTTTCAATGCTTCGACTGCTTTAAGTTTTGCAAGTGTTGCTTTGTCAAGCTTGGCAAGCTGTATTTTGTTAATTTTAACTTCTTCAATCACTTGATGAGTCATGCCTTGAGTTTTAACCAGCTCATCATCTACTTCGCGTATAGAGTTTTGTAAATCGACTAAATATTTTTCTGCATCCTTGATTTCAGTATCTAGTTTTAAGACTTCTCCTGTAGCAGTAATGTTTATACGTTCTCTTCTATCAAATGTATTGGCATTTATAATCATAAAAAAAAGAATAACGGCACCAAATCCACAGAACATAACATCTAAAAAAGCCAAGCTGAATGCATTGACAGACCTACGTTTCATTTTTTACTACTTTTATGAAAAAATAATTTGATGAATGGTTACTAATATTCAAGCAATCACTAATATTGGCTGTAGTAATATTCTCTACTTTCTCATCGTTTAAATATATTAATTGTTTATCGAACGCTCGAACTTCAACGAATAAATTAGTAGCGATTATTTTGCACAGACTGTTTGATGTTTTCTCTGTAGTAATTATTACTTTTGTCTGAGTGTCGTTATTCTCAATATATATGCCCTGCTGTAATGAATGAGCATGCCCATCTATTAAAATATGTGTTGGTACACTGGATACATTTGATAATTTTCCTGGGCTAAAGTCTAAGAGATCTGGTGTCTTGTTATTTATCCATGGCAGGGCATTAATATAATGTACCTGTTCATCCAATATTATTTCATTTCTATATTGACTTGCTTTTTCAGCCAAGCTTATTTCATCTAACTGAATAATTGAGCATCCAGGTATCTTAGTTAAAAAATCATTTAAGCCAAAAACCTGCTTGCAATTTGAAGAACAATAAATCGCTATATTGTCGTGGTCATGGAAAAGTAAGTTTAAATAAGATGCAATCTCTGAAAATAATAATTTATTTGTAGTCTGGAGAAATTCATTTTCAATTGTAATTGAAAACATTTTGTCATCAGATGTTAACTTGCATTCGATTGAATTATTTTCACTTAATTCTGATAGCCAAATTGGTAATTTATCAAAAAACTGTTGCTCGTCGCTCGCAGAATGCAATGGATCAAAGCGAGTATCTGAAATGAATTTGCCAGCAATGCTTTGTGCATTATTTTGAATAAAATTTGTTAATCCAAAATTTAGCACTTGGTTGGGTTGTTGCAGAGACATGCCAATGTCGTTTTGAATAATTTCTACTATTGAAAATTGTCGTAGCAATAAGTCTAAATATACAGCTTTGCAATTATTTGTAGGGTGTTGCATCGCAAGTACTGCATTAGCAATTATTCCTACGACTTTAATGGAGAGTTTTTTGCAAATCCCTAGTAATAAACCTAAATCATGTTTATCTAAGGTTGTTGGAGTTATTAAGATCGATTCTTTGTCTGCAACATCGGCAGAATCCCACAAATACTTAAGATGATGAAGTGCGATCTCGGTATTGCTAATAACAAACTTGGTATCACTGTTTTTTGATAGTTTGCTCCAAAAGTTTCTGCTACATTCTCGTGGCCTAAGATGGGCTTGCTGCTCAACATCTATACCAATTTTTATAGTTCCATCTGATTCAATTAATGCGCAGCTTGTACTATTAGCAAGGATGCGTTGACCATCACTAATTCGTACGCCGCTATCATAGAACTCGATACTTACTGTTGGCATGATAACAAATGAGTTAACTCACTCTAGCTAACTTGCAAGTGCCTGATTAGGTTACTGTTACAGTAATTTTGTGTATCTAAAATAAATCTTTCTTGTAAAAGCTGTAATTGATGGACTATGAACATCAAGACGATACTTATACATAAAGCGATTAGTGTAGAATTAAATGCAACTCCTAGGCTTTCTGTTACTCCAGCAATATCACCTTCCACTGCTTTATGGGCTTGTCCTAAAGCGTCGCCTATTCCGCGAACAGTACCCAGGAAGCCTATTGATGGAATAGCCCAAGTAATATAGCGGATAATTGATAGTTCTGAGTCTAAGCGCTCAGATTCAGATTCACACACTCCCGTAGCAGCTGAAGATACATCTTGTATGTTTTCGGTTGAATGGAAGCGATGCAATGCGATGGTTAATGCTCTGGGTAGTAAATAATTCTGTTCATCTTCAGGTAGCGTTTGAATTTGTCTTGAAAGTTCTCGAGTATCTTGCGGCAAAAATTTTATTCCATCTTTAGCATGCAGAATATCTTTGTCTAATAAACTACGTTCACGGAATAAGTTTGTGCCTTTGTAAACCATAATAAATATAGACCAAAACATTAATATGAAACAGGCCTCTTGTTCATAATCACGGATCAATATGTATATAGAACGTTTGGGAACGTAATCATTATCTAGTTTAAGCTGTTCTGCTTGTTGTTCTAATTCTGCTGTGGCATTAGGTCGTATGACAGCAACATAAGCCGCATGTACAACAATAATTATTATAAGCAAGCTAAATACTTGGTAGATGAATTCAAATGGTATGTTTTTTTTCATTATAAATAGTTGAACTGTTAAATATCATTAGGGAAAGCTACTGGTTTATCTGCAGAAACTTCTTCGGATGGAATAAACTCCTCTAAAGTCTTTATTTGTCTGCGTTTACCGATAGAAACCTTAGGTGTTTTAGTTTTTTTCTCTTTTTCTATTGGTATTTCTGGCTGTTTTTTTTCAGTCGTGAAAACCACGTTTGAAAAACACAGAAGTGTGAATAAAATAAACAGATAGCGCAGGTTCATAATGACTTAGTCTATGTATTTAGCGATACGAAAGCCAACATCAGGTCGTTTACTGTTATCTCGGTCACGATAACTTAGACGCGTACTACTTAAATCACCACGCATCCAAGATGCACCACGTATAACATGTTTATTGTCTATGGCCTGACCTATTGCTGGACCTGTGGGGTCGGTAAAAATCTTATCACTTAAACTAGGGTAAATACTGTGATAATCGTGACACCATTCCGATACGTTGCCACCCATATCATAGATACCAAAGTAATTAGCTTTAAAGCTACCGACAGGTGAAGCTGTTATGAAACCATCATTATAATCAGCTAATACCGTATCAAAAATGTCGATTGCAGATTCATCTGCATAATTACCACTGATGTTAGTTGGTGGAAAGCTGTCCCCCCATTCATAACGCGTCATGCTATTACTACTTTGTATACGTGCCACCCATTCCCATTCACTTTCGGTGAGCAATCTATATCCTGTAGGAATAGGATTTTTAGCGACTAAAGATTCACCTTCTTCACGGTATACTTTATCAAGACCTTCTTTTTCACTTAGCCAATTACAGTACATCGCTGCATCTTCCCAGCTTATATTTGTAACTGGTAGATTATCTAAAGATAAGTCATGACTTTTATATGAGCCGGAGTGATGAGTGTTCTTAAAAATTGAAAATTGTTGATTAGTGATTTCATAAATACTTACGTAGAACGGCCTCACCAACTCTACTGAATGTAATGCCTCATTAGAACGTCTTCCTTGTTCGCGCCGTGGCGCGCCCATAGAAAATTTTCCACCAAATATTAATTTCAGTTCCTGCCCCTCGGATGTACGGATAGTATTTGGTTTACTTACATTTGCAGCACTCGTAATACGAGATAAGCTGATGTCAAATATTTGAGGAGCTTCAGGTGTCGGTGAAATCATGGTTGTGTAAACCTCAAAACCAGATTTCCTAATTTCAAGTCTTTGGCTAGCGCTTGGTAAAGACAGTTTTACATTGCCATTGCCAACGAATTTACCATTAACGAACACTTCGGAATCTGTAGGTTTAACATTAAGAATTACCGTGCCTAATATTGCCTCTAATGTTGCTGAAATATTTTTTTGTTCTCCTGGCTTTAATTTTATTGTTTGTTGATTTGATCTAAAGCCAGCTTTAGAAAGCAGTATATTGTGTTCCATATTAGGATTTAAGCGGACAGTAAATGGAGTTACGCCTTGTTCTATACCTGCTATTGAAACGGTCGCTTTTGCAGGCGTACTTGTTATCACTAAATGACTGGGACTGGTAAATAATTCTGCAACCGGTAAGTCAAATGGTTGACTAGCATCAACAAAAAAATCTTTTATATACGGCATATAGTCTTGATGGCGTAAATCAATACTATATTGACCTGTTTCAAGTTCCATTGTTTGCGGTGTTAAGCCTTTGCTATCACCATTTAACCAAATTTCGGCGCCAGAAGGTTTTGAGTCTATAACTACGTCCAGCCAATCTGGAATTAACTCTATGTTAAGTTGTTGTTGAGCATCCTTGCCTTCAACTACCAGTTGTGTGCTATAGGATTGATAGCGGTCTGCACTAGCCTCTATTGTGTACGTGCCTGCTTCTAGCTCTAACGCGTTAATCGGTGTCTTACCATAAATTGTTCCATTAATTTTTACTTCAATCTGTTCTACAGGTTTGCTAATTATATTAATATAACCAGGATTTTTTTCTAAGGTAAAAGATATTGTTTGTGACTGGTACTTGCTAACTTTAATTTCTTGTTGAATTGAGCGGTATCCAGATTTTTCTACCTGTAAAGAGTAGTTTCCAGGTTGCACTAAATAACGACCACGCAACTTTATTGGCCAAACCTTTCCGTGTAACGCAATTCGGTCTGCATTTGGCTCTATTTCAATTAATAAACTTTTAGCAGTAAAAATATAGCCTAGCGCAACCGCTAGTAACCCAAATAATAATACTCCTACAAAAGCAAATAAACGCTTTGCACTCTTTCTTGAACTTTTTTTTGTTTCTATTTCAAGCGGGATTATAGGTTCTATTAACTCGCCATCTGATGCGATAGCTTCATTTCTGCTAACTAGGTGTGCATCATCATCATAGAGAGAAATAGAAAGCGTATTACCTATATGTTCGCAGTGAAAGGCAGTTCCTTCAATTTCTATAATATCGTCATGTTGAATTTCTTTTTGCCCTATTACTTCTTCACTGTTTAATAAAATACCTAATTTTGATTTTCCTGAGTCTATATAGGCTCGATTAACAATAACAATTAAAAATGCAAATTTTTTAGTTATTCTATGATTTTCACTATGACTAATTACTTCTAAATCAGCATCTGGATGTATGCCTATAGATAAAGGAAAGTCTGCCGGCGTGTAAAACCTTGGTCCCTTATGATCACTTATGCAGATTTGTTCTATCATTTTCAAATACTGTTTTGATTAAGACTGTAAATAATTAAATCGGTTCATCACATCGAATCGAAATAGTTTTGTTAGGCATGTCTGCTGTTACAGTAAGTATTTTTCTTGTATCACGAAAACCAGTACGTGAGCCGACAATTGTATATTTTCCAATTTTTAGCTCAATATCACGTTGCTTAAATTTTCCAAATTTCCCAACTTTAAAAATACTGATGTCCGTTTGGTTGTCCGATTGTAGAACGAGAGAAATGGGCTGTTTTGCCAGTCGTAAGAGTTTTTTAAGTTCTATTACAGCTAGCTCGATTTTACTTCCAGGATTAGACAATGATGCGATATCTTGAATTAATTGTTCAGCCTCATTGGCTACTTGTTCAGAACCTAATCGTAGCTGATCACTTGTATATTCATTCAGTTTTTTAAGCGCCTGCGCACGTTGGTGATTACGATCTATTCCTTGCTGAGCGGCTAACGATTTAGGTGAAAGTGTAAGAATTTGTTGGTAGCTAATTACTGCATTATCCCAGTCTTGGCTAGTTTCAAAATATTCAGCTTCTGCTGTCAATGCAGCAAGTTTTTCGCTGCGCATTACTTGTGAAATCGATGCGAGTCCTTGTTTTGGTTTATCAGAATTTGGAAATAACTTTTCTGCAGCTTTAAATGCTACTCGGGCATCACTAAATTGACGCACCTTAAGAGCAGTGTAGCCTTGATTTATCAGTCTGTTAAATTCGTTTTGTGATAATCGATTTGAAACTCTGATTAAGGCTTTTTTCGCTTCGACAGAAAGTGGGTCTAGCTCCGTAGCCTTCAAATAACTAGCTTGAGCATCGCTAAATCGATTTACGGCTTCAAATTTACCACCTTGATCTAGCAGTTCATATAAATTTTTAATTGTCTGTGCTCGCTGCAAACCATTTATGGCTTGGACATTTTCAACTTCTATAGATTTGGCTAGTGTGAAATGAAAAATTGCAGTGTCTTGTTCGGCTTGTGTTAAAGCGAGCTCACCTTTCTCTAAGTGTTTATTTAAAGTCGGACTGATATTCTTCTCTAAGTCATTTAATACCTTAATTGCATTGTTATATTCTTCAATGGCTTGTTGGTATTCTTTTTTGCGAAATAACTCATCGCCATTAGCGCCTAACGTGAGTGCAATATTATATTCTTCACTAGCCCAAATTTTTATCGCTTTCGATTCAAGCAGATCTTGTTTTTCTATAATTTTTAGCAGTAATTCTTCTGCGTCTTGCTTTAATTTATTTAATTCCTCTGGGGATAATGTAGCAACTGCTTCGTCTATGGTGCTTTCGACTGCTGCATCAACTTGTTCTGTAGAAGTTGGTATTTCTATTTTTTCTGTCTGAGGCGATGTATTTGATTCACTTTTCTCAGAGATGTAATTAGGTAGAAATAAAAAAACAATTAGTGCAAAAAATAATAGAATTATGAAAACAAGCCATAGGAAAGCTTTACTATTTAAAGCCTGTGAAGAATTATTGTCATGTTTATCAATTTGTTGAAGCGTCTCAAAGTCAATCGCCTCAATTGGGTCTGCATTTTTGTCATGCATTGCACTTATATTATTTTAATAAATAGATTTTTTAACGGTTGAGTACTACTGCGATAACAGCTAATCATGCAGTAGATAAGGAAGCTTTATAATGAGGCTCTATAATTGTGCACTATCGGTATTTATAGCGCTATCATCAAAGGCAAAGCCAGTCTCGTTTATATAAATTTCGCGGAGAAGTTCACGCCATTTCTGATATTGTTCTTCAATAGAACCTGTTAACTCAACGGTGCGACCATCAATTTCAACAACCAAGGGATTTACTTCCGCTTGTAATGAATCCCCTAGTTCGCGTATCGCTTCATTATGTATTTCTGCCTCTTCACTTATATCCATGCCATTCTTGTATAAGAGTGCGCCGGTCGTAAATAAGCCTGGGCCGCGCATAATGCCTGCAACCATGATTAAAGCAGCAACAAATTTGGTTTGTTTAGCCTTGCGTTCAACTGCACGCCGTTGTTCTGCTTCAATCAAATAATATTTTCGCCAGTTTTCGTAAGGCTCCCACATTTCCCCATAAAAATTTGAGTAATGCTCATTGATAGTGTCGATAAATAAAAACTCTCTATCACGAACTTTGCGCACGCGATCTAACATCGGGTCATCATTAGCGGGTAAGCGGGTAATCGAGCTCTCACCGTTTGGACCTAAATCTATGTAATTTGCAAAAGGATCTGGCGATAAACCTGCTGCATAGCGAATTTCAGAAGTATTACGTATAGCGACTAAATTTTTATCAGTTAATTTTTTACGGTGTTTACGTACATCATTGGCAATGCGGTTATATACATATTGATAAACATCTCTGCCAGGCTTTGCATATTGATATGATTCATCATC
>JBOEHC010000128.1:0-9772 GCA_050633765.1 Gammaproteobacteria bacterium
TTACATGGTCAGAATGCGAAACAGAGTATTCAGTAGAGCGAGGTGTTGAATGCTATAAGCGTATGAAAGACAAAGATGGTGGCGCATTGTTTTTTGATCCGCTTAGTGTAGGTATTGCCATAGCGCTAAATGAAGTCGTTCGAAAAGATAAGATTCCTATGATTACTGTGAACCATGGAATGAGTGAAACCATTGATGGTGAAGTGTTCCCTTATGTATTTCCTTTAGGAATGGGTGTTCCAGATGAATACAATGCGACAGTAAGATTTATGGCACATTTAGAGTCCGGTGAAGATCCAAACACCGTAGACATAAAAGCAGCTTTAGATGGTAAAAAAGTCGTCACTCTTTATCATGGATCGCCATATGGTAAAGAAGCGCTCGATTATATGTCTGCAATGGGTGATGAATATGGTTTTGAGCACATAAGAATTGAGGTGCCACATCCAGGTAATGAACAAGCTTCGCAGTGGCAAAAAATTCGTAAAGAAAAACCTGACTTTGTATTTTTACGTGGTTGGGGTGTGATGAATCCTGTAGCGATGCAAACAGCGAACCGTACTGGTTTCCCAGTTAGTCGTTTAATAGGCAATATCTGGAGTAATTCAGACGAAGATGTTAGACCTGCAGGTAAAGCAGCTCATGGATATCAAGCTATTACTACTCATCCTGCGGGCATCTTTGCTGATGTTCAGCAAGAAATCATTGATACCGTTTACGGGGCAGGTGAAGGTGATCTGCAAGATAAAAGTCGTCTAGGTAGTGTTTATCACAACTTAGGAATCACTGCAGGACTAATGCATGTTGAGGCAATTAAAAATGCTCAAAAACGCTGGGGCAATAAGGTATTGACTGCTGAGCAAGTTCGATGGGGTTTTGAAAATATCCACTTTACTGAGGATCGAATTAAAGAACTCGGTGCATCAGGTTTGTTGGCGCCAATGTTAGTGACATGTAAAGACCATGTTGGCGGGCATAACTCAAAATTCCAGAAATACAATGCAGAAACTCGTAAATGGGAAATCGTTACTCCTTGGATTAAGAGTCAAGCACCAACAGATAAGTTATTTGCATCTGCTGAGAAATACAGAGTTGATAACAAGATAGAAAAGCGTAACTGTGATGATGTAAATGATCGTGACAATTGGACGCTTTCAGGTGATCAGCCTCCTGCGCCAGCAGAGGTAAGTACTTGGAAATAATTACATTTAATATATTTTAAGAGCTGCTAAATATTAATTTAGTTTGCGATTAAAAATATATTTGTAATGTAAAGAGCAAAAGGCAAGCCGGAGTACACGGAAGTATTTAGTTACAAGGAAGTGCGTCCGGTTTCATTTTGCTACAAGCAATTGTGTTTCGTATTGAGCCACGTTTCTATTAGAAACGTGGCTCAATACGTTATAGCTTCCATAAAAAATATTTAATTTATGTGTTTCAACGACTTATAATCAAGTTTAAATTGGCATAAATGATGCAGTAATTATTAAAACTCAAAAAATTCATATTCAAAAGATCTATGTTTTGTGACTGAAGTTAAATTCAATACCATCTCAGAAGCACTTATTGATTTACGACGAGGTAAATTAGTAGTCGTTGTTGACGATGAGGCACGAGAAAATGAAGGAGATTTCATTGGCTCTGCTGAAAAATGTACACCCGACATGATTAACTTTATGTCAACTTATGGTAGAGGATTGATTTGCACAGCTATAACTGAGAAGCGAGCTGAAGAGTTAAATTTAGAATTAATGGTAGAGGCTAAAGACAATGATTCTTTGCATGCCACCCCCTTTACAACATCAGTAGATTTTAAACATGGAACGTCTACTGGAATTTCTGCAGCAGATAGATCTAAAACAGTTAAAGGGTTAGCTGATACGCATATCGATGCAGAAAATTTTTCACGACCCGGTCATATTTTCCCACTTCGCGCACTCGATGGCGGTGTTTTTAAACGTAATGGACATACTGAAGCTGCAATAGATTTAATGGATTTAGCGGGATTGCACAAAGCAGGTGTGCTCTGTGAAATCATGAACAAAGACGGAACTATGGCACGTCTTCCAGATTTAGAAAAAATTGCGAATACACATGGATTGAAGCTGATCAGTATTAAAGATCTGATCGAATATAAATTACGCTATGAGTCTAGAGTGGAGCGTGTAGTAACAGTGCAATTACCCACGAAATGGGGAGAGTTTGAACTGGTTGCATTCCGTGATGTGTATACAAATAAAGAACACTTAGCCATAGTGAAAGGTTCTTGGGGTAAAGATGACGATGTAGTAGTGCGCATTCATTCGGAATGTTTGACAGGTGATGTATTAGGTTCCTTGCGTTGTGATTGTGGCGATCAAATAGAAGCTTCATTGAAAATTATCAATGACCATGGTTCGGGCGTGGTTCTTTATATGCGAGAAGAAGGTAGAGGAATCGGTTTATTGAATAAATTGAAAGCCTATTCATTGCAAGAATGTGGTTTGGATACTGTGCAAGCTAACAGAGCACTTGGGTTTGACGCAGATCATCGAGACTACACAGTTGCTGCACATATTTTAAGTGCATTAAACATAGAACGTATCCAACTGCTTACTAATAACGTTAATAAATGCAGCTGGATGGATACGCATGGAATTAAGTGTACTAAAAGAATTCCTGTTTTATCGACTAGAGAAGATCACGAATACAGGAAAAAATATTTGAATACAAAAAAAGAAAAAATGGGGCATGTGATACCCATGAAAAAATAAAGTAATAATTTAAAAATTAATTGTGTGTGATTGAATTAACGTAAGGAGGAGCACGAATGTCTGGTAATGAAGAATTTGGTCTAAAGGACTTAACTGCCGATATGATAAAAATTGTCAGAAATGAAACAAGAGCTGGAACAATTGATTGCCGTGACGCTTTAATAGAAAGCAAAGGCGATACGGATAAAGCGATTCAAATATTAAAAGATAAAGGAATTGGTACGCCGAAAAAAGTATGGACTTAATAATAATGCCTTTTGCAGCATGCGCATCTAACTTTATAAAAGGAACATTGAGTAGTTAGATGAGAAATAAATATTTAATTAAATAAGAGAATTGAGGTTATAAAAATGGCAACATATCCTAAATTATTAAAAAATTCGGAAAACCCGTTAAAACCATCTGCTTGGATGGAGTCGGATCAGATCGAATTTGCATATTGGGTCCCAAATATTTCTGGTGGTCTGGTGATTACTACACTACCAATGGATACTGATTGGACGCCTGAAGCGAATATCAAATATGCACAAGATGCAGAAGAAGTGGGTTTTGCGACTGCGCTGGCACAAACTCGTTGGTTTGCAAGCTATGGTGCAGATCACCAGCATGAAGCATTTACTATAGCGAATGTGATTTTGCAACATACTAAAAAGATTGAAGTGATCACTGCGGTACACCCAGGTCTCTGGCACCCAGCGATTGTTGCTAAAATGCAGGCTTCATTAGATGTATGTAGTCAAGGAAGAACATCAATCAATATAGTGAGTGGTTGGTTTAAGGGTGAATTTACAGGTTATGGGTTACCTTGGTTGGAGCATACTGAGCGTTATCGTAGATCAGAAGAATTCATTCGCATTATGAAAGGCATGTGGACGGAAGAAGAATACACAATGTATGGAGACTTCTACCAGATTAATGGTGCGCCGATGTTGCCTAAACCTCTGCATAGAGTAACGGTATTCCAAGGTGGAAATTCCAAAGATGCTAGACGTTTAGCTGGGCGGGTTACCGATGTCTTGTTTATGAATGGAAACACCAATAAAGGATTTAAAGAGATAATGGATGACTCTCATGCATCTGCTATTGAAAGTGGTAGAGATCCAAGCGAACTTCAATTTGGTGCAAATGGTTTTTGTATTGTTCGCGATAGCATGGAGGAAGCTACTGATACGTTGCGTGAAATTATCACCAATGCTGATGTAGAGGCGGTTAAAGGATTTGGTGAAGCGGTTAAAAATGCAGGCCGATCCTCAGCAGAAGGAGAAGGCATGTGGGCAAATTCATCTTTTGAGGATTTGGTTCAATACAATGATGGATTTAAGACTGGTTTAATTGGAACACCAGAAACCGTTGCAGATCGCATAATTGAACTTAGACAGCTAGGTATGAAAGTCATTTTATGTGGCTTCTTGCACTACAACACTGACTTAAAAGCGTTTGGCGAAAAAGTCATCCCATTGGTGCGTGAAAAAGAAGAAGATCTGCGTAAAGGCAAATCATACGGCAAAAAGAAATCAGCTTAAGTAAGTAATAAGCTAAATTACAAGAAAAGCTGAAAAAGAGAAACGCTGAGAAAAGGAATTTAAGTTCCTTTTCTCTTGCAGGTTTCAAATTTATTCAGGAGGTAGCTGATATGAAATTACTAGGAATATCTGGAGGTGTTAGTCAAAAGACATTTGTTGCAATAGAAAAAGCACTTGATTTTGCGTATCAATATGACAATTCAATAGATATTGAGATAATTAGTATTGGTGAGCTTGATATACAGTTTTGCGATGGTAGAGATCCAGCAAAATATGAAGGTGATTCGAAGTTGATAATTGATAAAATAATTGCTGCAGATGCTTTGGTATTTGGTACACCTATGTATAGAGGAACTTATACTGGACTGTTAAAAAATGTTTTCGACTTAATTCCTAATGATGCATTAATGGGTAAGCCAGTAGGTTTAATTGCGACAGGAGGAAGCGACCATCACTATTTAGCATTAGAGCATGAGTTAAAGCCTTTGTTAGGGTTCTTTCTAGCACATGCCATACCGGGTAGTGTTTACGCAAATAATGATCATTACTCAAATAGAGATTTGGTGGACCAAGATGTTCTAGATCGTTTAAAAGAACTCGCAGAATCGATTGTAAATTTCGTAAGAATTCTACCTGAAGATAAAACTAGTTTAATAGGTGCAAGAGGGCCAACAATTGGCAGAAAGCCATTGTTAAAAAAAGCTAGTTAATCCAAACAAATAACTTAAATAAAAATCTAGGAGTGAGCTAATGTCAGAAAATCCTAAGTATAAAATATTGCAACAAGTAGTTGATGAGGAAACTTATAGAACTGATACATCAACATTATTGGCATATGATACGGGCAGTAACAAATTTCTATTTAGAGCCTTAAATTCTAATTATTTTGTACAAAATGATGATAATGAAGATATGCAAGTTCTAGATATGGAGAAAGCAGAAGAAATTTGGAATTCGATGTCAAATAAACACGTTACTAATATTGCAGCAGCATTTCCAAAGCATCATGGTGGTGTTGGCATGGATACTTACACTAACTTATATGATGACTAGTACTAAGTGCTACTAGTGCTTATTAAACAAAAAATAAGGGGTAAGTAATATCTACATTAGTAACACCTGAGTTAAATTATTGCAGTCATTGTGGCGCAGAACTTTTATGTTATGTGCCTGAGGGAGATTTAGTTGAGCGCAGTGTTTGTAGTGAATGTAAGTTAATACATTACCAAAATCCTAAAATACTGGTTGGTAGTATAATTGAATGCCAAGACAAAATACTGCTATGTAAACGTGCTTCTGAGCCGCGTTTAGGTTACTGGACTTTGCCGTCTGGGTATATGGAAAATGATGAGACCGTGCTTGAAGCAGCAATCCGAGAAACAGAAGAAGAAACAAAAGTTTCTGCAAAAAAGATGAGCCTATATGCAGTGTTTTCCTGCCCAAATATAAATCAAGTCTATTTTATATTTCGTGGTGGAGCCGAAAATGATTGTGCTAGCACTACTCAAGAAAGTTCAGAGACCAGATATTTTAATCAACAGGATATTCCCTGGGATTTGTTATCTTACTCGATCATGAATAAAACTATAGATTGGTATTTTAAAGATAAACAACAAGGTAGTTATCAATTTAGAATGTTAGATGTGTTTGAATGCCATTCTGAATTGGATTCTTAGCTGCTTTTCACTAATCAATAGTTCTAACTGTAAGGTTAACGGATCATGCATGTTTCGATATGAGCATGCATCGATAGTATTAATGAAACGTTCTTGTCTAATTAACTAGATTTGTAAGCTAGAGCATTCTTAAACTTAAATCTATTCAGCATCTTACAGCAATCATGATTGTGGCCTATAAATTGCAACTAATATCAGTAACTTAGAAAAATCATTCACGAGGTTGCATTTTTGAGGCAAGAAAATATAAGCGATACAACTGCAATAAAAGATTCAATACAAAATCTAATAAATAGGTCATTAAAGGATTCAAATTTTGGAAAGTTTAGGTATGCAGTAAACACGCATTCAGATGGCGGTATGTTGTGTTCTGCAAGAGTCAGAAATGAACATAGCTTGGTTGTAGATGAAAAACCTATTTTAGGAGGGTGTGATCTAGGCGTAAGTCCTGTTGAATTAATACTAATCGCACTAGGCACATGTCAAGAAGTAATGTATTCCGCAGTCGCATCTACTATGAATATTGAGTTAGAAGAATGTGAAGTCAACTTAAATGCTGAATTAGATATTAGAGGCATGCTTGGTGTTAATGGAGAAGATAAAGCGAGTCCTGGTTTTTCAAATATAGATTATGTAACAAAATTGAAGGGAAATGCTTCAACAGAGCAAATGGCTTCTTTAATTGCCACGGTCGAGAAACAATGTCCTGTATTAGATATGCTAACTAGAAAAGTGAATATAAATAGTGAAGTATTTGTTAACGAACAAAAATTAGACCATAAATATAAAGTCGCATAACTAAGAATTATTAGAATTCTATCTAGCTAAATTGAAATAACGTTGTTCGATGAATCATTTGATTCATAATATCCACATGAATATCGGCGTGCTAAATAAAAATAAAATGTATGAGTGAAGAAAATATTCAAAGTTTAGACACTGTAAAGGTTGCGGTTGGGAAAATAATTAATAATGCAAATTCTGACTCAGAGTTTGGAAAGTTTAAATACTATGTGAATACCAAATGGGAAGGTGGGACGCTTTGCAAAAATCAGATACGTCGCGCACATAAATTACTTGTAGATGAGCCTCCAGCCTTTGGTGGCGATGACTTGAGCGCTAGTCCAGTCGAGCTTGTGCTTGCGGCATTAGGGTCATGTCAAATGATTATGTTTTCTGCATTAGCCGCTACTAGAGAGATAGAGCTTGAAGAATGTGAGGTAACGTTAAAAGCACAATTAAATGTGCGAGGCTTGTTAGGTATAAAAGAAGATGCACATTCAGTTTATCCTGGATTTTCTAGTGTAACTTATGAAACAAATCTAAAAAGTTCTGCGTCAACTGAAATAATTAGAGACTTAGTCCAAGATGTGGAGAGACAATGTCCAGTAATGGACATGCTGACAAGATCAGTAAGTGTGGAAGGCACAACATTAGTTAATGATAAGTTATTGTCTTTAAAACAAAGCAGTTCGATATTTCGAAGATTAAAATCGATATTCGGAAAAAAATAATAAAAAGAAATATTTAATTCAACGAAATCAATTCTATGAGTACAGTATTAACTGAATCAAATTATTCAGATTTATATAAATGGTCCATCAAAGATCCTGATAATTTTTGGGACTCTCAAGCTAGTCACTTTTTGGATTGGATTGAACCATGGGGTAAAGTTATGGAGCAAGATCCTAGCAAAGCTCATGCAGAATGGTTTAAGGGTGCAAAAATAAATGTTTCCTATAATTGTCTTGATCGCCATTTAGAAAAACAAGGTGATAAAACAGCAATTATTTGGGAAGGTGATGATTCAGAAGAAACTAAGACACTTACTTACAAGCAGCTACATCAAGAAGTATGTAGATTTTCTAATGTACTAAAAAGAAATAACGTACAAAAAGGAGATCGTGTTTGTATATACATGCCATTAATAATCGAAACCGCGGTAGCGATGCTTGCTTGCGCCAGGATAGGCGCGGTTCATTCAGTGGTTTTTGGTGGATTTTCTGCAAAATCGCTGAGCGACAGAATAATTGATGCGGATTGTAAAGTTATAGTAACTGCAAATGAGGGTTTGCGTGGCGGGAAGGTTATTCCAATTAAAGAAATCGTAGATCAAGCTGTTGAGGGTAGTTCAATCGTTGATACGGTTATAGTTGTTAAGCGCAATACTCATTCAACAGATATGATGTATGGTCGAGACATTTGGTATCACGATGAAATGGCGCGAGTTGCAAATGATTGCCCAATCGAAGTGATGCAGGCGAGTGATCCATTATTTATTCTCTATACATCAGGCTCTACTGGTAAACCTAAGGGTATATTACATGGTTCAGCAGGGTATCTATTACATGTCTGTATGACTCACAAATATATATTCGACCATAGAGATGACGATATTTATTGGTGTACTGCAGATCTAGGTTGGGTAACGGGTCATTCTTATGTTCTTTATGGGCCTTTGGCAAATGGAGCAACAACATTAATGTTTGAAGGTGTGCCAACATTTCCTGATGAAAGTCGCTATTGGGAAATTATCGATAAATACAAAGTAAATACCTTTTATACGTCTCCAACCATTCTTCGAACATTAACAGCATTTGGCAATAAGCCTGTGAAGAATTACTCACTAAAAAGCCTGCGATTACTAGGCACAGTTGGGGAGCCAATTGATGTTGAAACTTGGAATTGGTATTTTGAAATAATAGGTAAGAAACAATGCCCTATAATTGACACCTGGTGGCAAACAGAAACCGGAGGTGTGTTAATTTCGCAATTACCAGGCGAGTTAACTGAAATGTGCGGTAGTAAAGCGAGGCCATTTTTTGGAATACAGCCCTCGTTAGTGGATGATAATGAAAATTTGACTACTGAAAATTCTGGTAATTTAGTTATTAAATATCCATGGCCTGGTCAAATGCTTACTATCTATGGCGACCAGAAACGATTTGAGGATACATACTTTACAGATAGTAAAAAGGGTGGATATTACTATCCAAGTGATCGTGCGATTATTGATGATCAAGGTGCAGTACGTGTTACGGGTCGTGCGGATGACACATTGAATGTGTCAGGTCATCTTTTTGGTGCTACAGAAATTGAAAGTGCTTTGATACAGCATGGAGATATAGCAGAAGCGGCAGTTGTGGGTTTTCCGCATCCCATAAAAGGCGAAGGAATATATGCCTTTGTCGCAATGAATCAAGGTATTCAATCTAGTGATGAGTTGCATGCAGAGCTCAATCAAATTGTTCGCGAGCAGATCAGTGCTGTGGCTAAGCCTGATGTTATTCACTGTGTGTTTGAATTACCAAAAACGCGCAGCGGAAAAATCATGCGCCGTATACTGCGGAAAATATCAAATAATGATTTTTCAGACTTAGGAGATACATCAACTCTGCTTAATCCGTCTATAGTTGCAGAGTTAATAGAAAGTCGCGAAAACATCAAGCTCTGAGTATGACTAATTTGATTGAAATTATTGTGCCCGATTTATCCGGTGCAAGTGATGTTCCTGTAGTAGAAATATTTGTTTCTGCAGGTCAAGAGGTTGCGCATAATGAAACCTTAATTTCAATCGAAACTGAAAAAACTATAATTGATATTCCTGCTACTGTTAATGGAGTAGTTAAAGAAGTCATAGTAAAAGTTGGTGATCGAGTAATAGAAGAACAGGTGTTGATGTGTATTGAATCAGTAGAATCAGACACATCGAATAAAAAGTCGCCTTCTTTAGAAAATATTAATAGTAATTTATCAACTCAAGTAGTGGTGATAGGTTCTGGTCCAGGTGGTTACTCTGCGGCATTTCGCGCTGCAGATC
>JBOEHC010000129.1:0-3876 GCA_050633765.1 Gammaproteobacteria bacterium
CACTGTGTACATAAAGAAGATGACATTTGGTTATACAAGCAAGCATTAACTTTCGCAGCCTGTAAAACAGTCCAAGATTATTTTTTGGATATTCTTAAAACGGATGGAAAAGCAATTATTAATGGAGATGAAGACACTGATTGCGTATATCTATTTAAGAAAAGTACTCGGACCACTCCGTGATTAAAGTATTATAAAGTTATTTTTTCTATTTATTATGCATAACAGGATCAAATTACATGAACACTCCTATTATGATCTTTATAAGGTAACATTCGAGCTATCAAGGTGAACAGATGACTGTTACGGTCAAAAGATCTGTAACCACATTAGTTGCTGCGATGCTACTAATCCTTGTCGTCCTTTTGATTGTCTCCTCAATTCGCCCTATATCTTTACCATTTTTATCTAATTACATCAGAAATCAGTTAGAGAATAGATTCCACGCATACTATATAGATTTTGAAGATGCTCAATTTTGTTGGAATCCAACCAAAGGTAATGCTGAGCTACACTTAAATTCAGTTCGTGCTTTAGATTATGGTGACAACATACTTGCTTCAGTGCCGGGAGTGTTAACAAATATTGGTCTTGAATCAATACTTCAAGGAAAAATATCAATTCAAAATATTGAACTGCAAAATCCAAAAATTAGTTTTATTCGTACTGCTGGTGGTGCATTAAAATTTGATATAGGCAGCACAGATGATGGGGCTTCTGGAAGAGTGCTCGAAACTATTTTAATTCACATGGCAACTACACCAATAACTGAAGTTTCAGACCAGAAAGCTCTTACAAAACTTCACATTCACAACTCCGATCTCACGTTGGGTGACGAAATTTCAGCTTCATTATTGCACGTGCCTAACGCAAACATTAGCCTTGCACCTAATAATGAAGGTATTGGATGTAATTATGATTTTAATGTTTTAGCTAGAAATGAAAATTTGCACATTTCAGGTGAATGTTTATATAAAACTTCCGACGAAATACTCAACTTATTAGTTAATCTCGACAAAGTACGACCTGCCCTACTCACCGAAATATCGCCACAATTTTCATACTTCACGCCATTGGAAGTACAGTTAACAGGAATGGTAAAACTAGAATTAAGCAAGCTTT
This sequence comes from Gammaproteobacteria bacterium, assembly GCA_050633765.1. Lineage (GTDB taxonomy): Bacteria > Pseudomonadota > Gammaproteobacteria > UBA4575 > UBA4575 > JABDMD01. The sequence goes on from JBOEHC010000129.1 coordinate 1,123, forward strand.
TAAGTGTGAATAAAGCTGAATTTAACCTGGATAGTGAAAAAGGATCATTGGAATTAATTGACTACTTTGGGAAGAACCTAGACATCCTATCAATACACATAGATGGAAAAGCTTTAAATAATTTTACACATGTTGAATTAAATCATTTGGCAATAAACTTAGAAGACTCAAAAACCGAAGCTAATGCATTGTTCTTAAAGAGCAATGAAAATCTAAACATTAAAATTAATGCTATTACTAGTGGCGCATCAATTACAAATATACTACCCAGATGGTTTTCCTATTTAGAAAATGAAAATTTAGATTGCATTAACACTTCAGTATCAAATTCATTCAAGCAATCAAAATTTACAATTGATGGCATATACGATTTAAAGCAACATCAAATTTCTGCATTAGGACACATTTCTTGTCTAGAAAATAATCTAGCAGCTGATAATTCTGGAATCAAAGTGAATGCTATGCAAAAATTCAGCCTGGACGGCGCATTTGACTCACCAACATTGAATACAATTCAGTAGAATAATCTTATATGACTCTAAAAAAATAGTTTATTTAATTAACCATTCAAGCAACTTTTCCAGGCAATGAAATTCCTGTAGCTTCAGATGTATCTTCTGTAATAGCACTCAAGTCTTCTGGTTCCACATTATATAAATTCGTTTTACCTGTACATCGCGCCATCATAGAGGCTTCACCTAAATTAGCTTTAACGATATTGACTAGACCTTGAATTCGATCAGTATCCGAGTAATTCGAACTAAAAATAATTTGATCATTGTTAATTTCACCGCCCATGGAAAGCCCTGCGCATACGCCTAACACCACCGCATTTGCACCTAAGCCGATTAACTTAGCGGCATCGGTTCCAGAACGCACACCACCAAAATAAACGATTTCAATAGCTTCTTCTTTTTTCATCTTGCGTAGTATACGAATTGCATCACGCAAGATACTAAAATCAGGCGTTGTAGTTAATTCTGCCCAACTACCGCCAAGATTTCCTGTGCTATCTAAAACTAATATATCGTGCTTATTTTCTAATGAACATGATATTGCCAGTTCAAGATCATTAGCAGTAGAAACGGCTAAACCAACGAGTTGATTATCTGATGCTGGCGTTATTGCTTTAGGTTCTTCATCTTCATCTAATAGGTAAACAAATCCAGTGGTGTGTTCAGTTTGCTCTGATAATGATGAACTCAACTGTAACCAATTCGTTTTCCTACCAGGATTCTTGTGCCCTAAATATGGGGTATTGGATAATGTGCATCCCTCACTCATCGCCTCAAATATTTCTTCTGATTCGTTATCAAATCCTGTAACTAAAAATGGATGGTGTAATTCGAGTTTACCAGCAAGATCAGTGATTACATTGCATGCTTCACGGTATGGATCAATCACCAATCGTGACAAATTTGCTGGTAAAAATACGATATCGTCCAAATTAGGTGGACGACTTTCTGGAAATGGATTTGCCCGAGTTCGTAACCGTTTTTGCAACATCGATTTTAATTTCATGTGATCTGCAGGATTGGTACGTGCCATAGAAAAAATATCTTCACGATGTGTGACTGAATAATCTGGCGAACCCGTTTCTGCATCACAACGGTAACAACGTGCCGCCTCGTTACGTGCAGTATCCCAATCATAAGTAGCTTCAATTTCAGGGAAGCTAACTGGGTCTTCTCCTACTCCAAAGAATTCAGGATGATGTGGGCTAAATTTTTCCCATTTAATGTCTTGCGCAACGGGAACCCTACGTGTTCGAAATGGCGTTCGATAAGGAATAGGGTTTTCTATGTCATTAAGGAATGATTTCACATAGTATGCAGCGCGTTGACCATGCTGCATGGCCATAACAATAGTTGAACCACCAAATGCTCCATCTCCTGCTGCAAATACTTTTTCGTCTTTAGTACGCATGGTGTCCCAATCAGTACGCACGCGATCAACATCCATCAAGTCATGATTAGCTAAATCATCACATTCACCTTTTTGCCCAACGGCAGCAATCACCATTCCGCATTCTATTTCGTGCTCACTACCTTCTTCTAATTTGGGCTGAAGACGTTCATCTTCACCTTTATCTCCTAATACTGTCTTTACACACTTAAGTTTTAGCGTGCCATTATTCTCTTCTACTGCAACTTGTTGTGTGAAATAAATGAATTCAATGCCTTCTTCTATTGCGCCTTCAAGTTCAATTTTTCTGGCAGGAATTTCATCAGGTCCGCGCCGGTATATTACTTTTACATTTTTACACCCTGGCAATCGCAAAGCGGCACGACATGCATCCATAGCGACGTCTCCACCACCCACTACGACTACAGTTTCTGGCAGTGTGGGTCGCTCACCTGCGTTTACATGACGCAAAAAACTTACACCATCGACTACCTTTTCATTACCTTCTTCGCCTGGGATACCCATAGGCTTCCCCCACCAAGAACCAATGGCTAATAAAACCGCATCATGTTTATCTTTTAGTTGATCTAAAGTAACTTCTTTGCCAAGCCCGGTATTTAAATGAATATGTAAATCTGGGAAGCGCTTAAGCAGTCTATCAATATCTTCTTCAATTATGCCGGGTGGTAATCTAAATGCGGGTATCCCCCATATCATCATACCACCCAAACGATCTGTCATTTCATATACATGAACTTCAAATCCCGCATCACACAACTCATGTGCTGCAGTTAGACCGGCTGGACCCGATCCTACAATGGCTATGGTTTTTGACTGTATCGCTTTAAC
>JBOEHC010000130.1:0-1642 GCA_050633765.1 Gammaproteobacteria bacterium
TTTCACGCTTATAACGCACATTCTGCAAAGGTACGCAGTAAGGCAGTTTCCGAAAAATGAAACACACCCAAATTAATTCAGATGATTGGTGTTTTAGTAAATTAGCCCAGACTAACTTACCAACATACGAACGCACCCATTCATGAAACATGACTCGTATGGTGTCATGCACGACAATTTTTTGTGGTTGTCTGAGCTATTGTGGGGTTTAACCGCAAAAGCCAATAATCCGTAGCCGAAAATGAGCATAGCTGGGGATGCCAAAAGCAATCCGTTTCAAAACACGAATTTTGCTATTCATGCCCTCAACAAACCCGCTTGTAATACGATGTTCAAAGAAATTAAGGATTTGAGCTTGCCATGAGTCTAATGTATTGCAGAATTTATCGAGAGCAGCTATTTTCAATTGACGTGCAGAGCGAACCCACTGATTAAGTGTGATACGAGCAAATTCAGGAATCGTGCGTACTTCGTACCAATCGTGTAATTCTTGGCGCAATTCCCACAAACAGTGTAACTCTGGATGCGTTTCCGCCACTTTTTGTAACCGTATCTTCTCTTTCTCGGTTAAATTTTGTCTGTTCTTCAATAACAAGTAGCGCAATCCTTTCAATTGCTTCTTTTCATCCTCTGTTTTGGCCGCTTTCTGCGCCTCGCGTCGTGCTTCCGTAATAACTTTGTGCAAATTTTGGACAACATGAAAACGGTCTGCCACGACAGCCACCTCTGGGAAGACGCTTTGTACGCCATCACGATACTGTTTCCATAAATCGGTTGCCGCAAATGTTAGCTTACTCAGCACAATTCCTATTGGTGGGGTTGTTAGCCATTTCACAAGCGTCTCTTTTTGACGGTTTGGCAAAATATCCAATACAATTCGTCTTTTCAAATCAGTTAAGACGAGTAGATACTCCCCATTTCCTTTTTTTTTGAGATTTCATCAATCCCCAAATGCTCTACTTCCAATGGTCTCTCTCGTCTCTCGGCCAGCTTTGCTTCACCTGCTTTCAACACGATACTTTCTGCTGTTTTGTAACCTATTCTATATAGCTCTGCCAACGTTGCTACATCCTGCTTGCGTCTCGCATCCGATACTTCTTCATATAATCGGTACGTGTACGTGCAATCTGGCACAATATCTCGAATTGTTTGTGTAAATGACTTTTTGCACTTCTCACACTCAAAACGGACGCTATCTAACATCAATATTATCTTTTGACCTCGTAATGGCGCATCATGTATCCTCCTTTGTCTCGGATAATCATGTATTTTCTGACTCAATTGCAAACAGGTTGGACATACTCCTACTTCCCAACGCGACGTACACGATAGGTACAGGATATTCTCCTCTTCATCTTTTTCTACTCGAACTATATCCAAGTCTATTAGACCCAATATGTTCGTCAACTCTCTGTAATTCTTGCGGTTCTCTTCTGTGTATCGGATTGTTTTTGCCACCTCCTAATCATACCTTCTCAGCCCCTACCCCACAATTCCTCAGACAACCGCAAATGTTTTCGCGTATTTTGTAGAATCAAAAATGCTAGGTAAACGGCTTACGGTCTTAGATTGTCCAAGTTTTCCTGCCGTTTATCTCGCCCTTGTGCGGATGTGCTGCCCATCGGGGCGAGATAAACGGCAG
>JBOEHC010000131.1:0-4807 GCA_050633765.1 Gammaproteobacteria bacterium
CGCGCCCGAGAGGATTCGAACCTCTGACCCTCGGCTTAGAAGGCCGATGCTCTATCCAGCTGAGCTACGGGCGCAAAACTGTTTCAATCAATGAAAGTATATATGAATCTTAACTGGCAGTGCGTTGCACTGCATACTCTGGTCGCTCTCGACTTCCTGTCTTCCGCGACACTTGGGCATCCTGCCCATCGTCCAGCTGTACCCACAGGACATAAAAGCCACGGGCGCTCAGTTGTGGTGCAAGTGTAGCATTAGCTTGGGTTTTCAGTGAATGGTTTAGTTGGGTTTGCCTAGCTAACGCAAGAATTACAGCTTAACGAATGCTAGTCTAGCAGTAGGCATCGTCTATCACGATAGATTAGAAAATAGTCTTATCTCTTTTGATCAACACGTGCTGGATGCGTCGCATAGGCGGATACAAGTAAAGCCATGTATCTTTCAAATTGAAGATCGACAAATGATCTAGAGTAAGTGCAGGAAATTTACGTGCATATAAAGTTGGTTCAACATCTCTTACGTAACTCAGCGCGAACCCTAACGAAAACAATAAAAAGATAACCGGCATTAATAAAGCAGATATCAAAATTAAAACACTTATAATAAGCAATTTAATTACACTCAATGTCGCATAGATTATCCAATTCATTTTCGTTATCTTCCTTAAACTTAAACGAATGCTTAAAGCGTTATAATAATTATGACTTTATGGACATCAAAAAGTTTAGACGAATATCAAACATTAAACTTAATTAATTAAAAAGGACTGATAAAACTCTACATATAAGCGCTCAAGAGACCTTATATGGCTTATTAACAATTTTAATATCACAGGTATAATCACACTGCGAAGCCCAAAACAGTTCGTTATCTTAATGTCGAAATTATTAATACCTTTTCTTAAACTACTATCCTTTCTACCGCTTTGGTTGCTGCACAGGATTGCTTGGTTTTCGTATATCTTACTTTTTCATGTTTTCAAAGTACGCAGAAAACTTACACTTAATAATATTAAAGCCTCGTTTCCAGAATATTCAGAATCAGAATGTTTTGACTTAGCTAAGAGTCATTACCAAAGCACCTGCATGGTGATTGCTGAAACAGTTAAAGCACTTAGTCTTAGCAAAGAAGAAATTAAAAACCGTGTTGAATTTAAGAATTTACATGTATTAGAGAATTACTTAGAACAGGGCCAATCGGCAATTATCGTAACTGCACACTACTGCAACTTCGAGTGGGCATTACTCGCATGCGCTCAGCATTTAAATTTTCCTGTGGATACGGTGTACCGCAAACAACGCACCGATAACTTAGAATCATTGTTTTATAATTTACGCACCCGTTTTGACGTAACACCTTTACCCATGGAAACCTGTGTAGCAGACTCTCTAAAGCGATCGAAAATAACACGCATGCTTGCCATGGCAGCAGACCAATCCCCCAAAAAAGATGACTCGCCTTACTGGCATCTGTTTCTTAACCGGGACACAGCGTTTCACACAGGTACTGAAAAAATTGCCAGGGCCTTCAAATACCCAATCATATTTATGTCATTGAAACGGACACGTAAAGGTTATTATCAAGCAACGTTAAAGTTACTTGCGGAACCGCCTTTCACCGAGGACCCAAATCAAATCATGCGTTTATATATCTCTGAGCTGGAAACGCTTGTGCAAGAAAGCCCAAAAGATTGGTTGTGGGCATACCGTAGATGGAAACTTAAGAAACCTTCCACCACAAATTAGGTCACTTTAAACCTCGCCAATATAAAGCACTTCTTTGAGAAAATTAACTTTAAAAAGTATTGCAGCCATCCCGCTGCCCATTCTATATAGCATATCTAAGCCGCTTTATATTCTGCTGTATTATATTGTCCGTTATCGACGCAGCATCGCAGAAAATAATATACGCAATTCATTTCCCAAACTAAACGATACTGAAGTGCAAACATTGCTTAAGCTTCATTATCGAAATTTTTGTGATGTTATGGTAGAAATGCTTAAAACCATTAATTTAAAGCCAACACAATTAAATAATCACGTCAGCTTTAGAAACCATGAAGTGATAGAAGATACATTAGAAAGTGGACAGACTATTATTTTAGCGTTAGCCCATCAATGCAATATGGAATGGGCAACGATCGCCGCTAGCCAACAGCTAAATTTCCCAATAGATGGAATATACAAACCGCTACACCAAAAATGGCTGAACGAACTTACTATAGAATCACGATCTCAATACGGTATTACCCTATTGCCCGCCAAGACATGCATTACAGATTTAATTAAGCGAGCAAAACAAACTCGTATTATCGCTATTGCACCAGATCAAGCACCAAGAAGAAGAGACGAAGCTTATTGGACCACATTCTTAAACCAAGAAACTCCGTTTTACTTAGGTTTAGAAAAAATAGCGACACTCTTTAAGTATCCAGTATTTTTCATGGATGTTGAACGAACTTCTAGAGGTCAGTATCTCGCAACCTTTAAGCCACTTACTCAACCACCGTATGAAAAAGATTCTTCTTCAGTTTCTAAAGCTTACGTAGAAGCGGTTGAAGAGCAAATCCTAAACCAACCTGAAGATTGGCTGTGGATTCACAAGAGATGGAAAAAGAAAAAGTCTTTATATGAGTAGTTATTCTTTACTATGTATGAATGCCGCAAGATCTGCGATAGTAGAATGATCAACCAAGTCAGTTATTTCCACTTTACCAGGATACATCTCGTCCAAACCAGAATGTATTTCTACCAAGGACAGCGAACTCGCACCAAGCTCTAACAAACTATCTTGAATACTGAATATTTTATCTGGCAAAGCTTCTATGCAAATTTTCTTAATGGCATTGATAACTTCATCATGACTAGACTCACTCGCTTGTGTCCCGGCTACCTTTTCAGGTAAAAGCTCTTCCAGAACATTATTAAATTCGCCATTTAAATATGAATCCGCAAGCGCTGAACGCTGCACTTTCCCACTGGTTGTTTTAGGCACTTTCCTAATCGGTACGACATGGTGAACCTCAATACAAAACTGTTCATTTACTTTAGCTTTAACCATTGAAAGCATTTTTTGAAACTCATCTAACTTGCCTTTATGCAATATAAAAACTAGCACTTGCTCAAGATCACTTTTGTTTGAAGTAACCCCCGCAACAACAACTTTACCCAGTTCAAGCCCATCAATATGGTGCAAGGTTTCTTCAATATCGTGTGGGTAGTAGTTTTGACCATTTACAAAGAGAATTTCTTTATATCGACCGGTAATGAAAAGCCCCTGCTCAGAAGCAAACCCAAGATCTCCAGTATTTACCCATCCACCATCAAAAAATATACGACCATCATCACCAATTATTTCTTCAGTAACATTTTTACCCGCGATATGAATCTGCCCAATTGTGCCTTCAGGTAACTCTTCGCCATCATGGTTACTAATTCTAACTTTGCAATGCGGAATAGGTGCTCCCACCCCGACTAAAGTAGATGTCATATCAGACTTTTGCGTCAACGTTGCTTTCGCACCAATCGCGAGTGAGTCTCGCTCCACGCTAATAACCTTCAAATCCGAACCCACTGCAGGAAAACTAACTGCCAAACTGGCTTCTGCTAAACCATATACAGGAAACATACTATTTGCCGGCAATCCGTAGTGAAACATTGCATCGGTAAACTGTTCACATAAATCTACGGATATTGGCTCCGCACCATTAAAAATTAAACGCATATGCGTAAGATCAGTATCGGCCATATTTTTATTATCTTGGCCTTTACGAGCATATGCATTTAAGAAATGCTTATAACCAAAATTAGGCGAACATAAAACGTTCGCTTTTTTATCGCTTGCTGCTGTCATCCAATAAAGTGGGCGGCGAATAAATAAATCGGTACGCATGATGTAATGGTTGTAGTTACAAACGATGGGATTTAAATGAAAACCTATTAAACCCATGTCATGGGTTAGTGGCATCCAGCTTAGACTTGTGTCGTGAGTGGTAAATTCAGCAGCACGTTGAATACCATCAATATTCGCCAATAAATTACGGTGCCTTAATACAATGCCCTTGGGGTTTCCTGTCGAACCAGAAGAGAATTGGATAAATGAAATATCTTCAGCAACAACATGAGCAACTTCCCCTGCTTTAGAGACATCCACCACTTCATCGGTAAGCATTACATGTTCTGAAATTTCTTTAAATGCAGCTACATCTACTGAATCACTGGCGCTGCTTTGTAATTTTAGTAATGTCTTCCGATCTGTATATAGATACGCACTATTTTTTTTACTTACTAGTTGCCTGTAAACATTAAATATTTTTTGTCGATGCTGATCACTAATACCAATCGCCAAAGGTACGGGTATGATCCCACCAAATTGACAGGCCCAGAATACATCGATCATTTTCTCATTGTCGTTTAAATTCAACATGAGATAGTCACCTTGCTGCATGCCTCTTTTTTGCAACACATGCAATAAACCTAATGCACGTTCATACAATGCATTAAACGTAATAACTTTTTCTTCATCTTGCCCATTCAGAAAACCAACAAAACGGTCTTCGCTTCGATTCTGCGTTAATGCACCGACTAAAGTATTAAATTGCATTGAGAAAATGTACTGGATGTAATCTATAAAGCAAGGTGCTTAGTAGGAATATAAAAGCTAATACAGAATGGCTTCGCTATGGTTAATTTGCGATTAGTATCCCATCGCAAGGATGGTCGGGACACGAGGATTACTGCGTACCTCCCTGTACTTCGCCCTGCGGGCCATCGCCTATGGCGATGTTCAAAATCGTTCCTGACGATTTTGT
>JBOEHC010000132.1:0-6191 GCA_050633765.1 Gammaproteobacteria bacterium
TCTCCGGGCTATCCCCAACTACTGGGTAGATTCCTACGCGTTACTCACCCGTCCGCCGCTCGACGCCTCTAGCAAGCTAGATCGTTTCCGCTCGACTTGCATGTGTTAAGCCTACCGCCAGCGTTCAATCTGAGCCAGGATCAAACTCTTCAGTTAATAACTTTTTGCGAATTACTTCGCGAATTTTTTGAGATGAATCTTTAGGTTCCGTGAGGAACTTAAAAACGCACTTCAACTGAATTGTTATCACCCTCAATAAAAATTAAGGTACCTATCAAGGCACCCACACAAGTCACTTATTCAATTGTTAAATAACAGCTCTGCCATATATGCAGAGCGAACATATAAGTATATGTTTTTAATCTTATTTCTGTCAACGAAAGGACAAAAAAATCCGCAAAGAAATAAACCACTTTTGGTGGGACATTTAATTTGCGGAGGCCGCATTATAGGGGGCTTCAAACGTAGGTCAAGCGATAACTGGGGAAGAATCGATCAATAATGAATGACTATCCCTTTTGCCCATGGCTTAAGCATCAAAAGCTCTTGTTACCGCCGTATTTAGCTCCAATTTTCGCTTGAAATAATCAGCTCTATTAACTTGATCGGTGCAGTTTACATTACACCAATTCTTTAGCTTGGATTAAGGATACGCACATCGCGCTGCGGGAATGGGAAGCTGATATTATTTTCTTTAAATGCTTTCCATATCATCATATTTAAATCGGCATCGACACGATTTAACCCATCGTCAACACCTTCCATCCAGTACTCAATTAAAATATCCACACCCGACTCGCCAAAACCCGATATTTCTGCATCCGGTTGTTCTTCTGGTGTAGCTAACTCGCCACTCAATACTTGCGGGTGACTCGCCACAAGTTCTTTCAGAATTTCCACTAGCTTTTCCATATCGGTGTCATATGCCACCTGCAATTCAATTGCATAACGCTGTTTAACATCTGCGTGCGTCCAATTTATAAAACTCGAGGTCACAAAAGTTTCGTTTGGCACCACAACATCTTTGCCATCGAAGGTTTCTAGAATCGTTGAGCGCATATTTAATGCGCTGATGGTTCCGCTTCGCCCATCTTCCAGCTCTATATAATCACCTACCGTTAATGAGCGATCTAATAGAATTATCAGCCCAGATATGAAATTCGAAGCAATAGCTTGCAAACCAAACCCAAGCCCGACCCCTAACGCACCACCAAATACTGCTAAAGCAGTTAGGCTGATGCCCATCACTTGCAACAGTAGAATAAATATTACAAAAAATAGCCCTATCTCAAATAACTTGGCGAACACCTCCCGTGTTCCCACTTCAAGATTTTCTTGTTTGCGAATGTATTCTTTTCCGGTGTCATTCGATATACGCCCTAACCAAAATAATATTGATCCGAAAATCAGCACTCGCGCAAAGGTGTAGAGTGATAGCGCAATGTTACCTAGCTGTAACTTAATCGAATCGAGATGATGGATAACATCATCCAGCCACCCAAAGACATACAAAATGGCAACCGGGATAATGACCCACTTGATGAATTTTCTAACGACACGGCTACTGACAAACTGCTTATTTATCGTATAAATAAGCCCAACAACCGCTAAACCCTGAGCAAGCTTTAACAACCAATCTTGTTGAACGGTTGCATCACTTAAAACACTTGCTACACCTAGAAAAATTACTGTAAGTAGTGAAAATAGAATACCTTTGCATCGATATAAAAACCCTCTCCATTTGCTCATCGAGCCAGGCTGAGGGGGTTGAGATCTGGGTTTGAAATTTCTACCTAAAACTTTTGCAGCTAGATATGACAGAATTATTGCAGCAGCTATTAAACCTAACTGAGCATAAAATTGCGGGCTTTGCGCCCAGGCAGCGGCTTGCTGAAAAACTTGCTCAGCATTCGCCTGCAAATTTTCTATGTCTAAATTTTTCACTACACCTGATGCATCAATGCCCACATCATCAGGAACATTTACCTCTACATTTTCTGATTTAGCCATGGATGTCCAACTCCGCTTGATACGTATTCGCTAAGATAGTGTCACTTTCGCAAATTTGCGTTTACCCACTTGAAACACTGCCGTCATGTCCGTTGATAAATTTAACTTTGGATCTTCTACTTTATTTCCATCTATTTTAACCGCACCTTGTTTAATCATGCGCATCGCTTCTGATGTACTGCTTACTAGGCCTGCATTTTTGAGCAAATTTCCAATTTGGATTGTACCTTCTGCCACTTTAATGGTTTTTTCAGGAATATCATCCGGCATCGCTCCTTTTTGGAAGCGTTGAATAAAATCTTGCTGTGCAGTTTCAGCTGCTTGCTTATCATGAAAACGTTCTATTATTTCTGCCGCAAGTCTGAATTTTATGTCGCGCGGATTCGCGCCATCATTTACTTCTTTTTTGAGGCCTTCAATCTCAGCGATTGAACGGAAGCTTAGTAAATCAAAATAACGCCACATCTTTTCATCATCCACACTCATAATTTTTCCAAACATATCGTTGGGCGAGTCGGTGATACCGATATAATTGTTTAGCGACTTAGACATTTTTTCAGGCCCTTGTGTATAACCTTCTAATATAGGCATGGTCATAATCACTTGTGGTGCCTGGCCACTTTCTTTTTGCAATTCTCGGCCCACTAGCAAGTTAAATTTTTGGTCCGTGCCACCCAACTCAAGATCAGACTTTAATTCTACCGAGTCGTAACCTTGTATGAGGGGGTAAAGAAATTCATGAATCGCAATCGGCTTGCCGCCTTTATAACGTTTATCAAAATCATCACGCTCTAACATGCGAGCAACAGTATGTTTAGCCGCTAGTTTAATCATGTCCGCCGCACTTTTTTTACTCATCCATGAGGAATTAAAGGCCACTTCGGTTTTAGCAGGATCTAAAATCTTAAAAATCTGTTCTTTATAGGTCAGCGCATTAGCCTGCACTTCATCTTCAGACAATGGCTGTCGCATGACATTTTTACCGGTGGGATCACCAATCATGCCTGTGAAATCGCCAATCAAAAATATGACCTGATGCCCAGCCTTTTGAAACTGGCGAAGCTTATTAATGAGTACGGTATGCCCCAAATGCAAATCCGGCGCTGTGGGGTCAAATCCTGCTTTTATGCGTAATGGCCGGCCTTTTTTGAGCTTAGATTTCAGCTCATCCAGCAGCAAAACCTCCTCAGCCCCCCTTACAAGCTCATCAATTTGTGTATTTGGTGCTATTTCAGCCATTATTAATCCTTTTAAACCAATAACCCATAGCGAATGACCAGTTAGAGAACCGTTTCTTTAGAAGAATAGCGAGTATTGTTAAATTCATTGACCAATGGATACAAGGACGTTATTTTATGCCAAAAATTGAAGTAAATTCCGTGGATTACAATTCTTTAATTGGGGCTGACTTTAAGAATATTGCGTCAACCGGCAAGGGCGCAAATCACCACGTACCTGCATATATTTTAATCGCCACCGCATTACTTGGCATCCTCATCGTCAGTGTTGTTTTAGCACAATCTAATCAAACCGTTTCAACTACTTCAAATTCATCAGATGCAGCAAATATTTCTGCAACCAATTCGCCTGAAGATGACAGCCGAAATATTGCATTACCACTTAAGCCTGTTACACCACAACATCAAAGTCAAACGCTTGCTCTACAGGTACCACAAAAGGACAAGCACGAAACAACTCTAACTGACAAGACTGCAGATGAATTAGAAATAATTCCTTCTGAACCAATAGAAAAAGAAAGTGATATTACGGTTGTTGTTAAAAGTGGCGACACCCTGTCTTCTATATTCAGCAATTTAGATATTCATCAAGAATTAACGCGAATATTAAATTTAGGCAAGCAAGCTAAACCGTTTAAAAAAATATATCCCGGACAAAAATTACATTTCACTTTTGGTGACGATGGCATAGATAAACTAGAGCTTGAAAAAAGTATAACGAAATCACTGGTTCTATATAAAGATAATGAATCATTCATTGTTGAAGAAGCTAATCGTGAATTAGACAAAATCTCCCAAGTTGCGACAGGAACAATCAATCAATCTTTATTTCTCGCCGGACAAGATGCCGGCATGTCAGATAGTTTAATTATGGGCTTAGCGGCAATTTTTGGCTGGGATGTCGACTTTGCACTGGATATTCGCCAAGGTGACTCTTTCACAGTCATGTATGAAGAACTATTTTTAGAAGGCGAAAAAGTTGGTGATGGGAATATCATTGCTGCGGAATTCATAAATAACAAACACACATACCGTGCATACCGCTATACCGACAGCAATGGAAAAACTGAATTTTACTCTCCTGATGGTAAAAGCATGCGCAAACCATTTATGCGTACCCCAGTTGATCTTGCGCGCATCAGTTCACATTTTAATTTAAGACGCAAACACCCAGTATTAAATAAAATTCGCGCACACAAAGGTGTCGACTATGCCGCCGCTACGGGCACAGCTATTAAAGCAACCGGTGATGGAAAAGTTGTGCATCGCGGCAGAAAAGGTGGTTACGGCAATACCATTATTCTTCGACATGGCAATACCTACACCACGCTTTATGCGCACATGTCTAAATACGCAAGAAAAACTGGCGTTGGCTCACGCGTTAAGCAAGGACAAATTATTGGTTACATTGGCAGCACAGGTTTAGCGACTGGCCCACACTTACATTACGAGTTCCGTGTCAATGGCGTACACCGCAACCCGCTAAAAGTAAAACTACCAAGCGCACACCCATTACCTGATTCAGAAATGAACCGCTTTCAAACTTCAATCCAACCCATGATTGTGCAACTTGATGCGTATACGCAAAACGCATTGGTCATGCGCGAACTTTGAGTGCAAGGAAGCTCTGATTTATTTTGCTATGTTGTTAAAAGAGCTTTCGCAATGCTTATGTATGAATCTATACATTCCGCTTTCTCAATCTCTTTTGCCTAATAGCAACCATTTCATTAATAAATCAGAGTTTCTTTAAGCACCGCTCATGCCTGAGTACTACATTGGGCTAATGTCAGGCACCAGTGTCGATGCGATCGATGCGGTATTAATGGATTTTTCAAAATCCAACACTGATATTGTTTCAGCTTTCAGCCAGCCAATTAACTCTAAACTCCGTGATGACATCAATAGATTGATTGCCACTCGGCAAATTCCAAAAAATTGTGGGGAATTAGACAAACAGTTTGCAGAAATATCATGCGAAGCCGTAGAGCAGCTATTAAAACTTAGCTCTATTGATGCAGATCAAGTCACTGCTATTGGTAGCCATGGGCAAACAGTATTTCATGATCCGAAAGGTAATCATGCAGTTTCAATTCAAATTGGCAACCCACAGCACATCGCTAATACCACGCGAATTCCTACCATAGGCAATCTTCGACAAGCAGATATTGATGCTGGTGGTGAAGGTGCACCTCTAGCATGCGTATACCATGCCGCTACTTTGCAAAGCTCAGAGGAAGAAAGAATTGTAGTTAATCTAGGCGGTATCGCTAACATAACCAAGCTACCTAAAAACAAAAAACAGCCCATCATTGGTTTTGACACCGGCCCTGCAAGTACCTTAATGGACGCTTGGACACAACAAAATTTAAACAAACCTTATGATACCGATGGCGCTTGGGCACAAGCTGGCACTGCAAACACAGCACTCCTAGAAAATATGTTGAAGGATGATTATTTTTCAGCGCCTCCACCAAAATCAACTGGTCGAGAATATTTCAACCTAAAATGGTTACAACGATTCCTTAATGCACAAAACGAAACTGTTTCTGCACAAGACATACAAGCAACATTACTCTTGCTTACTGCTTATAGTGTTGCAGATAGTATAAAAACCTGGTGCCCGGAAAGTAAAAAAATATTGTTATGTGGCGGAGGCAGTGAAAACAAATTTTTAGTTCAACAATTAAAACAAACTTTAGAAGATAAAACGATACAAAACACAAATGATTATGGAATTCCAACAAACTGGATGGAAGCTATGGCATTTGCGTGGTTAGCCAAACAACATATCGAACACAAACCTGGAAATATTCCTAGTGTGACGGGTGCGGATAAGGCAGTAAAGCTGGGTGAATTATTTGAACCTATCTAATTATTTTTGCTAAGCTCGCTTTCGGCCAATAGCGAACACTAACTTAAAGGAGAATGAAACAAAAAAAA
>JBOEHC010000133.1:0-2082 GCA_050633765.1 Gammaproteobacteria bacterium
GAACAGACACGCATAAAAGCAAGACGATCACGATGATTAGGATCCATATTGGCCTGAATTTTAAATACGAAACCTGAGAAATTCTCTTCATCCGCATTAACAGCTCTTGAATCTGTATCTGATAAACCCGCTTCTCTAGGTTGAGGTGCTGGCGCATATTCAACAAATTTTTCTAATAATTCTGCCACACCAAAATTATTAATCGCCGAACCAAAAAATACCGGCGTCATTTCGCCTTTTAGATACGCCTCTTGATCGAATTCGTGACTGGCACCCTGCACTAATTCTATTTCATCGCGCAACTCCTGTGCTTGATCACCAAGCAATTCATCTAAACGAGAATTATGCAAACCCTCTATAACTTCACCTTGTTGAATTTTACCTTGATGATTCGGGTTATAAAGGTGTACTGAATCATTCAGCAAATGAAATACACCTTTAAAAAGCTTACCCATTCCTATTGGCCAGGTGATGGGCGCACATTTTATTTTTAAAACACTTTCCACTTCATCCAATAACTCAATCGGCTCTCGTCCATCACGGTCAAGTTTATTAATAAAAGTAATAATAGGTGTCTCACGAAATCGACACACTTCCATTAGTTTAATCGTTCGTTCTTCTACACCCTTTGCATTGTCAATCACCATTAATGCCGAATCTACAGCGGTTAATGTGCGATAAGTATCTTCAGAAAAATCTGCATGACCAGGAGTATCCAATAAATTTACGATGCGATCTTTGTAATCAAACTGCATAACAGAACTAGTGATGGAAATTCCACGTTGTTGCTCCATCTCCATCCAATCCGATGTCGCATGACGTGCTGCTTTGCGCCCTTTTACAGAACCAGCTAGCTGAATAGCGCCACTGAAAAGTAAGAGCTTTTCTGTAATCGTAGTTTTACCTGCATCTGGATGCGAGATTATTGCGAAAGTTCTGCGCTTAGCAGTTTGTTGCTGATGTTCGTTCACAGTTATAATTAATACTTAAATAAGGATTTTGTAAGCAGAAAGCGCGCGATTATAACGAAACGTTGGTCGTTACTACAGAAAAGAATGCGGTATAACTTAGTAAGAAAGAGTTTTGGCGAGAATCACAGCATCTTCTCGGCCTATTTTTGCCGGGTAGTAGTCTCGTCTATTGCCAATTTCATTAAAGCCTTCGGAAAAATACAAGGATAATGCTTGTATATTAGACGGCCTTACTTCTAAAAATGCAGTATCTGCCTCACGTGCTTGAGCGATGGATAGTAGCTCTAACAGTAACCGTCTACCAATACCTTGACTGCGCAGTTTAGGATCCACACATATATTCAGAATATGGCACTCCTGAACCGCCAAAGACATTACTGCGTATGCAACAATATTTCGATCGATTTCCGTTACCCATGAAGAATAACCAAATCGAATACAGTCATGAAAAATACCTTCTGTCCAAGGAAACTCATAACTACGATTTTCTATCTCCATAATTTCATGAAGATCGTGTGCCGTCATAAGACGGTACGTTTCAGTAGGATATTCAAATACAGCACTCATAACCCAAAGTGTAGATTATCCATGCAAATAAGACATTATTTACAGCAATAAACCCCGATAATTAGCTTATTTCCCCTGTCTGATGGGCATATACCTGAAGAGCAAATTTCAAATCTTCCCAAGCATTGCGTTTTTGTTGCGGGCTACGCAACAAGTATGCCGGATGATATGTGGCAATTACTGGAATCTCTGTATCTTGATAGGAAAATTTTTGGCCACGCATTTTCCCGATTGGAGTATCAGTATTCAATAATGATTGAGCTGCAATTCGACCAACCACCAGAATGATCTTTGGTTGGATAAATTCTATTTGTTGACGCAAATAAGCTGCACAATGATCGACCTCGTCCGGTTTAGGGTCGCGATTATTTGGTGGTCGGCATTTTAAAATATTTGCAATAAATACTTCTTCACGAGCCAACCCCATTGCGCGCAACATACTTGTTAGTAGTTGCCCTGCTCTACCTACAAATGGCTCACCTATACGATCTTCATCTGCTCCAGGCGCTTCACCAATAATTAGCCATTCTGCTGCCGAATGACC
>JBOEHC010000134.1:0-4880 GCA_050633765.1 Gammaproteobacteria bacterium
TTTTTAGGCGCCGCTTTTTTCTTTGCCGCTACTTTCTTTTTAGGCGCGGCCTTTTTCTTTGTCGCTACTTTCTTTTTAGGCGCGGCTTTTTTCGCCACCGTTCTCTTAGGGGCGGCCTTCTTTTTAGGGGCGGCTTTTTTCTTGGTTTTGGCTTTTTTAGCTGGCATGGAACACTCTTGTGAAAATGAAGCCCGCTTTTATGCCAGATTAGTAGGCTCCTGGCAAGCAATGGTTATAGGTATAGAGGCTAGGTTTTTTTCAAAATGTGCTAAGAATGGCTAATAGCTTAATCCTCGACCTTGGCAGTAAATTGCCCTTTAGCCAATTGAACGGAGACTTTTTCGCCTTTTTCTACCTGTTTGCGGTCATGCAGTATTTGTCCGCTGGAGAGATTGCTGACAATGGCATAGCCACGATTCAACGTTCCCAATGGGCTGACGGCATCTAGAGTTCGTGCCAAAGACTGCAATATCTGTAGTTTATTTTCTTGATTCACCTGAATTGAACGCTGTAACACTCTATTTAGGTCTACAAGCTTGATTTTGGCTTCTCTAATGCGTGCGTGGGGAGACTGCTTTTCAAATCTATTCGATAATTGGTTAAATACATTTGCCTGCTCGGAAATACTGAGTTTTATCGAACTGAATGCACGTCGTTGCAATTCTCCCAAATATTCTAATTTACGTTGGATGGTCTGTTTGGGATGTAGAAACTCTAATCGTTGTGTAGTCCAGTCGATGGCTTGATGTAAATTACTTACTAACTCGCGCATTAAGTAAAGCAAGGTGCTGTCAAATTGTTGAAAGCTTTCTATTAGTTCGTCTTGGTGAGGTGTGATTAATTCAGCGGCGGCAGAAGGTGTAGGAGCACGCATATCAGCAACAAAATCAGCAATGGTAAAATCTACTTCGTGACCGACTCCAGAGACGACGGGTATCTTCGAAGCATAAATGGCTCGCGCAACTTCTTCTTCATTGAATGACCATAGGTCTTCAATTGACCCGCCTCCACGAGAAACAATTAACACATCACAGTCTTTGCGTTGGTTGATGGCTTGTATTGCATCCACAATGGCTATTGCCGAATCCTCACCCTGTACAGGTACTGCATAGATACGAACGGTTAGTAGCGGGTAGCGGCGATGTAATACGCTCAAAATATCGCGAATAGCGGCTCCGGTTGCTGAGGTGACAATACTTACAACTTTGGGATAAGTGGGAAGAGCTAGTTTATTATCTGTATCAAATAGACCTTCTTGGCTGAGTTTCTGCTTTAGCGCTTCATATTGACGTTGCAGAATTCCAATACCTGCTTCTTCCATATGCTCAATTGTTAGCTGATATTCGCCACGAGGCTCATAAACTCCAACTCTGGCACGTACCAATACCTGCATGCCATTTTCAGGTTGGAAGGGCAAAGCGCGATTAGCGTTGCGAAACATTGCACATCGTACCTGGGCGTGTTGGTCTTTAAGGGAAAAATAGATATGTCCCGATACGGGACGGGCTACATTTGAAAGCTCACCCTCAATCCATAATAGCGGGAAGTTCTGTTGTAACAGTTGTTTAACTTCTCGGTTGAGCTGCTGGACAGAGTAGATTTCTCTTTCTTCGAGCTCCATTCCTATTTGAAAGCTATCCATGTTGGAATATCAAGTGGCTATACATTGATTGAATTATATAGGTAAATTATTACTGACTTTAGCTTCAATAAAATCAATATTCAGTTCATCTATAACCATAAACAAGTTTACCGCGTATTCTGCAATCTCTATAATGAGCCGCCACTTAGGCACCAGGACTGCAAATGCGAATCAAACAAGACGCGCTTACTTTCGACGACGTATCACTCGTACCCGCTCATTCTAGTGTCCTGCCGCGAGAAGTAGAACTTAAGACACAACTCACCCGCGAGATTAGTCTCAATATGCCATTGGTATCCTCTGCTATGGATACCGTCACGGAAGCACGTTTGGCCATTGCTATGGCTCAAGAAGGTGGCTTTGGTGTGGTTCATAAGAATCTATCGATTGCTCAACAGGCTAGCGAAGTGAGTGCGGTTAAGAAATTTGAAAGCGGCGTGATCAAAGAACCCATCTGTGTTGAGCCCGACACCAGTATTGGTGAGGTACTAGAACTCACGCGTGCGAAAAACATTTCAGGTGTGCCTGTTGTATCTGGTGAGTCATTGCTTGGCATTGTTACTAGTAGAGATTTGCGTTTTGAAAAACGTAGAGATGAACCAGTCTCTAAAATTATGACGCCACAAGAACGACTTGTGACGGTAAAAGAAGGTGCTAGCAAAGGCGAGATTAAAAAATTATTACACGAACACCGCATTGAAAAAGTTTTGGTCGTTAACAATGATTTCGAGTTGCGTGGACTCATTACCGTTAAAGATATTCAAAAATCAAAAGATTTTCCGTTGGCGTGTAAAGATCATGAAGGAAGACTGCTAGTTGGTGCCGCAGTAGGCGTAGGTGCAGATACTGATCAACGTGTAACAGAACTTGTGCAAGCAGGTGTAGATGTGATTGTGGTGGATACTGCACATGGTCATTCGCAAGCCGTTTTAGATCGTGTTCGTTGGGTGAAGAAGAATTTCCCAGATGTGCAAGTAATTGGCGGCAATATTGCAACAGGCGAAGCTGCGTTAGATTTAGTTAAGGCAGGAGCCGATGCTGTTAAGGTGGGGATAGGGCCGGGTTCGATTTGCACAACTAGAATTGTAGCTGGTGTGGGCGTTCCACAAATCAGTGCAGTCGATAATGTTAATGGACTAATTAAAGGCAAGGTGCCAATCATTGCAGATGGTGGCATCCGTTATTCGGGTGATATTGCTAAAGCGGTTGCGGCAGGTGCGCATACCATAATGATTGGCGGCTTGTTTGCAGGAACCAAAGAAGCCCCTGGAGAAGTTGAACTTTATCAAGGTCGTTCATATAAAAGTTATCGAGGTATGGGTTCATTGTCAGCGATGCAACAAGGCTCAAGTGATCGTTATTTCCAAGATGATGAAAGTAATGCGGATAAATTTGTACCGGAAGGTATTGAAGGACGCGTACCTTATAAAGGTACGGTAGTAAATATTATTCAGCAATTGCTTGGCGGTCTTCGTTCAAGTATGGGTTATGTGGGGTGTGGAAGTATTGAAGATATGCGTACAAAACCTGAATTTGTGAAAATATCTGCAGCAGGTAATCGAGAAAGTCATGTTCATGATGTAACGATTACCAAAGAAGCGCCGAACTATCACGTCGAATAAAAACCTGCATGCATGCTGCAAGCACTAATAACTTCGCTAAAAATTTTCTTAAAATGCTCACTTGCTAAGTGCAAACTGCGCTTTTGCGAAAATTTTTGCCTCGTTCTAAGTACTTTCGCTACCCATGCAAAAGTTATGAACAAATGAATAAAATTTTAGTAATAATTTAATGAAAGACATTCATGCTGATAAAATATTGATCCTAGATTTTGGATCTCAATATACGCAACTTATCGCAAGACGTGTGCGTGAGCTCGGTACATTCAGTGAAATTCATCCTTGGGATATTAGTTTAGAAAGAATCAAAGCTTTTAATGCTAAGGGAATTATTCTCTCGGGTGGGCCAGAATCCGTTACGCTTGAAAACACGCCGACTATTTCTAAAGAAGTTTTAGGTCTAGGGATTCCTGTGCTTGGAATTTGCTATGGAATGCAAGCCATTGCTAAACAAATGGAAGGCGAGGTTGAGGAATCGGACCACAAAGAGTTTGGTTATGCACAGGTTAATGTTGGAAACGATAGTGAATTGCTTTCTGGGTTATCGGATCAAACGAATACTGATGCCAAAGCTGTTTTAGATGTGTGGATGTCGCATGGAGATCGAGTCGCAAAATTACCAAGCGGATTTAAAATTATTGCCAGCACAGATAGCGCACCGATTGCTGCAATTGAAAATAAAGATAAAAAATTATTTGGATTACAGTTTCATCCAGAAGTCACACATACAAAACAGGGTGCGAAAATTTTAGCGCGTTTCGTTCATGATATTTGCGCATGTAATTCAGATTGGACTTCGGAAAATATTGTAAATGAATCGATTGAAAACATTAAACAGCAGGTGGGTGACGATCATGTCGTTCTTGGTTTATCTGGTGGTGTGGATTCCTCTGTAGTTGCCGCGCTATTACATAAGGCAATCGGGGCTCAGCTAACTTGTATTTTTGTGGACACTGGTTTGCTTCGCTTAAACGAAGGCGATCAGGTAATGGAAACATTTGCACAGCATATGGGTGTAAAAGTGATTCGTGTTAATGCTGAGCAACGTTATTTGGAGTCTTTGAAAGATGAAACGGACCCAGAGAAGAAACGTAAAATAATTGGTAACTTGTTCGTAAAGATTTTTGAAGAAGAATCTGAAAAATTAAGCGATGCAAAATGGCTTGCACAAGGCACGATTTATCCAGATGTGATTGAATCAGCGGGTAACAAGGACGGAAAAGCGAAAGTCATTAAATCCCACCACAATGTTGGCGGTCTGCCGGAACGTATGCACCTCAAGCTGATCGAACCGCTGCGTGAACTGTTTAAGGACGAGGTGCGTGAAATTGGTTTACACCTGGGTTTGCCAGCGCACCTGATCCACCGGCATCCGTTTCCGGGACCGGGTCTGGCAGTGCGTATTCTTGGTGAGGTGCGCCGCGAATACGCTGACGTGTTGCGCGAGGCGGACGCAATATTCATCGAGGAGTTACGCAACCACAACCTGTACGACAAGGTCAGCCAGGCGTTTGCGGTATACCTGCCGGTAAAATCTGTTGGGGTGGTGGGAGATGCGCGCCGTTACGAGCATGTTATTGCGCTGCGCGCGGTGGAAACCATCGACTTTATGACGGCCC
>JBOEHC010000134.1:4954-5498 GCA_050633765.1 Gammaproteobacteria bacterium
GCAGTATCGCGGGTTGTGTATGACGTCTCGTCAAAACCCCCCGCAACCATCGAATGGGAATAACGGACAACCCGGCAGACGAACTGCCCCCGGCAGACGAACTGTCCCCGGCAGGCCACCTGCCGCAAAACAGCGAAGACGAACGCTGGATGGCGCGAGCCCTGCAATTGGCGGATGCCGCGGAAGCGCTTGGCGAGGTGCCGGTTGGCGCGCTGCTGGTGCGCGACGGGGTGGTGCTTGGCGAGGGGTTTAACCAGCCAATTCACGACAACGATCCCACGGCCCATGCAGAAATCTGTGCACTGCGTGCTGCGGCAACAGCCGCCGGCAACTATCGTCTGCCGGGCAGTACCCTGTTTGTAACGCTGGAACCCTGTGTGATGTGTGTTGGTGCGCTTGTCCACGCCCGCATATCACGCCTGGTGTTCGGCGCCCTGGAACCGAAAGCCGGTGCTGTTGTTTCACAGCTGCAACTGCTTGCGCAACCGCACCTCAATCACACCGTCAGCGTGAGCGCAGGTGTGTTGTCTGCACAGTGCGGGAC
>JBOEHC010000135.1:0-3965 GCA_050633765.1 Gammaproteobacteria bacterium
GACTTGTTTGCCTCAGGACGACGTTTATCGATAATAGCCAAATCTGCATCATCTAATCTTTTAGCAAGCGCACGAGCACGTACCACGCCACCTACGTCTGGAGACACCACTATTAAATAAGGGTCTTTACGCTTATAGACATCACCCAATAAAATAGGTGATGCATAGATATTATCAACCGGGATATCAAAAAAGCCCTGTATTTGATCCGCATGCAAATCCACGGTTAACACTCGATCCGCTCCTGCAACTTGTAGTAAGTTGGCAATCACTTTGGCAGAGATAGGCACTCTAATGGATCGCACACGACGATCTTGTCTTGAATAACCAAAATAAGGAATTACGGTAGTAATACGTTCAGCTGAAGAGCGCTTTAACGCATCCACCATAATCAGCAATTCCATTACATTGTCATTAGTTGGCATGCAAGTAGGTTGCACAACAAAAACGTCTTTGCCACGCACATTTTCTTGAATCTCAACTTGCACTTCACCATCGCTAAATTGGCTGACAAGCGCCTTACCAAGTGGAATATTCAAGTCATCGCAAACATCTTGTGCAAGCTTTGGATGAGCATTACCAGAAAACACCATTAAGTTGCTATCTGCGGGCAGAATTCTTTGACGAAGCATATGAATGTAATGTCTTTAGTTTTTAGTGCGCCATTCTGTATGGCAATAATGGTGTAGAAGTGAATTTTCAATCCACAAAAACATGAATAATTGTTCTTTCTATATCCCGCTTTCTACTATATCGCGGGTGATTATATCAGCCTTAACACAAACTGCCATAAGTCCGATATGGATAATACGTATACGTTGCATGGATACATTTAATAACATCTATGTTGTATAGATCTTTTGATGTAAAATCCCATCAATTAAGTTCCTACATTATGAAGGATTATCATAAATGCGGATTACTAAATTTTCTGACTACTCTTTAAGAATCTTAATTTATTTGGCCAGCAAACCAGGTAACGAATTATCGACAATTTCTGAAATTTCTAAATCATTTTCAATTTCTGTACATCATGTGAGAAGTGTTGTGCACAAGCTAGGCCAACTAGGTTATATAAATTCTACCCAAGGGAAAGGCGGTGGATTTGAGCTAGCATCTGATGCCAATAAAATCTTTATTGGAGAAGTTATCAAGCAAACAGAAAAAGATTTTTATTTAGTAGAGTGTTACAACCCTGATGGACAGTGCCCTATAGTCAATGTTTGCAAGTTACAACATATACTTTCTGATGCGTTAGAAGTATTTTTTGAATCTTTAAATCAATATACGTTGGAAGATTTAACAAGCAACAAACGAAATATAATGAAAGCACTCGGTGTGCATTTATAATTAATATATTCTGAGACAATTGATATGAGTTACTCTAAATTAGAAAAAGATAACGAGGGATATCTACTAGACCCTTCTGACTGGGATGAAGACATTGCACTGCAAATTGCAAGTCAGGAAAAAATAGACTTAACTCAAAACCATTGGCAAATTATTAACTTCATAAGATTGTACTTTGAAGACTACCAATCTGTCCCGGAACTACGAAAAACGTTATCGCATTTAAAGGAAACACTCGGCAGTGAGAGTAGTACTCGAAAATTTGTATATAACTTATTCCCGTATGGTTACGGTCAACAAGCTTGTAAAATCGCAGGAATGAGAAAACCTTTAAAACTAATGTTAGATATCTAACATTACATAGATCGCTTTCTAAAATCAGTCAATATCAGAAATTGGCTGGGCCGGCAGGATTCGAACCTGCGAATGCCGGGATCAAAACCCGGTGCCTTACCACTTGGCGACGGCCCAATTCTTTATAGTTGCGCGTGATTATACTCACTTAACGAAATAACGGGCGAGAAATTTAAACCTTTCGTTACAAAAGTTGAAAATTCTTGCATACATTTTTCTGCTAGTTCTTCAGCTTGCGGCTTAGACGCACATGCAGCGAATATTGCACTACCCGAACCTGTTAATTTTGCTGGCACATGTTTGTTTAAGCATTCAAAAGCATTTTCTACTTGAGGCATGCGTCGGGCAATTGGCTCAAATACATTCTGCATTTTGTCAGAATCAACAAGTTTCCTATTACTAGCAAGCAAGAAGTCGCGTATTTTGATCGGCGAACAATTGCGTGTCAAATCTGGGTCTGCAAACATCTGTTGTGTATTTAAGTGAACATTTGGGAATACCACCACATACCAAGGCTCTTCTAAAGTAATAGAAGAAAGCTGTTCGCCTATCCCTTCTACCCAACACGCATGCCCACGCACAAAAACGGGCACATCGGCACCTAGCTGCGTGGCCAATTGTTCAAGCTCTTTCAACCCTACATCACAAGACCATATTTTGTTCAATGCCAGCAAAGTAGTAGCCGCATCCGAGCTACCGCCACCCAAGCCTGCACCAAGTGGAATATTCTTATGAAGCTGAATATCGACGCCCTGCTTGGTGTTGGTTTTTGTTTGCAATAGCTTTGCAGCTTTAACACACAGATCATCTTGTTGTGCAATATCAGTATTGGAGTTTTTACAGAAAATCTTTCCATCAGAACGAGAATTGAAAGTCAGCTCATCACAAAGATCTATAAACTGGATTACACTTTGCAATAAATGATAGCCATCTTCACGTTGACCAATAATGTGTAAGAAAAGATTTAACTTCGCGGGCGCAGGCCAAACTTGCATAACAGAATTAACTTTTTTTAATTTGTTTGCGCGTCCAAAGTCCAACGATCAATTTTAATATTTGCATCTAACGTTGGATTGGAAATTTGAATTAGCAAAGGCAATACCGGACTATCAGCATGATAGCGTTTGTATTCTATTACCCAACCCGCTTGATTAAGCTTTTTTAAGTGCCCAAGATCATCAAGCTCTAAAGAAGAAGCTTGCTTTGGATCAGGTATCCCTAGCAGCCAATGACGCAATCCATTCACTGGTAAAGAATAGCCAAATAAATTCTGCATTAATTCTTCGGGATCATCGGCATCAAAACTTTCACCTTTAGAAGTATTAAGCTGAACATTGCTTTGATTTCCCGTGATGACTGCAACCTTTCTGCCTAGCGGCCCAAATAAATCAATCACAAAATCATGCTGCAATTGATTCCACTGAACGCCTGCACGAAACCCTTCATTATCAGACTTACCTGCAACACGCCCTTTTAATTTCCAAGTACGTATGTTTTCTATGTTTGCCCGATGAGCTTCCCACGCAGCTTGTTTACTAATTTCTGAGTCGGGGGGGAGTTGATGCTTCTGGACCGTAACACAAGCCGATAACATGAAAATAAATAAAGAAAAACAAAATAGTCTAGAAAATACAAATGAACATGCCAATTGCCGCAGCCATAAACGTTTGCTAAAACGTTTCATTACTGCTGTCTTTGTTGTAACTCTAATATGTACTCATCATCTGGGTAACGCTCTAGCATTTCATTCATGACTTTATTCGCTTCTTCATGATTGCCCTGTGCCCATAAAAGCTCTACTAGGTGGCCTGCAATTTCTGCATCTTCTAATATATTAAAGGCTTTGCGTAAGTAGGTTTCCGCTTCGGCATAGTTACCTAAACGAAATTGCACCCAACCCATGCTATCCATCACTGCTGGGTCATCCGGTCGAATCTCTAATGCCTTTTTAATATAACCCAGCGCCTCATCTACTCTAGAATTATGGTCTGCCAAGGTATAGCCTAATGCATTGAGCGCCGAAGCATTTTCTGGGTCTTCAGATAAAATTAACTTAAGGTCTGCTTCTAATAAATCAATTCGATCAATCTCTTCTGCCATCAAGGCACGCGCATACAACAAATCACTATGTCGCGGGTACTCTTGCAGCCCTTCGCTATAAAGATCCATGGCAGCTACATAAAGCTTTTCTTCATGCAGCAACTGGCCTTCAACTAAATATACTTCGATAATTGATTCTGGATTACTTAGTTCACCACGCA
>JBOEHC010000136.1:0-6259 GCA_050633765.1 Gammaproteobacteria bacterium
GCTATTCCACCAATTTCAGTGCATAAAGAAGAACTGCGTTTTAGCCAAATGGTGTAAATAACCACATAGGAAAAAGTAGTGGCCTGAACAAGAAATGCTGTTAATGGGTTAACTAGATAAAAGAGAATTGCGAATGACCATAAGCTCAACATCACGCCAAGCCATAATGCTTGTTGTGGATGAAGTCGTGAAGAAGGCAATGCACGCATGCGTGTGCGCGCCATAAGTTTGTCTACTTCGCGGTCAACATAATTGTTGAATGCACCGCTAGCAGCTGAAGCGAGACCCGTACCAAGTAAGGTTAAAAAAACAAGATCAAATTTTAGAGATGTACTGGCTGCTAGCCACATACCTGCAAAGGTAGTTACTAGAACGAGTAGTGCTATGCGAGGTTTGCAAATTTCAACTAAGTCAGATGCTAGACTACGCGTTACTGTTATCGTTGCGCTCACTGTTTATTATTTATTATTGTTATTGTTCTATTTATAAAGTGATGTATTAGTTTTCTAAACGTTTTAACGGGCAGAAAGGATTGAAATACTGAATATCGGTTGCAACAAGCTGTGCTTCAGGATGTTTCTTTGACATTACTTTTTTTACTGTTTTCTCTTGGCTCTTCCATGTGTAGATAAGAATTAAATACTTCCCATCTTCTAAATCATCATGAAATTTTGCGAGTTTCTTATTTTCACAAGCGACACCTGCTAACCCACCTTCCCAAATTCCAAATAAAGTGAATAGAGCAATAATAATAAGGTATACATATTCAGGCATGTTCGGGCCAAAAGGTTTGAAATACATAAATGCGCCCGCTGCGAATACCCCAATAATGAAACCGATTAATGCGCCAATACCACCGTCGCGAACTAAATCGAGTGTTTCTAAATAGTTGCTTGAATGCACATGTTCTTTATTTAATCCGGTTTCATCTTTGCTTATCACATGGATAAACCAATCGTTCACACCAACTTCATGTAAATCATCTGAAATTTGATGAGTACTTTTTAATGTAGGTGAAAGATAATAGTTAGTTTTCATAGAAACTTTACCTCCAGTAAGTATTCTAAATAAGATGCGCGCTTGAACTTATTAGTATGTTTTTATAATTACTAATTTATCGACAATTCCATTGTTTTTAAACTGCCAAAATAACTTATCTACTTGGTTTATTATTTTTATAGCTTGTTATCTTTTATAAGTATTATTTAACCAGGTCATTTATTGATAACAGGAGTTTATTATGCATTATAAAATGCAGCCTATTTATAATAGTTTTATATGCGTTTCATAAACAATTTTTTGAAATAAAAAGAAAGTCTTTCTTTTTATTAAATTAATTTAATGTTTTTACTTATAAGGCTGAATATTAAAATTTATAAAGGGTGGCGTAGATACTAGTTATCTAGTTAGAGCAGATGTCTGGTATTTATAAATCTAATGGTAATGTACTAAATTGAATCATCACTCTATGGGTTGTTGCGGGATAATTAACTATTAGTCGCGTGCTTACTTAATTAGTAAAACTAATAGAAATTTAAGACTATAAAATTCATGTTTAAGTGATGGACACAAAAAAGCCTCCATTTAGGAGGCTTTTTTGGAATTGATGAACAAGGCAGTTATATGGCTTTTTCACTCATTTGTTTTGCAATGTAATCCGCCTGACGAATTGCTAGTGTGACAATGGTTAAGGTTGGATTTTCTGCAGCACCGGTGGTGAATTGACTTCCATCTGAAATGAACAAATTAGAGATGTCATGTGTTTGACCATTTGCATTGCAGACACCATCTTTGGCATTGGCGCTCATGCGGCATGTACCTAGATTATGAGTGGATGGGTAAGGTGGAACTAAGTAATTCTCTTTTGCACCTGCCGCATCATACACAGCTGAACCTTGTTTATATGCATGTTCGCGCATAGCAATGTCATTCGGGTGGTCATCAAAATGAACATTAGGCGTAGGCATACCATGCTGATCTTTGTTTTCAGCATGTAAGGTTATTGCATTGGATTCTTGAGGCATATCTTCACCAACGATCCACATGCCTGCCATGTGGCTATACTCATCCATCTTTCTTGTGAAGTCATGGCCCCATGATCCAGGATCAAGAAAAGCTGCCATGAATGGTAAACCTATTGATAATGTTTCTAATTCATATCCACCAACAAATCCACGTTTTGGATCGTTAATGGATTCATCTGTAATGATGCCGGCCATTGTGGTACCTCTCCACATGTGAACAGGTTTTTCAAATGCGCCATAAACAGAACCTGTCATGTGTCGCATATAGTTTTTACCTACTTGACCAGATGAGTTGGCTAAACCATCTGAACTTTGACTATTTTCTGAATTTAATAGTAGTCGAGGAGTTTCTATAGAGTTGCCTGCCACACATACTGCACGTGCTTTTTGCATATGGTGATTACCATCTGCATCGGCATACACAACACCACTTACTTTTCCTGATTTGTCTTGTTCAATTTTCAAAACATGTGACTTCGGACGAAGATCCAATTTCCCTGTAGCTTCTGCTTTGGGAATTTCTGCAACTAAAGTTGACCACTTTGCACCGGTTTTACACCCTTGGAAACAAAATCCAAGTTGTAAGCAGGATGCTCTACCATCACGCGGTTTACTATTAATTGCCATGTTACCGGTATGACAGTTTTTGTACCCTAATTTAGTCGCGCCGGCATGCATGACTTTAAAATTGTTATTACCCGGTAAGCCAGGAATACCATTGGTGCGAGTAACACCCATTTTGTCTTCGGCTTTATCGTAATACGGTTCCAAATCTTTAAGTGTGATGGGCCAATCTAAAAGATTTGCGCCATCTATATCACCGTATTCAGTTTTCACTCTGAATTCATGATCTTGAAAACGCAAACTAGCGCCTGCCCAGTGTGTAGTTGAGCCACCCACAGTTTTGCAAATCCATGCCGGTAAACCATTAAAGTCTTTGCCTACTCGCCAACTGCCGGAAGAGCTACGTGAATCCAGCCAAGAAATTTGACCGAATGAAGACCATTCATCGTTTACAAAACTCTCGTTAGATTCATGTCCACCTGCTTCTAACAACACAACTTGAATGCCTTTTTGGCACAACTCATTTGCTAAAGTACCGCCGCCAGCACCGGATCCTATAATTACGACTACTCCATCATCATCTAAGTCATATTTTGCCATGATGTTTTCTCCTTATGTCTTATAATTATTTTGATGCTGAAAATGCTGCGGGACTCGCATCAGCGGGTGGATCGGGTAGCCAGTTCAAATCATCGAAGCCACGTGTGAGGTAACCGCCTTCTTTCCAGGCATCGCCTTCATAGCCAAAATGTGCCCAAGCCAATTCATTGTTATAAAGAGAAACTACGGCCGTGCCACGAATTTTTTCAAAAAAATCATTACCTGCCATTTTTTCAATCACTGAAAATTGTTTATCACTATCTGCAGCTAACCAATCGCCACCAGCTCCTGCATTCAATGCAGTTGCACCATCGGTGAGTAATTTAGCAACGCCATCATCACCTGCAGCTGCGGCATCTAAATCTTTAACCACTAACGCATAGACCGCATCGTCCAAGGTTGCATGAGGGAATATGTGTCTAGTGGCTAGCAAGAGTGTTTGGCCCGTCGCTTTATCAAGCTTGGTTAACTCTAGTGCCCAAGTTTGGCTGGGTGCTAGCAAACCGAGCACGCCTGTGCTGGTAGCTAATGTTCCCATTAGTACTGTGCCACTGGTTTTTAAAAAATCGCGACGCGTTAGATCTAGGTCTAACATAGATACCTCCTCCGCTGAGCCTCAGTCTGAATTGTTATTTTTATTGAGGCGTTAATTTGTGGTTATTTATATGCTCCGTGCCTTTGTAATACTTCGATCTCATATCCATCGGGATCTTTAATGAAGAAAAATTTTGCTAATAGTTCGCCGCCCGGGCTGAATGAAACTACATCTTGTGGTTCGTAACCAAGTGATTTAATTCGTGCATGTTCAGCATCTAAGTCATCGACACATACTGCGATATGTCCATAACCGTCGCCATGCGTGTATGCATCTTTTTGATCTTTATTTAGAGTAAGCTCAATTTCAAAGTCATTTTCATCATTGCCTAAATACACTAAGGCAAAGTCATCAAAATCGAGATAGCGTTTTTCTTTTAATCCAAACGCATTTTCATAGAATTCTTTAGAGCGTGTTACATCCAGTACACGAATCATGGAATGAATTACTTTCGCCATATCTATCCTCTTGTTATTAAATAAGTATAAAAACCTAATGAATGATCAGGTAGTAAGGGATTACTACTTGTGCATATATAATAGTTGCACTATAAATAAGTACGAAAAAATAAATCTACAACAATAAATAAAACCATTTTTTTTATAAGGTTCGCTTCATATGTGTAATATTTATACAGGTACCCCGCAAGATCGTTATGATAGTGACTGTCGTTCTATACGTATTCAAGGTTGTGTTACCAGTATTCGATTAGAGAATGAGTTTTGGGAAATTTTGGATCAAATGGCGTTGGAAGAAAAACAAACTGTGCCGCAGTTTATTAATGTCCTCTATGACGAAATATTAGACACCCATAAAGACGTTAGTAATTTCACATCCTTCTTACGCGTAGCTTGTGCAATTTATTTACATCGCAGTGGTGAGCCCAGGGATGGGCGAAAACAAGAAGCATCAGGGATGATGTAACCGATTAAAGTTAGGTTAACTAAAATAATAAACAGGTTGGGAATTTCAAATCAGATATTCAAAATGACCGCTACGACCGCCATGGATGGTGGAAGTGCAGAAAATGCAGGAGCAATTTTCTGCCTCAACAGATTAAAGTTTGGTGATGTTACTAATGAGCAAAATAATTCGAGTCTAACCCCATTGATTATTGTTTACTTATCAAAGAATGCTGTAACCACAAGAGACAATATAAATATTGCGAAGGCAATATTAACTAATATTTTCTTTTGCTTTTCATTCATGACCGCAACCTTCAAAACATCTCACCCTCAACCTTCCGCCTTCTGCTTCACCCTCTTCCGTATATGCAACTCCTTCAACTGCCTTTCACTTACATCCGCCGGCGCATCAGTTAACAAACATGTCGCATTCTGCGTTTTAGGGAATGGAATCACATCACGTATTGAAGTGCTGCCAGTCATGAGCATGACCAAGCGATCCAAGCCAAAAGCGATGCCGCCATGCGGTGGTGCACCGTATTTTAAGGCTTTTAATAAGAAGCCAAATTTTTCTTCTGCTTCTTGCTCTTCAATACCCAACACTTCAAACACGGCAGATTGCATGTCTTGCTTATGAATACGCACGGAACCGCCACCAACTTCGGTGCCGTTTAACACCATGTCGTAGGCTTTTGATAATGCTTCACCCGGGTTGGCTTTGAGTTCTTCCGCACTGCATGTGGGTGCGGTGAACGGATGATGCAATGCAGACCAACGTTTTGCATCGGCATCCCATTCAAACATCGGGAAGTCCACCACCCAAAGTGGTTTCCAACCCTCTTCTATCATATTTAAGTCGTGGCCCAATTTTACGCGCAATGCGCCGAGTGCGGCGTTAACAACGGTTTTCTTATCTGCACCGAAGAATAATAGATCACCATTTTCGGCTTTTGAAGTTTCTATTAATTGTTGAATAACATCTTCGGGGAAGAATTTTAAAATCGGTGATTGCAAACCTTCTTTAAGATCACTTACATCATTACATTTTATATACGCTAAACCTTTTGCACCGTATTGACCTACGTAGTCGGTGTAACCATCAATTTCTTTACGTGAAATGTTTGAACCTTGCGGTACTTTTAACATCGCAATGCGGCTTTCCGGATCATTCGCCGGACCATTGAACACTTTGAATTCCACCGTCTTAAATAATTCGCTTACGTCGATAAACTCTAACGGTATTCTTAAATCGGGTTTGTCACTTCCAAAACGATGCATGGCATCGGCGTAGGTCATTCTGGGCAACGGTTGCGGCAGCTCGATATCCACCAAAGCGAACATCCGCCGCAGCAATCCTTCGGTGAGGTTCATCACCTCGTCTTCATCGATGAACGACAGCTCTAGATCAATTTGGGTGAATTCAGGTTGTCGATCCAGGCGTAGGTCTTCATCACGAAAACACCGTGCGATTTGAAAGTAGCGATCCATGCCGCCGATCATCAGAATTTGCTTAAAGAGTTGTGGCGATTGAGGCAGGGCAAAAAAATCCCCTGGATTCACGCGACTTGGTA
>JBOEHC010000137.1:0-6005 GCA_050633765.1 Gammaproteobacteria bacterium
TCGGTTGTATGACCGCTATTGGCCGAAAGCGGTCATAATTCAATTTAAATAAGGGGAATCTTGGTTGGAAACTCTAAAACAACTTAGTTTAATGTCCGCTTACGACCCAAAGCGGACATTTAATTCAATTTATGGATAAGCTTAAGTTAATATTTCGTTTGCTGAATATTATTTGGGCAATAGTAGGAATAAGCCTGACGGTTATTCTTGTTACGTCAACAAAAGGACATCCACCAGGGATTGTGTTTGCACCTATTGCAGTTGTAATCTGGATTATTGGTCACGTGCTACTTTGGCTTATTTGCAAAATAGCTATTCGAGGAAACCAGCAAGCAGCTACCAAATCTAGTGTAAGAAGTGATTGGCCGATTACATTAGTTTTATTGGCACTATTGTTCGGAGCAGTGTGTGTCTTCGGTTTCTTTGGAATTGTTTTACAAATCATGTTTGAACATAACTGGCAAAGTAAATTGCCTATTATGCTTTTAATTTGGTTACCTCCATCAATATGTTTCGTGGGTATTTTATTGAGACAATCATGGTCACGAATTATGGCAGGAGGTGGGTTTATTATCGTAGCTATATATCTTTTGTATCAAATGGTTGAAAGTCTAATACAAAGCCAACGACATACAGTTTTAGATTGGCTGACAGCAATTGTGATTCTGATAGTCTGTGTCTCTTTAGGTCAGCACATATTACGTTCATCCCGTATTAAAGAGTTTTACTCGTAATGTCCGCTATTTGCCGTAAGCAGACATAATTGAAACCATTTATGGGGAAATCTGGTTGGAAATTCTAATTAACAGACTTAATATGACTGCTTACGACCCAAATCGGACATAGGAAAAGATTTAATCTGAAGAAACATTCATGTTGCAGCTCTTCTTCGCGCATCCCATCAGTCACTACATCTGCGAGCTTTGCTGTTGTGAATCATTCCCAGATCGTCCTGAATTTTTCGACCGCCCCTTATACAGAGAAGATGAAGGCTTCTTTTTATTGCCATTAGCTTGTTTCTTTCTTGCACTTCCCTGCTTTCTTCTTGCAGGTTTTTTCGCACCTTGGCCTCGACGTGGTTGCTGTTGACGACCCATAGTAATCGGTTTCGCCTTAATAGTTGGGTCCACTTCGAAGTTCTCAATCACAACTTTAGGAATATCAATCTTAATTAGACGCTCAATATCTTTTAATAGCTTGGCTTCATCTATACACACTAAGGATACCGCTTCACCTTCATGACCAGCACGACCCGTGCGGCCAATACGATGCACATAATCTTCTGGCACGTGTGGTAATTCATAATTCACTACGTGCGGTAATTGGCTAATATCTAAACCGCGCGCGGCGATATCGGTTGCTACCAACACTCTCACCTTGCCTGACTTAAAGTGTGCCAGTGCTTTGGTACGTGCACCTTGGCTTTTACCACCGTGAATTGCCGCAGCATTCAAACCATCTTTGACTAGCGATTGCGCAAGACGATCACAATTGCGTTTAGTACGCGCAAACACTAATACCTGTTTCCAGTTTCCAACACCAATTAGTTTTGAAAGTAGTTTTCGTTTCTTCTTAGCATCTACTGGATGCACCACCTGCGTAACACGTTCAGCTGAAGTATTTCGCTGTGCGACCTCAATCAACTCTGGGTTATTAAGTAAGTCATTCGCAAGTCGCTTGATATCATTTGAAAACGTTGCTGAAAATAATAAAGTTTGTTTTTTCTTTGGTAACAACTTAAGAACTTTGCGAATATCATGAATAAAACCCATATCCAGCATACGATCTGCTTCATCGAGCACTAAAATTTCGACTCTAGAGAGATCAATAGTATTTTGACCGACATGATCTAACAGTCTGCCAGGTGTGGCCACTAGCACATCTACTCCATCACGAAGCTTTTTAATTTGCGGATTGATGCTTACACCACCAAACACTGCAGTGGTGCGAATCGGCAAATGTTTTCCATAGTCACGAACACTATCCGTTACTTGTGCTGCAAGCTCGCGCGTAGGTGCTAACACAAGTGCGCGTATCACACGCCGCTTCTTTTCTTGCTTGCTCGCCATTAACCTTTGCAACAATGGCAAGGTAAAACCAGCAGTTTTACCCGTACCGGTTTGCGCTCCACCCATGAGGTCTCGTCCGTCTAAAATAGGCGGAATGGCTTGGCTTTGTATGGGTGTAGGTGTGCTGTAGCCTTTTTCAGACGCAGCACGGAGTAATTCGGTTCTTAAACCGAGTGATTCAAATGACATGTATGTACTATCTCCAGAGATCGGCCCATCCAATGCTAATTGCTTGGAATGGTCTAGGCGAAAACTATTTATTAATTATTTAGTTTTTAGAAGGTGAACCGTGACGGTTACCATTTTGAACAAGGATGCAGACCACTGTGCACCTAAAATTGAAAAATGACTATAGCAGAATTATTAACCTGCATAAGTGCTAAAAGGGCTAGTATTGTGTATTACCAAAAGAAATAACATAAATTTATTATCCCTAAGCTGGGCTTTCTTTCATTGAACGGAACTTAGCAAAAGTATAATTACGCAAATCATCTGCAATCATATAAAAACACGGCAAAACAATTAGAATTAGCACTGTTGCAAAGATCAAACCAAACCCTAAACTGACCGCCATGGGTGACAAGAATGCTGTCTGCCCACTAGCAAAAAATATCAACGGCGAAATGCCTAGGAACGTCGTCACAGTCGTTAATAATATTGGACGAATCCGCACTCGCCCAGCTTCAACCAGCGCATCAAAGCAATCTGCTCCCTCTGCAATTTTCTTTTTTGCAAAATCGATCAATATCAATGAGTCGTTTACAACAATTCCCGTCAATGCAAGAAAACCAATCATAGATAAAAACTGCAAGTTGTAGCCAAACAAAGCATGTCCTGCAATTACTCCCACAATCGCAAAAGGAATAGCAAACATAATTACAAATGGATCGAGTAATGATTTAAACAATGCTGCGAGAATGAAGAAAATTATCGCCAAAGCAATGACTAACATTTTACCTATATCATTAAACGAATCTTGCGCTTCTTTCTTCTCACCCAAGAATAACAAAGAATAACCAAAATGATCGTCACTTAAAGTTTTAAACTCTTCTTCTAATAATGCAGTTACTTCTAGCGGAGTGGTGGCATCTTTATTCACCTCTGCGGTGATTAACGATAATCGCTTTGAATCTCGCCGCTGCACTGCACCTAGGCCGCGCCCTAATTCTATTTTTGCAACTTCGCCCAAATATACTGTGCCACCACTCTCTAGCGTAATGGGCAAACGATTTAAGCCTGCACCGTCTTCACGAATTGAATCTGGATAAATCACCCTTACTGGATAACGACCCGCTTCCCAATTCACCTGCATTACTTCTAAGCCTAAGTAACCGGTACGTACTGCATCGGCAATTTGGGATTGCGTAAGACCAAGCTCTCTACCGCGAGCATTAATCGTGTATTGATATTCAAGCTTGCCTGGCTCCAAGTCTTGACGTACATCTCTCACACCAGGAACACGGCGAAGGAATGTAACCACTTCTCCTGACAGACTTAATAGCTTTTCAGTTTCTTTACCCACTATGCCTACTTCTATGTCAGACCCAGCTGGCCCACCTTGCGGACGTAATATAGAAAACCGCTGTATACCTGGGATGGTAGCAACACTTGCACGAACTTCACTTAATATATCTTCAGTACTGCGCTCGCGCACACCTTGCGCAGTAAATCGCATATTCACTAACGGACTAACAAATTTTTCAACAAAACCTTTTGGCTGAGGTTTTTTTAAGTCCACAACAAATTGAATATAATTACTGCCAAGTTTTAAACGATTAAAATCGATTAAGGTAACCCCTACATTGGTTAACAATGTATCTAACTCGTTCTCTTGAAATACACTTCCCATGCGTTTTTCAATTTCTTTCGCAAGTTCGGTGGTATCTTCAATACTATAAGTATTTGGCGCTTCGACATTAACCAAAAATTGGCCTATTTCTACATCTCCAAATTGATTGTAAGGCATATGTGTTTTTGCATAAGCTAACACAACACTTAACACCGCAATGGTTACTGCAGAAATAAAGTATCGATTCCGCAATGCATACTTAACAACAACAATGTATTTATCTAACCATTTTTGCCAATCTATCCTGTTGCGTTTCTTTTGTTTTGCTAAACGCAACATTTCAGCTGAATGCGAAGGCAGCACTACAAACGCTTCAAATAATGACCCTAGCAATGAAGCGGTAACGACAACCGGAATCACTTGGATAAATAACCCCAACGTTCCAGACACGCCAAACATAGGCAAAAATGCTGCAATCGTTGTACAGGTTGATGCCATGACTGGCCAAAATACTTCGTTCGCACCTGTCTTGGCAGCTTGCACAGCATCCATTCCATCTTCTAAGTGACGATACGTGTTTTCGGTTACGATAATGGCATCATCAACGATCATCCCTAAGGCAATCAAGAACGCAAACATAGATACCATATTAATGGTGTAGCCAAGGTAGTAAATGATGATGACGGCAACTAGAAACGAAACTGGAATACCCATTGCCGTGATAGCTGCTACTCGGAAATTTAAAAACAAATATAACGACAATAAAACCAAAACCAGTCCTACTGCCCCTGAAGACTTAAGCGTCTCTAAACGTGTCTTTACATAAATAGATAAATCACTAAACAAACCCACTTTTATTCCAGCAGGAAGTTCTTCTTGCAATGTTGCCGCTAGTTCACGCGTCAATCTTGAAACTTCTATAGTAGAAGCTTTAGCAGTTTTGGTAATAGTTAAGTTAACGGATGGCTTATTATTAAAACGACCCAATGTTTTTGTTTCTTCCAACCTTAGCTGTACGCCTGCAATTTCACTTAAAACTAGCTGACCTCCATTACTATTACTGCGTAATACTATTTTTTTAGTTGCATCGATATCCGGGGCAGCCCCCTTGCCACGCAGTAAAATATCTCCTTCAGATGCTTTAAGCGATCCACCTGGCAAGTCCCTTAAATTATTTCGCAAGGCTGAAATAACCACTGGCAATGACACATTGCGTGCTGACATTGCAAAGGGATCCACCTCAATCCACAGCTCCCATTCACGTTCACCGGCAATACTTACACTAGCTACACCATCTATTTGTTGCAGACGACTCTTAATATCTTTAGCCGCTTGCACCAACGTTCCCATTGATGCATCTCCATACACACTAAGACTGATAACAGGGAAGCGTGTTTTTAAGCGAGTAATATTGGGTCGTTCGGATTCTTCGGGTAAATCAGTAATGGCTTCCACTGTTGCGCGTAAATCGCGCACAAATTCATCTACATCTGCATCAGGCTTCAGGTCGATAATTATTTTAGAAATACCTTCATTACTCTCCGATGTAACCACATCAATATCAGCGAGTAAATCTAGTTCTTCTTCAATTGGGATAGTAACTTGAGACTCCACCTCTTCTGGAGGTGCACCCTCAAATTCTGTGCTAATTCGAACTTTGTCTATTTCCACAACTGGAAACATTTCTTGCGGCATACTGCGCCAAGAAATTACACCTAACACAATAATTAGTACAAGAAAAAGATTTACTACCAGAGGATTCTTAATTGAAAAATTAATTATACCCATAATTTAAGATTAAGAATTTTTAGAATTGAGTATTAATTCATTTCAGCAGTTACACGCTGACCGTCTTTAAGACTAGCCACATCACGCGCTACTATTTGCGCTCCTGCTTTTACGCCGGAGGAAATAATATACTTGCTGCCAACCCGATTGCTGACCACTACAGGAAGTTTAGTTAGTTTGCCATCCGTATAGTTATACACAAAGCTTTCACCAGCATTCGTTGATACCGCTGATACGGGAACGGTAAGAACATCAAGTTGCTGATTTAAAGGAACATCGGCACTCGCCAACATTCCTGACTGAGCTTGTTCACCAGGCAGTCTAATTCTTACCGCATGAGTATTGGTAGAAATGTTTGG
>JBOEHC010000138.1:0-3605 GCA_050633765.1 Gammaproteobacteria bacterium
ACGCGGCCACGAATACGCTTTTCAATTTGTAATACATCTAACTCACCTTCTATTAAGCTAATTAGGTGCTCTAAACGTAGTTGTACCGTTCTGATTTCTAGTACATGTTGCTTTTCATCAAGCTTTAACGACATGTGCGCCGCAATGGTGTCTGCAAGACGCGAAGGTTCATCAATACCCGCCAAAGAAGTTAATACTTCTGGTGGCACTTTTTTATTTAGTTTTACGTACTGCTCAAATAAACTAGTCACTGAGCGCGCTAACACTTCAAGTTCTTTTTCGTCTTCTGCTAATTCTTCGGTTTCTAGCAATGCAATTTGCGCACTAAAAAACTCATTGTCTTCTGAATAATTAATGACTTCAGCACGTTCTACACCTTCTACAAGAACCTTAATGGTTCCATCTGGAAGTTTAAGTAATTGTAAAATGGTAGAGAGCGTACCTATTTGATGAATCTCATCAACTTGAGGGTCATCTATTTCTGCACTCTTTTGTGCAACTAATAAAATTTGTTTGTTATCCGACATCGCTGCATCCAGCGCTTGGATAGATTTTTCTCGCCCCACAAATAATGGAATAACCATATGCGGATAAACCACCACATCACGTAACGGCAGTACCGGTACCGTTTGGCTAGCATCATCGATTACATCGTTTGAAGTAGAATCTTCACTCATATTATAAATTTACCGTTGGTTAATTCTGTTTAAGTAGCTGAGGCTGTTTAGTTGATTAAATCAATTAAACCTAAAATTAAGGGTTTATTCATTTATACAGCAAAATATGGGGTTATTTAGCCAGGAATTCAAGGCCAGCACAGCTGACTGTACGTATAAATGAGCTAAATAGAGGTATCTTGCTCATTAATTGATCAATTGGCGTGGCTAGTCGTCAGACGCGGCCTTTTCGTATTCGCTGCCTTCGTAAATAAGATAAGGCTTCGAGTCGCCGACAATGACGCCCTCATCCACCACAACCTTACTAATGTCATCTTGAGACGGTAAGTCATACATGGTGTCTAGCAGTACGTTTTCCAGGATAGTACGTAAACCTCGTGCACCGGTTTTACGGTCCATGGCTTTGCGTGCTACGGCATACAATGCATTTTCTCTAAACTCGATATCCACGCCTTCCATGTCGAACAGACGTTTATATTGTTTAGTAATTGCATTTTTAGGTTCAGTAAGAATACGAACCAATGCTTCTTCGTTTAGCTCTTCTAAGGTGGCGACTACTGGTAGTCGACCAACAAACTCAGGAATGAGTCCGTAACGAATTAAATCTTCAGGCTCTACGTTATGCAAAATCTCGCCGATGTTTTCTTTTTCATCTTTACTGCGTAGTTCTGCCGAGAAACCAATGCCGCCTTTTTCAGTACGGTCACGAATAACTTTATCTAACCCTGCAAATGCACCACCNNTGTTTTCTTCCACCTTGTGGAGGAACAGAAGCAATGGTGCCTTCAATAAGCTTCAACAGTGCTTGTTGCACACCTTCACCGGAAACATCACGGGTGATAGATGGGTTATCTGATTTGCGAGAAATCTTATCGATTTCATCTATATAAACAATGCCGGTTTGTGCTTTGTCTACATCGTAATCGCATTTCTGCAATAACTTTTGAATAATGTTTTCTACATCTTCACCTACATAACCTGCTTCAGTTAGTGTTGTTGCATCTGCAATGGTGAAAGGAACATTTAATAAACGCGCAAGTGTTTCAGCAAGCAATGTTTTACCGGAACCAGTTGGCCCAACTAAAAGAATATTACTTTTCGCAAGTTCGACACCGTTCTTGCTAGCATTTTTTGCATCTAAGCGTTTGTAGTGATTGTAAACCGCAACGGATAAAACTTTCTTAGCACGATCTTGACCAATTACATATTCATCAAGAATTGCATTAATTTCTACTGGCTTAGGAAGTTTTGTAGCACCGGCTGGTGCTTGATCTTGCATTTCTTCACGGATGATGTCGTTACATAACTCGACACATTCGTCACAAATAAATACTGATGGACCAGCAATTAATTTGCGAACTTCGTGTTGGCTTTTGCCGCAGAAAGAGCAATACAGTAGCTTGCCGCTTTCCTGGTCCTTGGTTGTACTGTCGTCACTCATCGAAAATTACCGCACATCTTATACATTAAGATGCTGATACCTGAATTAAGTTCTATGTGGAAATATTAATTATCCCTAAAGATAATGCGCTCTAGTTAGTTGAACTATACGCTTATTTTAAGCGTTATGCAGCGCATAGAGGCCACACTTTTAGCACAAATTTTAAACGTTTTTACAACTTATTGATTAGATAATGATTCTTAATTGAACAATCTTGTCAAAAAATCGTATTCCTTAGGCACAGCCTATAATTTAGCTTATCGGCTTATTTCTTCTACTCTTGAGGTTTTTCTTTACGTTTATCGAGCACCTCATCGATTAACCCATATTCTTTTGCGGTTTCACTGTCCATAAAGTTGTCGCGATCAGTGTCTTCGCTAATGCGCTCAACCGATTGGCCAGTATGGCTTGCTAAAATATTGTTAAGCTCTTCGCGAATTTTTAAAATTTCACGCGCATGAATATCGATATCGGTTGCTTGTCCTTGAAAGCCGCCGAGCGGTTGATGAATCATTGCCCTTGAGTGCGGTAATGCATAACGCTTACCTGCCGCACCACCCGCTAACAGTAATGCACCCATACTTGCAGCTTGACCAATACACAAGGTACTAATGTCTGGGTTAATAAATTGCATGGTGTCATAAATAGCCATACCTGCCGTCACCGAACCACCTGGTGAATTGATGTATACGGATATATCTTTATCAGGATTTTCAGATTCTAAAAATAATAATTGTGCAACCACTAAGTTAGCCATTTGATCTTCAATAGGACCAACAATAAAAATTACTCGCTCTTTTAATAAACGCGAATAAATATCGTACGCACGTTCGCCACGCGCTGACTGCTCTACAACCATAGGCACAAGCCCTAATGATTGTGTTTGTAATGCACCATTCTGTGAATCTGAGTTAGCCATATTAATTTCCCGCTAATAAATTATATTAATTAATTTTGATCGTTTACGAACTCATCAAAGCTGAATTTTTTAGACTTCTGCTTTGCTTTACCTAGCACATAGTCTACCACTTGCTCTTCCATTACCATCATTTCTACATTTGCCATGGCTTCACGGTTATTTCGATAATACTGAATCACTTCTTCAGACTGACCATAGCCGGCTGCAATAGTTTGAAGTTGTTCCGCAACTTTATCTTGGTCTAATTTAATTTCATTTTTTTGTACGATTTCACTAAGAATTAAACCTAGGGAAATTCTTTTCTTAGCCTCTTCCTCAAACATGTTGTCTGGTAGCACATCATCAGGCAATTTTACATTTTCTGGCATTTGCATATTCGACATGGCTTGGCTGCGCAAGGTCTGAATTTCTTGTGTTACCAGCGCATTCGGCATTTCTACTTTTATTTCATCAAACAAACATTCCATTACACTGTTTTTTTGAAATGCTTTTTTACGTTGCCCAAGCTCATGAGTCATATTATCTTTTAATTGCTGACGAAAAGTTTCTTCTTTACCATCCTCTATAC
>JBOEHC010000139.1:0-8518 GCA_050633765.1 Gammaproteobacteria bacterium
CAACGTTCGCCATAATAACTCCAGCCAATTAATGTTGTGAATGCAAAGACGACTAAACCAATGGTAACAATATAGTTACCACCTGCAATTCCTTGGCCATAAGCTAAAGTTGAAAGTGATGCACCGGTTTCGCCGCTGCTCCAAGCGCCGGTTAAAATAATAACCAATGCTGTCATGGTGCAAACTAGAATTGTGTCAATGAAGGTTCCTAGCATGGCAATCATGCCTTGGCGTACTGGATCATCTGTTTGTGCGGCAGCATGTGCAATTGGGGCACTACCTAAGCCTGCTTCATTAGAAAATACTCCGCGAGCTACGCCAAATCGTATGGCGGCCCACACGGCTGCGCCTGCAAAGCCACCAGTAGCGGCTGTGCCACTAAATGCACTTGAGAAAATCAGGCTGAATGCATTTCCAATTTGTCCAAAGTTAGCGAAGATTACAAGCAATGATCCTGCGATATAAGCGATCGCCATAATAGGAACAAGTTTGCCGGCGACTTCACCAATACGCGAAACTCCGCCGATAATGACGAGTCCAACAAGTATTGCTAGTATGATTCCGGTAATCATAGGGTCAACGTTAAAGTTGCTATGCAGTGCGTCGGCTACAGAGTTTGATTGCACCATATTGCCAATACCAAATGCCGCAATGGTTCCAAATAGGGCAAATAAAAATCCTAACCATTTCCAATTGTCACCCAAGCCATTTTTAATGTAGTACATGGGTCCACCTTGGCGTTTGCCGCGTGAATCCACTTCTCGATACTTTACTGCTAATACCGCTTCTCCATATTTAGTAGCCATACCAAATAAGGCAGTAACCCACATCCAAAAAATTGCACCAGGTCCACCTAAGAAAATTGCAGTGGCAACGCCAGCAATATTTCCTGTACCAATGGTTGCTGAAAGTGCAGTCATTAATGCTTGAAAGGGACTTATGTCACCTTGGTTTTTATCGGCTTGTTTTGAAAAGAGTAATTTAAAAGCATGGCCAATTTTTCGCCATGGCATTAGTTTTAAGCCTATGGTTAAGTAGACGCCTACACCGAGTAGCAAGGCCAACATGATGGGCCCCCAAATGAAACTACTTAGCGAACTTAATAGGGATGTTATCGCTTCCATTAGATCCTCTCTTTGTATTTTTTGTTTTTATTTATAGATTATGAACGTAATCTACAAGCAAGTTTTTTTATTCTATTTGTAATTGCTTTATTAGTTATGCCACAAAGTAGTAAAAGATATAATGCAGCATAGCTGCTACCAGGGAGTACCCTATTAGACAGCTTCAGTATGCAATGCTACTCTGATTTCAAACCGATATCTAATGGATTTTCTTCTGCCTAGCCAACGATTTCATATAAAGGAACTATCCTCTAATAAAGCTACAGATACCTTAAAACAGGACGTTTTGGCAGGTCTATTTTCCTGTCCACGCAGTCTTCCCCCAAAATATTTTTATGATGATGAAGGTTCTAAGCTTTTTGATGCCATCTGCCAGACAGAGGATTACTACCCTACAAGATCTGAGTCTCAATTATTACGTGAGTATGCAGAGCAGATTATTGAAGTTGTCAATCCAAATAGTTGTGCTGAGTTGGGTGCAGGCACGTCTACTAAAACAGAAATTCTTTTATCGCAAATTTTTACTGGGCAAAAATTAGACGCCTTTACATATTTAAGCATCGATGTATGTGCTGAAGTGTTAGTGGAGTCAGCGCATCGTTTATTAAGTAAGTATGAAAACTTATATATTCAATCGATTGTAGGGGAATATATTCCTGCAATACAAGCTGCGTCAAAACTTGACGGGCCAACACTTTACGCATTTATCGGAAGTTCGATTGGCAACTTTACTGAACAGGAATCGATAGAATTTCTGTCTGAAGTAGCAACCAAAATGACTGCAAAAGATTATTTTTTGATAGGTATGGATAGGGTAAAGGATAAGGGTGTACTTGAGCGGGCTTATGATGATAGAGAA
Organism: Gammaproteobacteria bacterium; assembly: GCA_050633765.1. Lineage (GTDB taxonomy): Bacteria > Pseudomonadota > Gammaproteobacteria > UBA4575 > UBA4575 > JABDMD01. Next base: position 1,984 of record JBOEHC010000139.1, read on the forward strand.
GGTGTGACGGCTAAATTCAATTTGAATGTATTGAGTGTGTTGAATAATAAATTGGGCGCTGATTTTGATTTAAGTAAGTTTTCTCACCAAGCAACTTATAATGAGCAGCTTCAACAAATAGAAATGTATTTAATTTCGCAAACTAGTCAAGACATACGTTTTTCCGCTTTAGATAAGACGATTAGTCTAGAGGGGGGCGAAAAAATTCTTACAGAAGTTAGTCGGAAATATACCAAATTGTCGATTGAACACTTGCTTGATAAGAGTGGCCTGATGGAAGCTGCTCATTTCCAACCTGCCAATGAGTATTTTTCTTTAATGTTGGCAAAACGAAAATAATTATTTTTTTAAGACATCAAGTCTTCCATTAAAGCTTTTTGAGCGTGCAATCGATTTTCTGCTTCGTCCCATACTACACTCTGGGTTCCGTCAATGACGTCAGCAGTAACTTCTTCTCCACGGTGTGCGGGCAAGCAATGCATAAATAGTGCATCTTTGTTCGCAAGAGAAAGCAATTCCTTGTTTACTTGAAACGATTGAAATACTTTTACTCTTTCTATTTGTTCTTTTTCTTGTCCCATGCTGGCCCAAACATCAGTCACAATTAAGTCAGCATTTTTAGCTGCTTGTTTTGCATCATCGGTAATCATTACAGTGTCTTGGGCTTTTTTAATGATATTTTCATTGGGGCTGTAAGTAGAGGGGCATGCAATATTCAATTTGAAGCCAAGTTGTGTTGAGGCATTAATATAAGAGTGACACATGTTATTGCCATCACCTATCCAGGCAACTGTTGCGCCATTAATATCTCCTCGATGTTCAAACCAAGTTTGCATATCTGCGAGTAATTGGCATGGATGATATACATCTGTTAGCCCATTTATGACAGGTATAGAGGAATGTGCTGCAAATTTTTCTACATTCTCATGATCAAAAGTTCTGATCATCACGCCATCAACCATGCGTGATAATACCCGAGCGCTGTCTTCAATTGGTTCGCCACGCCCGAATTGCGTATCTCTGGGGGAAAGGAAAAGAGCATGTCCACCGAGTTGTACCATTCCGGTTTCAAATGAAACACGAGTACGTGTAGACGATTTTTCAAAAATCATGGCTAAAGTTTTACCTTTTAAGGGTGTAAAACTTTCGCCTTTTATACGCATGTTTTTTAGTTCAATTGCGCGCGCTAATAATGCTCTTAATTCATCAGAGCTATAATCTAACAAGGTTAAAAAATGATGAGTGTTCATAACAATAGATTTAAAAAATTAACTTTGCGCTGCAGAAAAATCTTCAATGCATTCGATTAAGATGTTAATCATGGCGTCGGCATTTGATTTATCAAAAATTAATGGAGGTAATAATCTTATCACTCGATCCGCAGTAACATTAATTAACAACTTGTTTGCAAGGCATGTGTCTACTAACTCTGCGCATGGGATAGTCAATTCTATGCCAATCATTAAACCTTTGCCGCGTATTTCCTTTATTAGTGAATTTGATGAAAGTTTTTCTTTTAACTCAGCAACAATATACTTGCCCAGATTTGCAGCATTGCTGACTAAACCATTACTCTCGATCGTTTCTAGTGTAGTAAGTGCGGCTCGGCTCGCTAGCGGATTGCCGCCAAAGGTAGATCCATGTGAACCGGGTGCAAATAAAGTTGCGACTCGTTCGGTTGCCATACATGCACCGATTGGAATACCACTTCCAAGACCTTTTGCTGTCACTAAAACATCTGGCTGTAGGTTTTCGTGTTGGAAACAAAACCATTTTCCCGTTCTGCCGTTACCAGTTTGTACTTCATCTAGCATTAATAAGATTTCATGTTTTACGCACAAATCCTTCAGCTTGGTAAGATAACTATGTTCGGGAATATGTACTCCGCCTTCACCTTGTATTGGTTCAACTAATATTGCCGAAATGCTAGTGTTATTTTTTAGAATATTTTCTATTGCATCGATATCATCATAAGGGGCTCTTACAAAACCCGGTACAAGTGGTTCAAAGCCTGCATGTGCTTTGCGGTTTCCCGTAGCAGTCAGCGTGGCCATGGTGCGGCCATGGAAACTATTTTCCATAACAATGATGGCAGGCTCATTGATATTTTTATGGTGGCCATACACGCGTGCTAATTTGATCGCCGCTTCATTTGCTTCGGCGCCAGAATTTCCAAAAAACACAGCATCCATTCCAGAAACTTGGCAAAGTTTTCTACCTAGTTTTTCCTGCAATTCAATTCGGTAAATATTAGAGGTATGCGTTAAGGTTGCCGCTTGATCTGCAATGGCTTTGCTTACATCAGGATGTGAATGCCCAAGCCCGCACACGGCTATACCAGATAAGGCATCTAGATACTTATCTTGTTTGTCAGAAACAAGCCATACACCCTTTCCACTTACAAACGTTATCGGTTTGCGAGCATAAGTCGACATTAAATTATTCTCAATAACAGACATTTCAAGTGCATGCTTTCTTGGTTCTTAAAATTCTAGATTTCTAAAATAAAAACGGCAGCTGATAAAGCTGCCGTGAAGTGGAATTATACTGCTGCTCATTAAATAAGCAAAATACCCGGCTCTAACAGTACTAGGGTCAGGTTAGCTCTATTTGGCTACCTTATTATAGGGTAGAGCAGTATTTAGAAAGAGCTCTGCCCTTAGAAAAATAACCCGTGTCCAGGCGCTACCATGCAAGCCAGCATAGGAATTGATAGCAAAGTATTGGTCCTAGATGCGATGAAAGCGATCTTTTTAGCAGCAGCTTTCTCATCATCACTGGCTTGCTTAATACCCAATACTTTTTTCTGGTTTGGCCAGATTAGGCCCCAAACATTGAGTAGCATAATGGTGCCTAGCCATGCGCCAATACCAATTACAGTAATTCCATTGGTAAAGAAGAAATTCTCCATAAATCCACCAACATAATGTAAAGCTCCTGCACCAGTCAGCCAAGTAGCAAGTGCTCCCCAGCGAAACCATGCTAGTGCACGAGGTGCTACATATTTGCCAATGGCTGCTGGTCCGGGCCCATCGCTGTCTGCGGCAGCTTCACCGAGTGCTGGTACTTGTACGAAGTTAAAATAGTACAGTAGGCCAATCCATGTAATACCTGCAAGGACGTGAAACCATACAATAAGTGACCAAGCGCTTAGCGCATTTGGGTCAAACGCGAATGCAATTATGATTGCAAGAATAAAACCAGCGACGATAGTGCCGAGTATAGAATTTAAAGGATTCATTGAGTACGCCTCTCTAGACTGAATGTAATTATTATTTGAATTGTTATTATGGAATAAGTCATTTTGGCTTATTCTTGTCTGACGAGATTATAACTAACCCCATCTATAAACTTAACCTTTATTATAAGTGTATGAATCCTGTGCAATTTAGCTTATGCCTATTGAAAAATAGGTGCGATCCCTGTGGTGGTAATAATGCACATAAAATTGTGGTTTTATTACTTAAACTGCCTGGGGATACTTAGGAATGTGTGGCGTATGCGGTGAATTACGGTTTGACGGGGTGCGTGCCAGTAAGCAAACCGTGCAACAGATGCTTGTACCCTTGCAAAATCGTGGGCCAGATAATGAGGGTATTCATATGTCTGGTGCGGTTGGATTTGGCCATCGTCGTTTATCCATTATTGATTTGTCTGCGCAGGCTAATCAACCCATGCAAGATAAACATAAAAATCTAAGCATTGTATTTAACGGCACGATTTACAATTATCCGCAGTTACGTGAACAGCTCATTAATAAGGGTCATTCATTTGTTTCATCTGGCGACACTGAGGTTATTCTTAAAGCTTTTGCTGAGTGGGGAAAGGAGTGCGTTGCGAAATTGGTGGGGATGTTTGCGTTTGCAATCTGGAATGAAAGCAAACAAGAATTGTTTTTAGCACGTGATCGCTTAGGTATAAAACCTCTTTACTACAGCAAAACAGATAATTATTTTCGTTTTGCATCTAACACGCAAGCTTTGCTCGCAGCAGGTGATGTGAATACAGCGTTCGATGCAATTGGATTGCATCATCATTTAAGTTTGCATGCAGTGGTGCCTGCACCTACCACCATTCTTAAAGGATTACGTAAAGTGCCTCCGGCTCATTACATGATAATTAGTAAACAGGGCAAAGTGATAACCGAGCGATATTGGAAACTTCGTGCCGATCATGTGGATACTCAACGAGACGAACAAGAGTGGTTGCATGACATCCATGCAACTTTATCTTTAGCTGTTGAACGACGATTAAACATTGCTGATGTACCTGTGGGTGTATTGCTTTCTGGCGGCTTGGATTCGAGTTTGTTGGTAGGTCTGTTGGCCGAGTCTGGCGTTGCCGATATTCAAACCTATTCGGTTGGCTTCGAAGATCAACCTGAAGAGCAGGGCAATGAATTTGAATATTCCGATGCAGTCGTTGAGAAGTTTTCTACTCAACACAATAAATTTTACATCCAAAATGATGAGGTGCTAAAGAGACTGCCTCACGCTATTGACCACATGGCAGAGCCAATGGTTGGGCAAGATGCGGTGGCATTTTATTTACTTGCCGAGCAAGTCAGTCAACATATTACGGTGGTGCAGTCTGGACAAGGTGCCGATGAAGTGTTTGGAGGATATTTTTGGTATCCGCTAATGCAAGCAGAAAATAATTTTTCTGTAGAAAGTTTTGCTAAGCACTATGTCGATCGTAGTCATGCTGAAATATCTGAAGCACTACATGCAGATTACGTTGCTGAAGATTTTACCGCTACGAAAGTTTCGCAACTTTTAGAAGATGCCAATACAAAAAACTTTTTAGATGCCGTGTTGCATATGGATGTGACGACTTTGATCGTTGATGATCCTGTGAAACGAGTAGATAACATGACGATGGCTTATGGTTTAGAAGCACGCGTACCTTTCTTAGATCATGAGCTAGTTGAATTAGCGATGCGTGCACCGACAAAATATAAAACCAAAGATGGTGGAAAGTTTTTGCTTAAGAAAATTGCGCGAGGTTTATTACCTAATAAAGTCATCGATCGTAAAAAAGGCTACTTTCCTGTGCCAGCATTAAAATATGTGCGTGGAGAATTTTTAGGGTTTATGCAAGATATCTTGAATTCTCAAGCTTGTAGACAGAGAGGTTTGTTTCAGCCGAGCTATATAGATAAATTATTGAATAAGCCCGAAGCCTATATGACTCCACTGCGAGGTAGTAAGTTGTGGCATTTAGCCTTATTAGAGCTGTGGTTGCAGCGCAATGTGGATACAGCTATTGCTACCTAAATTGTGCGCAGTAAAATATTGTTTAGATAATTAAATCAAATTTGGAGTGTTTGGATATGGATGTATTAGATCGTATCAAAGAACAAGTAGAGACTAATTCCGTGGTTCTTTATATGAAAGGAACCCCGCAAATGCCGCAGTGTGGTTTTTCCAGTCGTACAGCAGAAGCATTAAAATCTTGCGGCCATGAATTTGCGTATGTGAATGTATTGATGGATCCAGAAGTTTTTGAAAACTTGCCGAAATATGCAGACTGGCCAACTTTCCCGCAGTTGTATATCAATGGCGAACTTGTTGGTGGCTGCGATATCACCTTGGAACTGCATGAGAATGGTGAGTTGCAAAAAATGGTAACCGAAGCTGCTGCAAAAGAAGCTTAATTACATTTTTGATTGATCGGCGGTATGGCATGCTAGCTGCTTGCGCATATTCATAATTTTGCAAAATACATCGGCGGTTTTCTCAGCATCGTAAACTGCCGAATGCGCGCTACTGTTGTCCCATTCTATTTCTGCTGCTTCAATAATCCTAGATAAAACAGTTTGGCCATAAGCCAATGCGCCTAGGCTTACGGTGTCTAAGCAACTGAATGGGTGAAACGGACTATTTTTAATTCCCGTTCGCGTGGCTGCGGCATTAAGAAAGCCGAGGTCAAAAAAAGCATTGTGACCAACAAGAATTGCGCGAGTGCATTTATTTTCTTTTACATGTTTACGCACTGGTTTGAATATGTGTGGTAGCGCTTGTTTTTCATCTAGTGCAAGGCGCAGAGGGTGGTGAGGATCAATGCCATTTACTTCCAGTGAAGCAGGTTCTAAGTTTGCACCTTCAAATGGTTTTACATGCGTAGAGATAGTTTCTTTTCTGTACAAATCGCCTTCAGAGTTGATATTTATTAATACGGCTGCAATTTCTAACAAGGCATCTGTGTTGGAGTTGAAGCCTCCAGTCTCGACATCGATAACAACCGGGCAAAAGCCGCGTAATGAATTGGCAAAAGGGATAAATTCTTGTGTGATTTCTTCACTCACCTAAGTTTTCTTCGCTAGCCAGGGGGTTGTCATGTTAATGTTTGTTTTCGAGTTATAATTAAATTTTCATAAATTCGTGCATTTTGCACTTCAGCTAAATACATACTATGTCATCAGTTCAAAAAGTTGTACTCGCCTATTCGGGTGGTTTAGATACCTCAGTAATTCTCAAGTGGTTGCAAGAAGTTTATGACTGTGAAGTCGTAACCTTTACCGCTGATATTGGTC
>JBOEHC010000140.1:0-6399 GCA_050633765.1 Gammaproteobacteria bacterium
TCGGCTACTAAACGCTAGCCAATTTACTCGAGTCTTTGATCAGGCAACAAAATCAAGCAGCGAATTCTTCACCATACTATCTAGAGAAAACTCTATAGGCCAACCACGTTTAGGAATTGTAGTAGCTAAGCGCAGGGCAAATCGCTCAGTAGATCGAAACATAATTAAAAGAATTATTCGTGAGAGCTTTCGGTCAAACAAAGCAATACTGCCTGCAAATGATTTCATTGTGATTCTTAAGCGGCCAATAAAAATAATTAAACGCAATAGCCTACGAGCACAAATGGAAACTCTCTGGAAAAAGCTTTAAGAAAAAATGAACGCCGCCATCAGTAAAATATTAATCACTCTGATTATAATATATCGGTTTGTGCTTAGCCCGTGGCTGGGCCAACAATGCAGGTTTCATCCGACCTGTTCACAATTTGCGTTACAGGCTATTCAACAACATGGTGCATATCGAGGTAGTTGGTTAGCGGTTAAAAGACTTGCATCTTGTCATCCGTGGCATGCGGGTGGAATTGATCTGGTACCAGAAAAACATACACATAAGTAGAAGATGGAAAATCAAAGATTCTTTTTATATATAGCACTAGCATTTTTGCTGTATATCGTCTGGCTTACCTGGCAGCAAGAACAAGCGCCGGCATCTATTGCTCAACAAGACTCTACTGTGGAGCAAAATACTGCGAATACAAATACAGATAGCTACGATAACTCTGACGATTTACCTGACACATTAGATGCAACGCAAGCGAGCAATGCAGCTGCTGAAGAAAACAACGCCACTGCGAGTCAGAATAATAATAGAAGCCAAAAAATTCATGTCCGAACCGATGTATTAGATGTAATCATTGATACTCGTGGAGGTGATGTTCGCCAAATAGATTTACCAACTTATCCGGTTTCATTACAGCAACCAGATGAAGCGTTCAGGTTAATGTATAGCAATAACCGAACATACGTTGCGCAATCAGGCTTGCGTCATGACAAGATAAATGGACAGGCCATTAGAGGTGTTGCACCTACTCATCATGAAATCTACACAGCAGAAAAAACTGAATATGAGTTATCGGATGGCGATGATCAATTGGTCGTTAAGATGTTTTGGAATGGCGATAATGGCATTAGCGTAGAAAAGACACTTACTTTTTATCGAGAATCGTTTGTTTTTGATGTTAAACATCGGGTAATTAATAAAGGCGATGTGGCATGGGTGGGTAGACAATATCAACAACTACGTCACAGCCCGATATCTGAAAAGCGCAGTTGGTTGCGGCTACCTACTTACACTGGCACGGCGTATTTTGATGGCGCGTACCATAAGCATAAGTTTGGCGACATCGAAGATGAGCCTATCAACCTACAGGTAGAAGGTGGGTGGGTAGCTATGCTGCAACATTATTTTGTATCGGCATGGATTGCTGACGCCACCGATAAAGATAAGTTTTATAGCAAATCCGTAAAAGCCGCTAACGAAGAACAATTATTAATTGGAATGTTATCTGATGCCAAAACTGCAGCACCGAATAGCAGTGTTGAGTTTAATCGACAGCTATATGCTGGACCTAAAATTCAAAGCGATATGAAAAAGATTGCTAAAGGATTAGATCTAAGCGTTGATTACGGCATGTTTTCAATTCTTTCTAAACCATTATTTTGGTTATTGCAGTGGTTTCATAAGTTAGTTAATAACTGGGGTTTGGCAATCATCTTAGTTACGGTTGTGATCAAACTTATTTTCTACAAATTATCTGAAACTAGTTATAAGTCTATGGCACGTATGCGCAAGTTACAGCCGAGAATAAAATCACTACAAGAACGTTATTCAGACGATAAGCAAAAGCTTGGGCAAGCAACTTGGGATCTTTATCGAAAGGAAAAAGTAAATCCGGCAAAAGGTTGTCTACCTATTTTAATACAAATGCCTGTGTTCTTAGCATTGTATTGGGTATTAATAGAGAGCGTTGAGCTAAGACAAGCGCCGTTTATGCTTTGGATAAATGACTTGTCGGTACGTGACCCAATATTTGTTCTGCCATTCCTAATGGGAATTAGTATGTATGTGCAGTTTAAATTAAACCCTGCGCCACCAGATCCGATGCAAGCAAAAATATTTGCCATGATGCCTATCATGATGACTATCTTTATGGCATTTTTCCCTGCCGGGCTCGTGTTGTATTGGTTGGTGAATAATATCTTGTCAATAATGCAACAATACGTAATCACTAAGCGAATAGAAAATGAAGCGTATTAAATTCGCTTCGCTTTAGAATACTAACGATAAGGGCGCTCAATTACATGCCCAACATCAAACAACAAAAAGAATTGATTTGTGCACTGGCCACTCCAGCAGGCAAAGCTGCTTTGGCCATTGTTCGCTTGTCTGGTAAGACCGCAGCTAACATTGCGATACAAGTTACCAAGCAAGAATTAATTGATCGTCATGCCACCTATACAAAGTTTTATGATGATCAGGGTGATGTGATTGATCAGGGTCTTGTCATTTACTTTAAAGCACCTGCCTCTTTTACAGGCGAAGATGTGGTGGAGTTTCACTGTCATGGAAATCCGTTGGTTGCAGAGTTATTACTGAAAACATTGTGCAGATTAGGTGCGCGAATGGCTGTCGCAGGTGAATTTAGTCTGCGGGCATTTTTAAATAATAAGATAGATCTTGCTCAGGCTGAAGCCATAGCGGATTTAATTAATAGCACCACAGAACAAGCTGTACGTACTGCAACAAAATCTATGCAAGGCGCATTTTCACGGCGTGTTCAGTCTGTGCTCGCACAGTTAATTCAAATGCGTGTCCATATAGAAGCGCACCTAGATTTTCCAGATGAAGAAATTGATCGACAACAAAGTGAACAGCTTGTCGCCCAGCTTTCCGAGTTAAATAAATTTTTGGGTGAACTGCTACTGCAAGCAAAACTAGGCGAACGTTTACAAACCGGAGCCACTATTGCAATTGCTGGCAGGCCGAATGCAGGCAAATCGAGTTTATTAAATGTATTGGCGCAAAGTGATGTAGCGATTGTTACTGAAATACCAGGAACTACACGAGACCCGCTTAGTGCGGATATTGAAATCCAAGGTATTGCGGTGCGTTTAATTGATACCGCTGGTTTACGAGACACTAAAGATATTGTCGAAGCCAAAGGAATCGAACGTGCCCAACAAGCGTTAGCGGAAGCAGATTTAATTCTGTGGGTTGTAGATGTTTCTGATGCAGAAGTTACCGAACAACTACCTGATTTTGTAGATAAAGAGAAAGTTATTTATCTGCACAATAAATCTGATTTGCAGCCAAGGTCTAATAAACATTCAAATAATAACAATAAAAATATTTTTGTTTCTGCAAAAACGCAGATGGGAATAGATAACTTAATCAAACACCTAGGACAGCGGCTGTTAGGAGATAATGTAGTGGAGGAGCAAGGTGACACACCTTTTCTCGCGAGAAGTCGACATGTAATTGCACTACAAAAAGCAGAAAAAAATATACGTACTGCGCAACATCATCTACACAGCAGGCAAGAACTAGAACTTGCCGCAGAAGATTTGCGTTTAGCCCAACAGAATTTAGGGGAAATTACGGGAGAATTTACTGCAGATGATTTGCTTGGCAAGATTTTTAGTGAATTTTGCATAGGTAAATAACCCCAATAGATCGATATTGCAAATGAACGAGGCTAAATAATCTACTTTTGGGGAGTCGTGTATTGATTCTTCATTCAGTACAATAAATAACCATGACAAGTAAAGATCAACAATATGACGTGATCGTAATTGGTGGCGGGCACGCTGGTACGGAAGCGGCTTTGGCTGCCGCAAGAATGGGCGCGCAAACATTGTTGATTACACACAATATCGAAACCATTGGCCAAATGAGTTGTAACCCGGCAATTGGTGGAATTGGTAAAAGTCATTTAGTTAAAGAAATCGATGCCATGGGTGGTGCGATGGCACTAGCCGCAGATCATGGCGGCATTCAATTTCGAGCGCTTAATTCACGCAAGGGGCCAGCGGTACGCGCCACGCGTGCGCAAGCAGATCGCGTACTATATAAAGCTGCAATTCGTCAACAAGTTGAAAACCAAGCCAATCTACAAATGTTCCAACAAGCGGTGGATGATTTAGTTATTCAACAAGATTGTATTCGTGGTGTAGTTACACAGAGTGGCTTAACCTTTTTAGCCAAGTCTGTAGTGTTAACCACTGGTACTTTTTTAGGCGGCAAAATACACATCGGCAATGATAATTATTCTGCTGGGCGTGCAGGCGATCCTCCAGCAATTAGTTTGGCAAATCGTTTACGTGAGCTTAAGTTGCGCGTCGGTCGTTTAAAAACAGGAACCCCTCCGCGTATTGATGGGCGTACTATTGATTATTCACAGCTTGAAGCGCAGCCGGGAGACACACCAACTCCGGTATTTTCATTTATGGGATCGCGCGCACTTCATCCTAAGCAAGTGAACTGTTTTATAAGTTACACAAATCCCTCTACCCACGACATTATTCGCGAAGACCTAGCACTGTCTCCGATGTACAACGGCAACATCGATAGCACCGGACCGCGTTATTGTCCTTCGATTGAAGACAAGGTCACGCGTTTCGCGGAACGTAATCAACATCAAATTTTTATTGAGCCGGAAGGCTTGCAAACCCACGAAGTATATCCAAACGGCATCTCAACAAGTTTACCGTTTGCAACACAGCAAAAATTTGTTCGTTCAGTGAATGGTTTTGAAAATGCACATATCACCCGCCCAGGTTATGCGATTGAATATGATTATTTTGATCCTCGAGATTTGCAAGCAAGCTTAGAAACTAAAGCCATTCAAGGTTTGTTTTTCGCAGGCCAGATCAATGGTACAACCGGATACGAAGAAGCTGCAGCACAAGGATTGGTTGCAGGTGTCAATGCAGTGCGACGTACTCAAGAACAGGCAGCATGGGTGCCGCGTCGTGATCAGGCTTATATTGGTGTAATGATAGATGACCTAGTTACCCGAGGAACGATTGAACCCTATCGCATGTTTACCAGCCGCGCAGAGTTTCGTTTGTTATTGCGCCAAGATAATGCTGATTTGCGTTTAAGCGATACAGCGCAAGAGCTAGGATGTTTGCCGGCACAACAGTGGCAAACGTTTAATAAAAAACGTGATGCTTTAGCGCAACAGCAGCAACGTTTAAAAACTAGCTTCATTCAACCGGGCGAAGTAAACATTGAAGCGGAAGAAAAAGTTTTAGGCAAAAAACTCAAACATGAATACAGCATGTATGAGCTATTACGTCGACCGGAAGTTAATTTTGAAAACTTACAACAGCTTACCGCACAAGACCTAAGTGATATACCTGCTGAAGTCAGTGAACAGCTTGAGATTCAAGCTAAATATGCGGGCTATATTGAACGTCAAAATACGGAAGTTGAAAAATTAGCACAGCAAGAGGGAGTTAAACTCCCTCAAGACATGAATTATGCTGCAATTATTGGTTTATCGAATGAGGCGAAGCAAAAGCTTATGGAAATCAAACCGCTTACTATCGGACAAGCTGCAAGAATATCAGGTATTACACCTTCAACTATTTCATTATTGTTAGTGCACTTAAAAGCAAAACCCACCCAAAAAATTGCTTAGTAAAAAGTGCGTAATTAATAGCGCTTAGTCATAACGTAGAAAATGAACTCTTCACAGCTACTTGTCAGTGGTGTGCAGCGATTAAATATTCGCGTAGATAAAACCCAGCTGGATAACTTACTACAGTATGTACAGCTGTTACAAAAATGGAACCAGGCTTACAATCTCACCGCGATAGAAGATACCGATGAGATTATCAGTAAACACATTCTTGATAGCTTGTCAGTTACCCACCACTTGTATGGAAATAATATAATTGATGTAGGCAGTGGTGCAGGTCTTCCTGGTATTCCTTTAGCCATCGTATGTCAGGATAAGCAATTTACGTTACTAGATAGTAATGCTAAAAAGACCCGCTTCATCCAGCAAGTAATCATAGACCTTAGGTTAAAAAATGTTCAGGCCGTTCATCAACGAGTTGAAGATTATTCAGCTGATTGCGCGTCTAAAGAAGAGTTTACTACCTTGGTGAGCAGAGCTTTTGCTGCCAGCGATAAGCTTTTTACCAGTTGTCAGCAGCTATTGAATTACTTAAACGCTGATGGACAGATAATTTTCATGTTAGGTAAACAAAAGCACCTCGAAGCCCTGCCAAAAAGATATAATGTGGAGCAAATTCATAGTATTGAGATTCCTTATCTTAAGGCACAACGACATATCGCAATTGTTAAAAAATTCGACTCGTAAAATATAGTAAATTAAAGCAACACATGACCAAAATTATTTCAGTAACCAACCAAAAAGGCGGAGTAGG
>JBOEHC010000141.1:0-8267 GCA_050633765.1 Gammaproteobacteria bacterium
GAAATGACCCGTGACCTGCGTGCTATTCAATTTGAGGCAATCGCTGAGGCAAGTAGCAGAAACAGAGAAATAACAGCTGAGTTAAGAAGTAAAGGAGTTAGGTTCGGTCGGATTTCTGCAAGCCCAGATGGAACCGTAGAAACTTCTGAAGTAGAAGGTATAGACGCAGACTTAAGGGTGAAACCCTTTTTTCATCATGGACAAACCATCAGCATTCGTGAATTTATTATGGGTGCCTTTAAAGATGAGATGGGCCTGCAGGCATGGGATCCTGTGCTTTGTGCTGCGACAGATCCTGTAAGCCCACTGTTAATGACCAGTCCCTCAGGATTTGTCTATGATCCTGAGTTAGATGACTTTGAGCGACCACCAGCCTGTGACTCAATCGCTGACCCAGATGGTGATGGTATGAGTAATGAAATAGATCCTGCTTTAGTGGACCACATGGAATTTTACTTGTTGAATTATTTTAAACCAGGTCAGTACCAGGTGACACGACAAGCAGAGCATGGTCGTGAGCTTATGGAAAATATTGGTTGTACGTCTTGCCATAAGCCAACATTAAGAATTAATAGTGATCGACGTGTTGCTGATGTTGAAACGGTTTACAATCCTCAACAAGGTATCTTTAATGATTTGTTTGCAACTGCATCTATATTATTCACAGCAGAAGATGATGGAGATACGTATCCTTTAATACAACCTAATGGTGATAAGTTTGTGGTTCATAATTTTTATTCCGATTTAAAACGGCATGATTTAGGACCGGCATTTCACGAGCGTGAATTTGATGGAACGGTAGTTAAAGAGTTTGTAACAGAACCACTTTGGGGGGTAGGCTCAACTGCACCTTATGGTCATGATGGACGCAGTATTAATCTTGATGCAGTAATTAAGCGACATGGGGGTGAAGCAGCTAAGTCAAGAAATTCCTATGTAAATCTTCGTGCAAGAGAAAGGCGTCAAATACTCGCATTTTTGGAAACATTGGTATTGTTCCCGCCTGACGATACAGCTTCGAATCTAAATGCAGGAGATCCTAATAACTTAGAAGGGATTCAATCTCCAAGTGTGCATGGGTCTATCAACTTAGGTGCTTTGTTCCAGATTCCTGAAGAAGGTGGAGAATAATCATTGAAATTTTGTGAAGAAGAGAAGCAATATGGAGATTGCTTTAGGCTTATAAGCAAAAAACGCCGGAGTAAGTCCGGCGTTTTTTGTGGTATGAAATAAAAATTAAAGTAACGGTGCAATCACCAAACTTACAATTGCCATCACGTTAATCAAGATATTCATCGATGGACCTGAGGTGTCTTTGAAGGGGTCACCTACAGTGTCACCTACAACTACTGCTGTATGCGTTTCAGAACCTTTGCCACCTAAGTTGCCTTTTTCTACATACTTTTTAGCATTGTCCCAGGCGCCACCCGCGTTAGCCATCATTAAGGCCATGAGTACGCAGACAAGTAGTGCACCGCCTAGCATGCCGCCAAGCGTTTCTGCGCCGAATCCAAAACCAACCGCTACAGGAGCAATGACCGCTAACAAGCCTGGTGGGATCATGCGTTTTAAAGCTGCGGTCGTTGCAATGTCTACACAACGAACCGTATCTGGTTTTGCTGTGCCTTCTAGAAGACCTGGAATCTCTTTAAATTGACGGCGAATTTCTTTAATCATGTCAAACGCTGCATCGCCCACGGCAGTCATAGTCATGGAGGCCACAATGAATGGGAAGATTCCGCCTATGAATAATCCAATTAACACTCTCGGATTACTTATATCTAGAATGATTTTGCCGCTACCATGTGCACTAACTTCTGCAAGGAAGGCTGTGATGATCGCTAATGCTGCTAAAGCTGCTGCGCCAATTGCAAAACCTTTGCCAATGGCTGCAGTGGTGTTGCCCACTTCATCAAGCCCATCAGTAATTTCACGAACGTCTTCACCAAGCTCGGCCATTTCTGCAATGCCACCTGCGTTATCCGCTACCGGCCCGTATGCGTCAATGGCCATGGTAATGCCAACCGTTGCAAGCATGCCTACTGCAGCAATGCCTACGCCGTAAAGATCAGCAAATTGATTCGCAAAGAATATAATTGCAGCGATGGATAACACAGGAACGACTACAGATTGCATGCCGGTGGCTAAACCAGAAATCATGACCGTTGCCGGGCCAGTTTCACCACTTTTAGCAATATTTCGTACAGGCGCGCCACCGGTGTAATACTCGGTTACGAGTCCAATAACAATTCCACCTACTGCACCAGCAAGTACAGCAACCCATACTCCATTATTAACCCCTAGTGCTTCAATGGTGAAGTATGCTGCGATAATAAAAACTATAGCGGATGAGAAGGTGCCAATGCGCAATGCGGTTGCGGGTGCTTTAGCTGCAAATATTTTAACAATGATGATGCCAAGAACTGAGCAAAGTAGGCCAACTGACGCTAAACCTAATGGTAAAAACATTAAGGTTTGTTTTGCGCCAAGTTGTTCTAATACCAGAGGGCTCAAGGTTGCAGCTATCGCGATGGTGGCAATAATTGAGCCACAGTAAGATTCAAAAATATCTGAACCCATACCTGCAACATCACCTACGTTATCACCAACGTTATCGGCAATTACGCCCGGGTTACGTGGATCGTCTTCAGGTATACCGGCTTCAATCTTTCCGACTAAGTCGGCGCCAACATCCGCACTTTTAGTGAAGATACCACCGCCAACGCGAGAGAATAATGCAACGATAGAAGCGCCCATGCCAAAGCCATGGATTAAATGAGCAGTCGCGGGATCACGTCCATACATTAAATAGAGTGCACCTAATCCTAATAAACCCATTGCTGCAACCGTGAGACCCATAATAGAGCCACCAAAAAAAGCAACATTGAGTGCTGCGCCTGGACCTTTTTCGCTTGCAGCCGTTGTGGTGCGAACATTGGCTTTTGTTGCAGTATGCATGCCGATGAAGCCGGCAGCAGAAGAGCATAAAGCGCCTATAGCGAATGCGATTGCAGTTTTATAACCTAGTGACAACAAAACCGCAGCACCTACGAAGGCAGCAAAAATAAATAATATTGTGTATTCACGGCGAATGAAGGTCATTGCGCCTTTGTGAATTTCTTCGCCTATTTCAACGACTTTGCCGCTGCCTGCCGAATAACTCAAAATTATCCGATAAATGATAAAAGCTACTATAAGGCCTACCACTCCAAGAATGACAGGTATCTGGTCGATGCTCATGAATCTTTCTCCCTAAAAGGTCGCAAATTTCCTAATATTATGGTCTTTGGTGTTCTGCTGAATTTCTAATTCTACTGGTACAGCAGGTGCTGGATTATATAAGTAAATCGAAGATAAGCCATCCTGATTAAAGTAATACAATCAAAAATACACAAATTGTTGAAATACACTATAAAATGTAGGTGAGTAGAATTATCAGATCGATTAACCTCTTATATAAGGTGTGGGCCCAGTGGCTTCTCGCGACTTTCTTAAAAACCCTAAGCTAGAAGAGCGCTATTTTCGGGCGCGTGTCTACGTGGTGGCGTTTTTTGTAATTTGTTGCATTTTTGTACTGGGTGCGAGATTGTTTCATCTTCAGATTGTGAGTAATGAACACTACGCAACACTATCCCAAGAAAACCGTGTCCGAGTGGTGCCCATTCCACCCACACGCGGGTTGATCTTTGATCGCAATTTGAAATTACTCGCAGATAATAAATCAAGCTATCAGATCGAAGTTACTCCTGTTCAAGTAGATGATCTCCAGCGAGTAGTTAAGCAGTTGGGGAAATACATTCAACTTGAAGAACATCATTTAAAAAAATTTTTTGAAGATGTAAAGCGAAAGCAATCGTTTGAATCAATTCCGCTTAAGATAAATTTGAATGAAGAGGAGGTAGCAAAGTTTTCAGTCAACCGTCATCGTTTTCCTGGAGTTGAAATTACAGCGCGTGCCAATCGGTATTATCCTTATGCTGGGATGAATACTCATGCACTGGGTTATGTGGGACGTATTAATGCTGAGGAAGCGCAAAATATAGATAAACAAAAATACAGTGGCACAACCCATATTGGCAAAGTAGGTGTTGAAAAGTTTTACGAAGAGTTGCTACATGGTGAAGTTGGGTACCAACATATTGAAATAAATGCACAAGGAAGAAAATTACGAGTATTAGAAAAAGTACCACCTACTCCTGGTAATGATCTAATCCTATCAATTGACTCTAGATTGCAAAAAATTGCGCAAGAAAAATTAGGTGATCGTAATGGGTCAGTTGTTGCGATGGATCCTGTTACCGGTGAAGTATTGGTTTTTGTCAGCACGCCAACGTTTGATTCAAATCTTTTTGTAAATGGAATTAGTAGCAAACAATATTCTTTATTACGTGATGATTTGGACCGCCCCTTGTTTAATCGCGCACTTAAGGGCCAGTATCCCCCAGGTTCTACAATTAAACCGATGATGGCTTTGGCTGGATTACATTATGGTGCTACCTGGGCTGGAGAAACGATGTATGCAGGGCCGTATTATAAGTTACCTGGGCATGAGCGAAAATATCGTGACTGGAAAAAAGGTGGCCACGGCAAAGTAGATATGTATAAAGCTATTGCACAGTCTTGCGATGTATATTTTTACACTTTGGCGACAGAATTAGGTATCAATAAAATTTCAGAGTTTTTAAACCAATTTAATTTAGGTTCTCGTACAGAATTAGATACTTGGGGTGAGGCAAAGGGTCTAATGCCTTCGGTGCAATGGAAAAAAGCAGTGTATGGACAACCCTGGTATCCAGGCGAAACAGTAATTACAGGTATTGGGCAGGGTTATATGTTGACTACTCCTTTGCAACTAGCTGCCGCAACCAGCGCGCTTGCGATGCGTGGCCAAGGTGTGCGGCCAAGATTTTTGCGCGCAACTCGACATCAAAATCAAGAAGAAGAGCTTGCAAGTGCTACAGCGATGCCGAGTAT
The DNA here is from genome assembly GCA_050633765.1 of Gammaproteobacteria bacterium. Classification (GTDB taxonomy): domain Bacteria; phylum Pseudomonadota; class Gammaproteobacteria; order UBA4575; family UBA4575; genus JABDMD01. The sequence goes on from JBOEHC010000141.1 coordinate 4,975, forward strand.
ATATGTGGAGAATGATTTGTATTGGGATCAAGTAATCGAAGCCATGGTTGAGGTGGCGCATAAACCTAATGGAACGGCTTTTAGAATAGGTAAGGATGCAAAGTATAAAATTGCTGGGAAAACAGGTACGGCGCAAGTATTTGGTTTAGCAGAAGATGAAGAGTACGAAGAAGAAAACGTAAGCGAGAAACTACGTGACCATGGATTATTTATTGCTTTTGCGCCTGCAGATGATCCAAGAATAGCGATTGCAGTAATAGTTGAGAACGGCGGCGGTGGTAGCAAATCTGCCGCACCTGTGGCGCGAGCAGTGATGGATCACTATTTATTAAGCCAAGAAGAGTTGTCTGAAATTTATGGCAATAAGAAAAAATCACAAGTAAGTAAAACTTCTTCTACGCAAATTCATTCTCTAGTAAGCGCATCTGCGCATTAACGAGGATTAGGGAATGGCAAGCACTTATTCAATTAAAGACTCACTGGTAACTTCACCAATTAAGCAAGAGCGGAATTTATTTAATATAGATCCAACATTATTTGTTTCTTTGTTGTTACTTTGTACAGTTGGGTTAGCTGTTTTGTATAGTGCAACCAGTGGTGAAATGGCAGCAATTATTAGGCAATCTATTCGTTTTGCTATAGGTTTTGCCGCATTGCTCTTTCTAGCACAAATCCCTCCAAAGGAATTAGCACGTTGGTCACCATGGTTGTATTTAATTGGTATCGCATTATTGTTTGTAGTGATGGCAATTGGATATAGCGGCAAAGGTGCGCAGCGTTGGATAGATCTCGGAATCGTGCGTTTCCAGCCGTCTGAGTTATTGAAAATTTTTTTGCCGATGATAGTGGCGTGGTATTTTAGTGAGAAACCTATGCCGCCAACGATCTTGCAAGTATTTATTGCACTTTTGATGATCGTGATTCCCGCCGGTTTGGTATTACAGCAACCAGATTTGGGCACGGCATTGTTAATCTCGTTTGGCGGTATTTGTGTAATATTTCTAGCGGGTATTACCTGGCGACTACTTTCAGTATTCGGTGGTATAGCACTGGCTTCAATGCCAATATTCTGGTTTTACCTACATGATTATCAGCGGCAACGTATTCTTACTATGTTGAATCCAGAGAGTGATCCACTTGGAACTGGTTACCATATAATACAGTCTAAGATAGCAATTGGATCTGGTGGAATTTATGGAAAAGGTTGGCTGAATGGAACTCAGTCACAACTTGATTTTATTCCTGAAAGGTCTACCGACTTTATTTTTGCAGTATTTAGTGAAGAGTTTGGATATCTTGGTGTGATCTTATTATTGTGTGCATATGGGTTTATTGTAATGCGCGGCTTGGCAATTGCATCACGCGCACAAGACACCTACTCAAGATTATTGGCAGGAAGTCTAAGTTTGTCATTTTTTGCTTATTTTTTGGTTAATATTGGAATGGTGAGCGGTTTGCTTCCTGTGGTGGGGGTGCCGCTACCATTAATTAGTTATGGTGGTACTTCAGCCGTTACAATATTAGCTGCATTTGGAATATTAATGTCTATTCACTCGCACCGTAAATTTTTATCTCACTAATAATATGAAAAAGAATTTTGGCTTAATTGTAGTTTTATTATTTACATATATTCCCTCGAGCTTTGCTGAGAATGATTATGCAAGCAGGGTAGATGTAAAGAAGTTTATAGATGATTTCTCATCGGAGAATAAATATTCTAAAGAATTGTTAGCTAGTTTATTTAAAAACGTTACTACTCAAACACAAGTATTAGATGCGATTCAGCGACCTGCTGAGAAGAAAAAAAATTGGCAAGAATATCGAAAAATATTTATTACTGATAAGCGCATCCAAGAGGGTCTTGTATTTTGGAGTGATAATGCGCCAATTCTAGCCGCTGCTGAGAAAGAATATGGCATACCACCAGAAATTGTAGTTGCTATTATTGGTGTTGAGACGTTTTATGGTCGTTATAAAGGTAAGTATCCTGTACTTGATTCGCTTGTAACACTAGGGTTTGACTATCCACCTAGGCAAAAATTTTTTCGTAGTGAGTTAGAGCATTTTCTATTGTTAGCACAAGAAGAGAATCTAGATCCTTTAGCAATTAAAGGTTCCTATGCCGGGGCAATGGGCAAGAGTCAGTTTATTTCCAGTAGTTATCGACACTATGCAGTTGATTTTGATGCTAACGGTACGCGAGATCTTTGGGATAGTAATGAGGATGTGATCGGTAGTGTTGCAAATTATTTTAAACGTCATGGTTGGAAGACGGGTGAAATAATAACCGTGCCAGCAAAAGTGCAAGGTAAGCGTTATACAGCATTATTAGAAAAAGGTCTTAAACCAGTTGCATCCGTTTCTGAGTTGCCTCAATATGATGTGATTGCTGAGCATAATGCAGATGCAAAACAAGCTGTTGCACTTCTTGAGTTTAAAAATAATAATTCTGATGAGTATTGGTTAGGATTTAATAATTTTTACGTCATTACTCGTTATAATCATAGCCATATGTACGCTATGGCGGTTTATCAATTGAGCCAGCAAATCAAAAAAGACATTAAAGACTACGTTGTTCAAAATTAATCCTATTCAATCTATCCATTACTCAACGGTATGGCTTTTGGTAATATTTGTTGCCAGTGCATGCTCATCGCTGCATAAATCATCAGATGGTCCTCCACCCGTTACTCAACAGACAGAAATATCTAACTCAGCTGATGCTGTTCCTAGGCAAGAGCCGCGCAGTAAATATGGTAATCCGCCATCGTATGTAGTGTTTGGTAAAACCTATTATACGCTGCCAAGTAGTGAAGGATATGTGCAGCGTGGAATTGCTTCTTGGTACGGTAAAAAATTTCATGGAAGACGTACATCTAGTGGCGAAACGTATGATATGTATGGCATGACAGCAGCTCATACACAGCTGCCTTTGCCAACCTACGTGCAAGTGACAAACCTAAAAAATAATAAACAAGTTATATTGAGAGTAAATGATCGAGGTCCATTTCATGGAAATAGGATAATTGATTTGTCTTACACTGCGGCAACTAGATTGGATATTGTTAAAGAGGGAACAGGTTTAGTGGAAGTGCGTGCACTTAACCCACGTAATTACCAACCTGAGCAAAATAAAGCGGCTGGCGTTAACCGTGCGAAGCAAGAAAAAGCTGTGATGCGATCAGGCTCTGTAAACGAACATTCAACAGCTGCGCTTGTAGAGGCATCAACAATTTCGAATTTTACTCCACAAGTATTTGTGCAAGTGGGTGCGTTTAGTGAGCATGAGAATG